>DASRHG010000162.1:0-13242 GCA_035650655.1 Binatia bacterium | reverse complement strand
CGCCATCACGATCTTCAACTGGATCCTGCGCGCCGGCGACTTCACCGACTCGCCCGCGTTTCCCGTCATCTTCACGCTCGCCGTGCTCCTGCTCTTCAACCCCCTCCGCACGCGCCTCCAGGCCCTGGTCGACCGCATCTTCTTCCGGACCCACTACGACGCCGCGCAGGTGCTCGCGGGCGCGGGCGCGGCGCTCGCGTCGGCGCTCCACCGCGATCAGATCGTGGGGCTCGTCTGCGACACGGTCCACGCGGCGATCCCGAACGCCGGGACGCGCGTGTTCGTCAAGGGGAACGATCTCGGGCTGCACGAGGTCGGCGGCCGCGCGAGCGTCCCTGCCGCGCTCGCGGCCCGGATCGCGGCGGGCCGCGTCGCCACCGCGTTCGACTCGAGCGAGGACTACCCGGATCAGGCGACGCACGAGCGCGTGCGCACCGCCCTCCTGTCCCTCGACGCCGAGGTCGCCGTCCCCATCCAGCGCGGTGACGAGCTCACCGGCGTCCTCACCGTGGGCGCGAAGCGCTCGGGCCTGTTCTACACGGCGGGGGACGCGGAATTCCTCCGCGCCCTCGCCCATCAGGCGGCGATCGCCCTCGAGAACGCACGGAGCTACGAGGCCCTCGCCGCCCTGAACGCCCGCCTCGAAGAGCGGGTCCGGGAGCGCACGGCGCAGCTCGAGGCCGCGAACCGCGAGCTCGCCGACGCGTACTCGGAGCTGAAGGCCGCCGAGGTGCAGCTCGTGCAGTCGGAGAAGATGGCGTCCCTCGGCCGCCTCGTCGCCGGCGTCGCGCACGAGATCAACAACCCCGTGAGCTTCATCGCGAGCAACGTCGCGCCGCTCCGCCGCCGGCTCGCCCAGGCGGCGCTCGCGGCCCCGCCCGACGCGCAGCAGCTCCTCCACGAAGCGCAGGAGCTCGCCGACATCATGGGGCGCGGCGCGGAGCGGACGGCGCGCATCGTGAAGGACCTGCGGACCTTCTCGCGGCTCGGCGAGGCGACGCGCAAGGCCGCGGACCTCCACGACGGCATCGAGGTGAGCCTCCGCCTCCTCGAGTCGCGCTGGCGCGACCGCCTCGCGATCCACCGCGACTACGGCACGCCGCCGCCCGTCGAGGGCGATCCGGGCCAGCTGAACCAGGTGTTCATGAACGTGCTCGCGAACGCGTGCGACGCCATCCCGGGGACGGGGAACGTCTGGATCACGACCCGCGCCGAGGGGAACGTCGTGACCGTCACCATTCGCGACGACGGGCCGGGGATGACGCCCGAGGTGCGCGCCCGCATCTTCGAGCCCTTCTTCACGACGAAGGACGTCGGCGCGGGCACCGGGCTCGGCCTCGCGATCAGCCACAGCGTCGTCGCGGCGCACGGCGGCCGGATCGAGGTCGAGAGCGCACCCGGGGCGGGCGCGACGTTCCGCATCGTGCTGCCGGTCGCGGCGCGCGGCCTCGCGGAGGCGGCGGGCGGCGGGAGCTGACGCGGCGCTTGCGCCGCCGGACGCGTTCGCGTATCGACGCGGGCGCCGCGATGGAGGCGGAGGAGAGCGCGCCGGCCGCCGCGGCCCTTCCCACGCCGACGCGGGAGCCGCCCGCCGGGGCCGACCTCGCCCGGCAGGCGAGCGTCGTGAGCGTCGCCGTGCTGGCGAGCCGCGTCGTCGGGCTCGTCCGCGAGCAGACGCTCGCGTTCCTCTTCGGCGCCGGGCGCGAGCTCGACGCGTTCGTCACCGCCTTCCGCGTCCCGAACCTCTTCCGCGACCTCTTCGCGGAGGGTGCGCTCTCCGCCGCCTTCGTGACGACGTTCACCCACGCGCTCGAGCGCGACGGCGAAGCCGCCGCGTGGCGCCTCGCGAGCCTCGTCGTGAACGCGCTCGCGGTCGTCGTGGGCGGCGTCGTCCTCCTCGGCGTCCTCGGCGCCCCCGCCCTCGTCGGCGCGATCGCGCCCGGCTTCGCCGAGATCCCCGGGAAGCTCCCGCTCACCGTGCGCCTCACCGCGATCATGTTCCCCTTCCTCCTCCTCGTGGCCCTCGCCGCGGTCGCGATGGGCATCCTGAACACGCGCAACGTCTTCGCCGTCCCGGCGGCGGCCGGCGCCTTCTTCAACGTGGGCTCCGTCGTGGGCGGGCTCGCCTGCGCCGCCTGGCTCGCGCCCGACTACCTCCGCCTCGCGCTCCACGGCGGCGCCGACGGCGCGGCGCCCCTCCTCGCCGAGCGGGCGATCACCGGGATGGCCGTCGGGACGCTCGTCGGCGGGCTCTGCCAGCTCGGCGTCCAGCTCCCGGCCCTTCGACGGACGGGCTTCCGCTACCGCCCCGTCCTCGACCCGCGTGACCCCCGGCTCCGCGAGGTGCTCCGGCTCATGGGCCCCGCGACGATCGGCGCGGCCGCGGTGCAGGTGAACGTCTTCGTCAACAGCAACTTCGCCTCCTACCTCGGGAACGGGCCCGTCTCGTGGCTGAACGTCGCCTTCCGCTTCATGCAGCTCCCGATCGGCCTCTTCGGGGTCGCGATCGGCACCGTGACGCTGCCCGCGGTCTCGCGGCAGAGCGCGCGCGGCGACGTCGAGGCGCTCGGGCGCACGGTCGGCGAGGCGCTCGAGCTGGTCGCCCTCCTCTGCATTCCGGCGGCCGCCGGGCTCGCGCTCTTCGGCGTCCCGCTCGTGGGCCTCGTCTACGAGCACGGGCGCTTCGGGCCGGCGGACACGGCCGCCGCGGCGCAGGCGCTCGCCGGGTACGCGCTCGGCCTCGCGGGCTACGCCGGCATCAAGGTCCTCGCGCCCTCCTTCTTCGCGCTCGGCGACGCCCGGATCCCGATGCTCGTGAGCCTCCTCTCGATCGGGACGAACTGGGCCCTCAACTGGACGTTCGTCCGCGCGCTCCATCTCGGCCACGTCGGGCTCGCCATCTCGACGTCGGCCGTGGCGCTCGGGAACTGCGTCCTCCTCTACGCCTTCCTCTGCCGGCGCATCGGCCCGCTCGGCCGGGGGCTCGGGCGCGCCCTCGCACGGATCGGCGTTGCGACCGCCGTCATGCTCCTCGCCGCGGCCGCCGCCGACGCGGCGCTCGCGCCGCACCTTCCGGTGCGTCCGCTCGCGGCGTACGCGCTTCGCGTGGCGACGATCCTCGGGACGGCGGGCGCGGCCTTCGCGACCGCGTGCGCGGCGCTCGGCGTGGCCCTGCCCCGCCGGCTTCTCCGGCGCGGCCGCGGAGGCCGGCCGCCGCGGCGAGCGCGTCCCGCTCCGCCCGGGTGAGGTCGCGCCACGCGCCGGGCGGGAGGGTGCCGAGGGCGAGGGGACCGAAGCGGACGCGCGCGAGCTTCTCGACCGGGTGGCCGACGGCGTCGCACATCCGGCGGACGAGTCGGTTGCGGCCCTCGGTGACCGCGATCTCGAGCCACGTCTTCGTCGGAAGCGCGCAGAGGACGCGCACGCGGGCGGGGGCCGTCTTCCCGTCCTCGAGCCGGACGCCGCGCCGGAGCCGCGCGATCGCGGCCTCCGACGGTTTCCCCCGCACCTTCGCGTGATAGACGCGCGGGACCGCGTGGCGCGGGTGGAGCAGCCGCGCGGTCAGGCGGCCGTCGTTCGTGAGCAGGAGGAGGCCCGTCGAGCTGACGTCGAGCCGGCCGACCGGGTGGAGGCGCTCGCCGACGCCGCGGAGGAGGTCGCGTACCGTCGGCCGCCCCTCGGGGTCCTCGAGGGTGCTCACGACGCCGCGCGGCTTGTGCAGCACGATCGTCCGCCGCTCGGGCGCGACGTGCACGGGCTCGCCGTCGACGGCGATCACGTCGCGCCGCGCGTCGGCGCGGGTGCCGAGCTCCCGCACGACGCGGCCGTTGACCGTGACCCGTCCCGCCACGATGAGCGCCTCGGCCTGCCGCCGCGACGCGACGCCCGCGGCGCTCAGGATCTTCTGGAGGCGCTCGGCCGCCAGCTAGCCGTCCCCCTCGGGCGCCTCGGCCGGGGGCCCCGCCTCCTCCGGCGACGCCTCCGGCGCCGGGCGGCCGCCGTCCGCCGCCAGCGCCTCGGCCCCCTCGCCCAGCTCGCGGAGCGTCGGCAGCGCCGACAGATCGGGCAGCCCGAAGACCTCGAGGAACTCGCGTGTCGTCCCGTAGAGGAGCGGGCGCCCGGGCGCGTCCTTCCGGCCGAGGATCCGGACGAGGTGGCGGTCGGTGAGCGTCGCGAGCACGGCGTCGGTGTCGACGCCGCGGATCGCCTCGATCTCGACCCGCGTGCACGGCTGCCGGTACGCGACGATCGCGAGCGTCTCGAGCATCGGGCGCGAGAGCCGCGGCGGCCGCTCGCGGAGGAGACGCCGGACCCAGGGACCGTGCTCGGGCGGGGTGCGGAGCTGATAGCCGCCGGCGACGTGGACCAGCCGGAGCCCGCGTCCGTCGCGCTCGTAGCTCGCCCGCAGCGCGTCGAGCGCCGCGGTCACCTCGGCGCGACCGGGGCCGTCGAGCGCCTCGACGAGCCGCGCAAGCGGGACGGGCGCGCCGGCCGCGAAGAGCATGCTCTCGATGACCGCCGCGAGCTGCCCCGTGTCCTCGCGCGCGGCCGCGTGGCCGTTCGCGCGGGGCGCGTGGGCGCCGTCTCCAGCTCCGGGCCCGCTCCCGTTGCCGTTCGCGTACCGCACGTCGTCATCCTCGAGCAGCAGCGTCTCCATCCCCCTCCTCCCCTCTCCTCCACGGCTCGTCCTCGACGAGCGCCCGCACGCGCTCGGCCGCCTCGTCGACGCTCGCGAGGGCGAGCGACAGCACGATCGGACCGAACCGGTCCGCCTGGAGCGCGCGCACGACGCGCAGCCGGATCATCTCGAGCAACGCGAGGAACGTGACGATCACGCGTCCGCGATCCGCGTCCTCCGGGAACAGGCCCGCGAACTCCACCTCGTCGGCGAGGGCGAAGCGGCCGAGGATGTGGTGCACGCAGTCGCGCATCGAGACGACGGGTCGTGCGACCTCGTGCACGCGCGGCGGCCGGATGCGCTTCAGCACCTCGCGGAGCGCTTCGAGCAGGTCACCGAGGCTCGCATCGCGGACGGGCGGCGGCGCCGCCTCGCCCGGGAGCGGCGGCTCGAGCGGCTCGCCGGGGCTCGCGAAGACGTCGCGGGCGAGCACGTTCCGCTCGCCGAGCGCCACCGCGACCTCGCGGTAGCGCTGGTACTCGACGAGCTGCTGCACGAGCTCGGCGCGCGGGTCCTCCTCCGCCTCGTCGTCGTCCTCCGCGTGCGGGAGGAGCATCCGGCTCTTGATGTACGTGAGTGTCGCCGCCATGACGAGGTACTCGCCCGCACCGTCGAGGTTGAGCTCCGGCAGCTCCTCGAGGATCGCGAGGTACTGATCGGTGATGGTCGCGATCGGGATGTCGGTGATCTCGACCTCGTTCTTCTTGATGAGGTGGAGCAGGAGGTCGAGCGGTCCCTCGAACACCGGGAGCTTGACGGTCGGCGTCGTCATGCGAGCCCGATCGCCTCCCGGACCCGGGCCATGGTCTCCGCCGCGACCCGGCGGGCCCGCTCGTTGCCGGCCGCGAGCGCCGCCCGCGCGTCGTCCGGGCCGAGCCTCGCGCGCCGGGCGCGGATCGGCTCGAGCTCCGCCTGCACGTGCGCGATCATGATCCGCTTGCACTCGAGGCAGCCGATGCCGGCCGTCCGGCAGCCCTGCTCGACGACGCGCAGCTCGTCGGGGGTGCAGTAGATCTTGTGGAAGGACAGGTACGCGGGACAGTCGTTCGGCTCGCCGGGATCGGTGCGCCGGGCACGGCGCGGATCGGTCACCATGCGCGAGAGCTTGCGGTCGACCTCCTCGGGCGCGTCGGTCAGGTAGACGGCGTTCCCGTAGCTCTTGCTCATCTTCCGGCCGTCGGTGCCGACGATCTTCGGCGTCTCGGTGAGGAGCGTCTGCGGCTCCTTGAAGAGCGGACGGTACGTCGTGTTGAAGCGCCGGGCGATCTCGCGCGCGAGCTCGATGTGCGGCGCCTGGTCGATGCCGACGGGCACCGCGTCGGCACCGTACATGAGGACGTCGGCGGTCTGAAGGACCGGATAGCCGAGGAAGCCGAACGTCGAGAGGTCGCGATCCTGGAGCTGCTCGCGCTGCTCCTTGTACGTGGGGTTCCGCTCGAGCCACGGCACGGGCGTGAGCATGCCGAGGACCAGGAACAGCTCCGCGTGCTCCTTCACCGCGGACTGCTGGAAGATGGTGCAGCGCTCGGGGTCGAGCCCGACGGCGAGCCAGTCGAGGACCATCTCGATCGTGTTCGCCGGGATGTCCTCCGGCTCGGCCCACGCGGTCGTGAGCGCGTGCCAGTCGGCGACGAAGAAGTAGCAGGTGTGGTCCGCCTGGAGGCGGACCCAGTTCTTGAGCGCCCCGTGGAAGTTCCCGAGGTGCTGTCGCCCCGTCGGCCGGGCGCCGCTCACGATCACCTTCCCCATCGCCTCACCGCGCGAGCCCGACGAAGAAGCCCATCACCGGCCGGACGAGGTGCGAGAGGAGCCCCGTGTTGAGGACGACGAGGAGGACGACCACGATCCCGACGGGCTCGACGCGCGCGAGCGCGCGCGCGACGCCGCGCGGCAGGAGCGCCGCGAGGACGCGCCCCCCGTCGAGCGGCGGCACGGGGAGCAAGTTGAAGACCGCGAGCACGCAGTTGACGGCGAGCGACGCCGCGGCGAGCTCCGCGAGCCAGCGGAGCGGCCCCGGCGCCGTCGCGCCGAGCGCGGCGAGGACGGCCGCGCTCGCGCCGGCGAGGAGGAAGTTCGTGCCCGGACCGGCGAGCGCCACGAGCAACGTGCCCGCGCGTCGCGGCCGGAGGCGGCGGAAGTCGACCGGCACGGGCTTCGCCCAGCCGAACACGAACGGCCGGCCGCCGAAGACGAGCGGGGCGAGCAGGAGGAACGCGGGCAGGACGACCGTGCCGAAGGGATCGACGTGGGCGAGCGGGTTGAGCGTGAGCCGCCCGCGCTCCGCCGCCGTCGGATCGCCGAAGACCCGCGCCATCGCCCCGTGCGCCAGCTCGTGCAGCACGACCGCGATCACGAGCGGCACCGCCACGAGCGCGATCTGGGCGACGAGGTGAGGGACGTGAGCGGGCGCCATCGGCGTCGGGCGAGTGTACCGGCGGCCCCGGGGGCGCGCAACAAACGCCGGCGCGCGCCCGCACGAGCGCGTGCTCATGCGAAGGCCACCGCGACCGCCCCGAGGATGAGCAGGAAGGACGCGAAGTGGCGGAGCGTCGGGGCCTCGCCCAGCCAGAGCCGGGCAAACGCGATGAAGACGAGGAGCGTGATCGCCTCCTGCATCACCTTCAGCTGATAGCCCGAGAGCGCGCGATACCCGAGGCGGTTGGCGGGCACCTGCGCGCAGTATTCGAAGAGCGCGAGCGCCCAGCTGGCGAGGACGGCGGCCCACAGCGGCGCCCGCGGAAAGCGGAGATGGCCGTACCAGGCGGCGGTCATGAACGTGTTCGAGACGACGAGGAGTCCGGCGGCAGCGAGGCCGTAGCGCATTCCGCTTCCTCTCTTTCACGCCCGGGGGTGGAACCGACGATGCACCTCGCGCAGCCGCCCCGGCGCCACGTGGGTGTAGATCTGCGTCGTCCCGACGTCCGCGTGCCCGAGGAGCGCCTGCACGACGCGGAGGTCGGCCCCGCCGCCCAGGAGATGGGTCGCGAACGTGTGCCGCAGCGTGTGGGGCGAGACGCGCCGGCCGAGGCCGGCCGCGAGCGCGTGCCGCCGGACGAGCTTCCAGACCGCCTGGCGGGTGAGCGGCCGGCCGCGGGGCCCGAGGAACACGTACGCGCTCGGGCGCGCGCCGACGAGCCGTGGCCGCTCGCGCTCGAGGTAGGCCGCGAGCGCCGCGCGCGCATGGCTCCCAAGCGGCACGACGCGCTCCTTGCCCCCCTTGCCGAGGACGGTGACGAAGCCGGCTTCGAGGTTGAGCTGCGGGCGCGTCAGGCCGACCGCCTCCGACACGCGAAGCCCCGAGGCGTAGAGCAGCTCCAGGAGCGCGCGGTCGCGGAGCCCGCCCCGGGCCTGCTCGCCCGGCTGGGCGAGGAGGCTCGTCACCTCGCCGCTCCCGAGCGCGGCCGGCAGGCGCGCGGGCGGCCGGCGGATCCGGACGCGCTCGGACGGGTCGTCCGGGCGCCGTCCGCTGCGGACGCCGTGCCGGAGCCAGCCGCGGATCGCGGCGAGCGCGCGCGCCTGGCTCCGCGCCGTGAGCCCGCGAGCCGTGAGGGCGGCGAGATGCGCGCGCACGTCGCCCGGCCCGATCCCGGCGAGGGTCCCCACGCGCCGGCGCGCGAGCGTCCGACGGAACGCGGCGAGATCGCGCGCGTACGCCTCGAGCGTCTTTCGCGCGAGCCCCCGCTCGGTCGCGATGTGATCGAGGTACGCGTCGACCGCGGCATCGAGCGCGTCCGGTGCCCCGCCCCGCCTCGTCCGCCGCCCCTCGCCGTCACGCACCGGCGGCCCGCGCCTCCTTCGGCGTCGCCTCGGCCTCGAGCGCGCGCGCCAGCTCCTGCCGGATCACCTCCAAGCGCGCCGGGTCCTCGATCTTCCGCCCCTCGTGGTCCGTGACGTAGAAGACGTCGAGGACCTGGTCGACCATCGTCGTGATCTTCGCGAGGTGGATCTCGAGCCAGAGGTGGTAGAGGCAGTTCGTGATCGTGAAGAGGACGCCGACCCGGTCGCTCGTGTAGACGTCGAGCACGGTGTACTCGCGGGACACGCCGTTGTCGATCTCGACCGTGGTCGCGACCGGCCGCCGCCGGCGCGTGAGGATCGAGGGCCGGCCGGAGCGGCGGACGAGATCCTCGACGTCGATCTTCCCGGCGAGGACGCCGGCGAGCGTCCGCTCGACGCGCTCCCAGCGCTCGGGATCGCGCGCGGCGTCGCCGTCGTCGTGCGAGATGCGGAACGCGTCGAGCGCGATGCCGTCCCGGCTCGTCGCGATGCGGGCGGCGAGGATGTTCATGCCGTGCGCCGCGAGGACGCCCGAGAGCATCGCGAAGAGCCCGGGCCGGTCGCGCGTGCAGACGGCGAACTCGGTGTATTCGCGCTCGGGGAAGTGCGCGAGCGCCGTTGCCACCGCCGGGTGCGCACCCGCCGCCTCCTGCTCCGTCAGCCGGCGGCGGAGGTCGGCGTGGCCGGCGATCATCTCCTCCGGCGTCGAGAGGACGTAGCCGTCCGGCATCGTCCCGAAGAGCCCGTCGAGCGCCGGCCGCAGACCGGACGGCGCCGCCGCCTCGACGCGGGCGCGGATGCGTGCGGCGCGCGCCGCGCGGTCCTCCGCCTGGAAGACGCCCTTCTCGAAGAACTCCCGCGCCCGCACGTAGAGCTCGGTGACGAGCGTGTCGCGCCAGTTCGTCCAGACGCCCGGCGCGACGGCCTTCATGTCGGCGTACGTGAGGAGGTAGAGCCGCTGGAGGTTGTCGACCGTCCCCACCTGCCGGCAGAAGTCGACGACGAGCTGATCGTCGCCGAGGTCGCGGCGCTGGGCGAGGTGGGACATGAGGAGGTGGTGGCGGACGAGGAACTCGCAGGCCGCGGTCTCGTCCTCGTTGAGCCCGAGCCGCCCCGCGATGTCCCGCATCATCCGGGCCCCGCGGCCCGAGTGATCGTGTCCGTGTCCCTTCCCCACGTCGTGGAACATCATCCCGAGGAAGAGCAGCTCCGGCCGCTCGACCTCGTTCATCACCTGCGTCACGTGCGGCAGCGTCGCGGCGAACTCGCCCGCCCGGAGCCGCTCGAGCTCCCGGACGCCCATCAGCGAGTGCTGGTCGACGGTGTAGATGTGGAACGGGTCGTGCGCGACGAGGCAGTCGAGGTGCGCGAACTCCGGGATCACGCGCTTCAGCACGCCGAGCTTGTGCATCTCGAAGAGCGTCTCGTAGACGTGGCCCCGCGCGGCGAGGATGCGGAGGAACGCCTGCGCGACGCCGGGCGTCGTCCCCGCGCCGTCGAGCAGCCCGAGCGATTCGCGGATCAGCCCCCGGGTGCCGGCGGCGAGCGTGACGCCGTGGCGCTGGGCCTCCGCGAACACCTGGACGAGCGCGGATGGATCCTGCTCGAACACCTCGCGCCCGGCGACCGACAGCGTCCGGCCCTGGATGCGCATCCCCTCGCGGATCGTCCGCGCCGCCGGCCGCGTGCCGCGATAGGGCTCGACCGGCTGGAGGCAGCGCGCGATCACGGCGTCGCTGAAGAGGTTCACCGTGCTCGCGTGGCCGTAGTACGCCCGCATGAACGCTTCGACGCCCGGCCGGCCCGCCGGGAACCCGAGGGTCGGCGCGAGCCGCTCCTGCAGCTCGAAGGTGAGCTGGTCCTGGTGTCCCCCGCTCGCGAAGTGCATCGCGTTCCGGACGCGCCAGAGGAAGTCGAGCGCCGCCTCCAGCTCGGCGATGTCCCGCTCGCCGATGACGCCGAGCTGCACGAGCTCGCGGAAGGTCCGGACCTTGAACTTCACCTTCGCCGTCCAGAGCGCGGTGTGGAGGTCGCGGAGGCCGCCCTGCCCCTCCTTCAGCTGCGGCTGGAGGAGGTAGACCGAGTCGCCGGCGCGCGCGTGGCGCTCGATCGACTCGGCGAGCTTCTCCTTGAAGAACCCGGTCGGGTTCGTGCTCCACACCTCCGCCAGCATCGTCGTCTCGAAGTCGGCGTACACGCCCTCGTCGCCCGCGAGCCGGCGTGCGTCGAGGAGCGCCGTCTTGACCTTCAGGTCGCGCGCCGCGAGGCGGCCGCACTCGCGCGTGTTGCGCAGCGCGTGCCCGACCGTCAGCCCGGCGTCCCAGAGCGCGTAGAGGATCACCTCGCCCACCGTCTCGACGTACGGGTTCACCTTCCACGGATAGAGGAAGAGGAGGTCGATGTCCGAGGCGGGGTTCAGCTCCCCGCGGCCGTAGCCGCCCTGCCCGACGACGGTGCACTTCTGGTTGATGCGCGGGTTGCGCGAGAGGAAGTGGGTCGACGCGGTCTCGTAGAGGAAGCAGATCAGGCGGTCGATCGCGTCCGTGTACGCGGCGACGACCGCCAGCCCGCCCGCCCCCGCATCGTGCCGGGCGCGAAGCTCCGCCCGCACGCGCCCGACGTACTCGCGCGCGATCGCGCCCGCCCGTGCGACGTCGCCGTCGACGGGGGGCAGCGTCGCCGCGGCGGCGAGCGGCGCGAACGACGGGGGCCGGGCGAGGATCATCGACCGCTCAGACCATAGCCGGAGATCGGAGCGCGCGCGAGCTACGAACGCGAGACATGAGTCTCGAGTCGTGCCCCTAGAGTGTCCGCGCGCGCCGCGCCTCCGCCAGGAAGCGGGCGATCCCCGCATAGAGTCCCTCGGCGACCGCCTCCTGGTAGGTCGCGCCGGCGAGGCGGCGTCCCTCCGTTGGGTGGGTGAGGAAGGACGTCTCGACCAGCACGCAGGGCATGTACGCGCCGACGAGGACGTAGAACGGCCCGCGCTTCACGCCGAGGTCCTCGACGCCCGGGTAGGCGGCGCGAAGCCGCCCGACGAGCCCCGACTGGATGGCGCCGGCGAGCGCGATCGAGTCGTCCATCTTCCCCACCTGCACGAGGTCGCTCAGGATGTAGCGGAGGTCCGCGCTGCCGCCGCCTCCGGGCGCGCCCGCCGTCCCGTTCTCGAGGCGCGCGAGACGGATGGTGGCGTGGTCCGCCGTGTTGTCGAGGTAGTAGGTCTCGATGCCGTGGAGGCGCCCGCCCGGGCTCGCGTTCGCGTGGATGGAGACGAACAGGTCCGCCTGCGCGGCGTTCGCGCGCGCCGTTCGCGCCGGGAGCGCGACGTAGCGGTCGTCGGTCCGCGTGAGGATCGTCTCCGCGCCGAGACGCGTGCGGAGGAAGAAGGCGAGCCGCCGTGCGATCGCGAGCGTCACGTGCTTCTCGACGCCGTACCCGCGCGCGCCGGGGTCGCGGCCGCCGTGCCCGGGATCGATCACGATCTTCGGCCGCGCGAGCCCGAGGGCGCCGCCGCCGCTCGGCGCCGGGGCGTCGCCGGCGGCCGCGGCCGCCGGCGGTGCGTCCCCACCGGGAGCGGCGGCCGCCGACGCCGCGGGACGGTCGGCGAGCGGCGGCGCGGCGGCGAGCCGGAGCACGACCACCCGTCCGCCCCGGCCGCGGCCGAGGCCCCAGGTCGCCGGCGCCCCGAGGTCGACGACGACGCGGGGCGCGTCCGGCGCCGTCGCGCCGACGCGGAGGCTCGCGACCGGGCCGGCGCCCCCGGCGAGCCGCGGCACGGACGCGGCGACGCGCGTTCCACGCGGCAGGTCGAGGTAGACGCGGACGAGCTTCCCGGCCTCGCCGGCCACCTCGCGGACGGCCGGCGTCACCGCGCGCGAGCACTCGAGCCGCACCTCGGCGCCGGCCGGCGTCTCCCGCACCGCGAGGCGCTCGAGCTCCGCGGCGCCCGCGAGCCCCGCCGTCGCGAGGACGACGAGCATCGCCCCGGCCCACCCCGGCCGCCACCCCCTCCCCACGGCGCGCGAGGATAGGGAAGGCCGGGCGGGGAATCAAGGGAGTCACGGGCCGCGGCGGGCGGTGTCGACGAGGCGGGCGAGCACGGCGAGCGCCTCGAGCGGGGTCAGCCGCTCGGGATCGAGGGCGGCGAGCTCGCGACGCAGCGCGCCGTCGGCCGCGAAGAGCGAGAGCTGCGCCGTCGCCTCCGTCGGCCGCCGGCCGCCCCCGCCCTCGCCCGCCTCGAGCTTCGCGAGGAGCGCCCGGGCGCGTGCGACGACGGCGTCCGGCACGCCGGCCAGGCGCGCCACCTCGACGCCGTAGCTCCGCGACGCGGGCCCGGGGACGATCTGGCGGAGGAAGACGACGTCGCCCTTCCACTCGGCGACCGCGACCGAGAAGTTGCGCACCCGAGGGCGTTCGGCGGCGAGCGCCGTGAGCTCGTGGTAGTGCGTCGCGAAGAGCGTCCGCGGCCGCTCGGGCGCCTCGTGCAGGTGCTCGGCGACCGCCCACGCGATCGAGATCCCGTCGAACGTGCTCGTCCCGCGGCCGATCTCGTCGAGGAGGACGAGGCTCCGCGGCGTCAGGTGGGTGAGGATGTGGGCCGTCTCCCGCATCTCGACCATGAACGTCGACTCGCCGCCGACCAGGTTGTCGCTCGCGCCGACCCGCGTGAAGATGCGGTCGACGAGCCCGACCTCGGCGTCCGCGGCCGGCACGAAGCTTCCAAGCTGCGCGAGGAGCGCGATCAGCGCGACCTGCCGGAGATACGTCGACTTGCCGCCCATGTTCGG
>DASRHG010000161.1:0-32262 GCA_035650655.1 Binatia bacterium | reverse complement strand
CTCGACGACGGGCCGCGCGGCGACGGCCGGTGCGCCGGCCGGGCGCTGAGCGCGCGCGGGCCACGTCCGGCGGGCACGCCAGAAGGGCCGCGCCGCGAACCGCGCCTCCGCGCGGTAGACCTCGCGGCCGCCGCGGGCCGCGTTCGCGAACGTCTCCCCGACGCGCGCGCGCCAGAAGGCGGCCGCGAGCGCGCGGTCCCGGGGGCGCTCGACCAGCGTCCGCACCACCGGCACGGCCGCGAGGCCGCTGGCGACGGCGTGGAAGACGCCGTGGCCGGAGAGCGGATCGACCGCGCAGGCGGCGTCGCCGACGCGGAGCGCCCGTGCGCCGACGGCGCCCGTCGCGAGGACCGGGGTCGCGACCCGCGCGTGCACGTCGAGGAGGCGCGCGCCCGCGCACGTCGCGGCCGCCTCCGGGACGCGCGCGACGAGGCCGCGGTAGAAGGCCGCGAGGGCCGGCCGCGCGGGGACGGCGCGCCGGCCGCCCGCGACGACGACCTGCACGGTCGTGCGCCCTTCGCCGCGGCTCGCCACCCAGCACCAGCCGTCGGCGAACGCGAACACGGCCGTCCCGGCCTCCGCGGCCGGCGTCGCCCACGTCCCGACGAGGGCGATCGAGGCGGGGCCGCGCCGGCGGAGGCCCGTCGCGGGCGCGGCGCGGCCGCGCCCCTCGACGAGGAAGCGCGAGCGGACGGCGAGGCGCCGCCCGGCCGCCGTCGCGTCGACCGTCCAGCCCCCGCGCTCCGCCAGGACGCGCCCGGCGCGCGCCGCGACGACCGTCGCGCCGGCCCGCCGCGCGTCGGCGGCGAGCGCCGCGTCGAGCGCGGCGCGCTCGACGGGGTGCTCGACGTTCGCCGCCGTGCGCGCGCCGTTCCAGGCGGCGACCCGGGGCACCGCGGCCCCGAGGCACGCGAGCGCGGCGTCGCAGCCCGCGGCGCGGAGCGCCTCGCGCGTGCGCGGCGAGAGCCCCTCCACGACCGAGTGCGCGCGCGGCGTCGCGAGCACGACGACGCGGTATCCCGCCCGCGCGAGCCCGCGCGCCGCGACGGCGCCGGCGGGTCCGCCGCCGACGACGGCGACGTCGCAGCCGAGCACGTCGGGCATGCGCACGTCCTACACCGGCCGCCGCCCCTGCCGAAAGCCGCTCCCCTCCGCACGCGGGAGCTGGTGCGCTATAGCGGGCCGAACGCCCGTCCGAAGGGAGGCCCCATGGCAGCCGAGACCGGGAAGGACGCGATCGAGGCGCTCCGCGCCCAGTGGGCGCCGCTGTTCAACGCGAAGAAGCTGACGGAGCTGTGCGAGCTGTTCTACGCCGCGGACGCCCGCGCGCTGCCCCCCGACCATCCGATCGTCGAGGGCCGCCCGCGCATCCGGGAGCTCTTCGCGAACGTGCACCGCGCCGGGGAGGCGCGATTCGAGCTGGGCGTCGTGCGCGCCGAGGCGTCGGGCGACGTCGGATGGCTGATCGGGACGTACGCGTTCACCATGCGCGCCGCGGGCGCACCCGCCGCCGTGTCGAACGGCGTCACGCTCGAGGTCTACCGCCGCCAGCCCGACGGGCGGTGGCAGTGCGTCGTCGACATGTGGCACGCGACCTGAGCGCGCCCCTCACGCGCTCGCGATCGCGCGCGCGAGCGCGGCGGTGATCCGCCGGGCGACGCGCGCCGCGTCGACCGCGCCGCCGAGCTCCCGGCCGCACGACGACGTCGCGCGCGCGAGCGCGGGCGCCGCCTCCGGCCGCCCGAACGCCGCGCAGAGCGGCGCCCAGTCGGGGTCGGCGAGGAGGGTGCCGCTCACGAGGAGCACGCCGCTCGTGCGCCGGCGCTGCGCGAGCCCGACGAGCTTCCGTCCCGCCGCCGTCACGACCTCCCACGGCCCGAGCCCGCCGAAGCACGCCCACGCGAGCGCGGGGTCGGCGCGCCCGGCGCCCGGCGCCGCCGTCCGGCACGCGATCCCGAGCGTGCGGAGCGCGGCCGCGTGCGCCGTCCCGAACCAGCGGAACGTCCGCGCGGGGCTGGGCGCGACGAGCGGGTGCGCGGCTGGGAGGACCACCGAGACGCCGAGGAGGTGCGGGCCGACGAAGACGGCGCCGCCGCCCGTCTCGCGGCGGACGACCGGCGCGGCCGCACCGCGGACGTCGAGCTGCCCGCGCCCGACGACGACCGCCGGCCCGCCGTACGTCCACAGGCGGAGCGCCGGCGCCGGGACCGGGCGCGCGAGCGCGGCCTCGTTCCAGGCCTGCTCCTCGGCCGCGCCGACCGCGCGCGCCGCGCCGGGCGCGACGCCGGTCACAGATCGGCCGCGGACTCGAGCCGCGCGCGGACCGCGGCGAGGAAGCGGGCCGCGGGGACGCCGTCCACGGCGCGGTGGTCGAAGACGAGGGTCAGGTGGACGGTCGGCGCGGCGACGACGGCGCCCCCGCGCACGACGGGGCGCGGCGCGACCGCGCCGACGCCGAGGATCGCGATCTGCGGCGCGTTCAGGATCGGCGTGAACCAGTCGGCGCCCGCGGCGCCGAGCGTCGACACCGTGAACGTGCCGCCCTGCGCGGCCGCGGGCGCGAGACGCCCCGCCCGCGCGGCGGCCGCGAGCGCCGCGCACTCGGCCGCCAGCTCGGCCACCGACTTCCGATCCGCGTCGCGGACGACCGGGACGACGACCGCCTCGTCGACGTCGACCGCGAGCCCCACGTGGACGGCGTCGCTCGTCTCGACGGCGTCGCCCGCGACGCGCCCGTTGAGCCGGGGGTGCTCGCGGAGCGAGAGCGCCGCGGCGCGGAGCACGAGGTGCGTGACCGACACGCGCGGCGAGGCCCCGAGCTGCCGCGCGAGCGCGGCCGGGCGCGCGAGAGACGCCGTCATGTCGACCTCGACGGCGACCGCGACGCGCGGCGCGCCCTGCCACGCCGCCGTCAGGCTCCGCGCGACGACGCCGCGGAGCCCCGCGAGCGGGGTGCGCCGGACGCCCCGGTCCGCACGCGCGGCGTCCGGCCCCGCCGCGCCGGCCGGCGCCGGGGGTGCGGCGCCGGCCGCCGGCGGACGCGCGGCCCCGGCGTGCGCCGCCTCGGCCTCCTCGATCTCCGCCAGCACCCGACCGCGCCCGAAGGTCTCCTGCGCCGCGACCAGGATCCGCGCGACGCGCCCGGCGACGGGTGCCGTCACCTCGCAGCTCGTCTTGACGAGGATCGCGACCGCGAGGGGCTGCGCGGCCGCGACCTGGTCGCCCGGGGCGACGAGCCAGGCGTCGAGCAGCGCCTCCGCCTCCTCGCCCTCGTCGACGTCGTCCCACGCCGCATCGGGAAGCGTGACCGGGGTCATCCGGGCGGCGCTACGCGAGCCGCGCGTCCACGAGGGCGCGCGCCGCGTCCACGACGTGCGCCACCTGCGGGATGACGGCCTGCTCGAGCGGGCGGCTGTAGGGGATCGGCACGTCGGGCACGGCGAGACGCCGGACGGGCGCCTTCAGGCGGACCTCGTCGAGATGCTCCGCGACGAGCGCCGCGATCTCGCCCGAGAGGCCGAAGCTCAGGTAGTCCTCGTCCACGACGAGGAGGCGCCCCGTCTTCCGGACCGACGCGAGGACGGCCGCGCGGTCGAGGGGGACGAGCGTCCGGAGGTCGAGGATCTCGACGCTCACGCCCTCGCCGGCGAGCTCGTCGGCCGCGCGCGCCGCCTTGTGCACCATCTGCGCGAGCGTCACGACCGTCACGTCGGTCCCCTCGCGGACGAGGCGCGCGGCGCCGAACGGCACCGAGTACGCGCCCTCCGGCACGGGTGTCGTGCTGCCCTCGAAGCACGCCATCCAGGGGAGCCCCATGATCCCCTTGTGGAAGCAGTAGAGGACCGGATTGTCGTCGCGGACGGCCTGGATCATGAGGCCCTTCGCGTCGTACGCCGTCGACGGCACGACGACCTTGAGCCCCGGGAGGTGCGCGAAGAGCCCGTAGAGGCACTGCGAGTGCTGGGCGGCGTCGTTGTAGCCGCCGCCGATCGCCGTCATCACGACGACGGGCAGCCGGACCGCGCCGCCCGACATGTACGTGTTCTTCGCGAGGTGGTTGTAGAGCTGGTCCATCGCGACGCCGAAGAAGTCGATGAACATGAGCTCGGCGATCGGCCGCATGCCCTCGGCCGCCGCGCCGATCGCGGCGCCGATGAACGCCGCCTCCGAGATCGGCGTGTCCATGATCCGCTCGGGACCGAAGCGGGCGAGGAGCCCCTGCGTCGCCCCGAAGATCCCCCCGTACCTCCCGATGTCCTCGCCCATGACGAAGACGTCCGGGTCGCGCTCCATCTCGAGGCCGATCGCCTCGGCGATCGCCTGCGCCATCGTGAGCGTCCGCTCGGTGGTCGCCATGGGTCCCTCCGACTCTCAGTCGACGAACACGTGCCGGAGCGCCTCGGCCGGCTCGGGGTACGCGCTCGCGCGCGCGAAGGCGTAGGCGTCCTTCACGCGCGCGCGCGCGCGGGCGACGATCTCCGCATCGGTCGCGTCGTCGAGCACGGCGTCCCGGCGGAGGCGCGCCGCGAGGCGCGGGATCGGGTCGTCGCGGCGGAGCGCCTCGACCTCGCCCTTCGGGCGGTAGACCTCGGGGTCGCCCTGGAAGTGGCCGAGGTACCGGTCCGTCTTCACCTCGAGGAGCGTCGGCCCCGCGCCGCGCCGCGCGCGCGCGACCGCCTCGCCGGCGGCGCGGAAGACCTCGAGCGGGTCGTTGCGCTCGACCTTCACGCCCGGGAGGCCGTAGGCGACGGCGCGGTCGGCGTTCCACGCGACGGCCGTCGAGGCGCTCTTCTCGACCGAGATCGCGTACTTGTTGTCCTCGCACACGAAGACGACGGGGAGCTTCCAGAGCGCCGCCAGGTTGAGCGACTCGTGGAACGTCCCCTGGTTCGCGGCGCCCTCGCCGAAGAGCGCCACCGCGACCCGGTCCGTCCCCTTCTTCTTCGCCGCGAGCGCCGCGCCGCAGGCGGGCGGCATGCCCGCGCCCTCGATCCCGCTGCAGCTGAACCGCGTCTCCGGGTCGAACAGGTGCATGTGGCCGCCCTTGCCGCGGCAGAGCCCGCTCACCTTGCCGAAGATCTCCGCCGCCATGCGGTCGAGCCGCACGCCCTTCGCGATCGCGAAATGGTGCGGGCGGTGCGGCGCGGTCACGGCGTCGTCCCGGCGGAGGTGCGCGCACACGCCGACCGCCACCGGCTCCTGCCCCGCGGCGAGGTGCATCTCGCCCGGCACCGGGCCCGAGCCGATGTCGAACGCGAGCCCCTTCTGGACGTGCGGCGGGAGCTTCTTCTCCATGTAGACCTTGACCATCGTCTCCTCGAAGCCGCGGATGACGAGCATCGTCTCGTACATCCAGAGGAGCTGCGCGCGCGTCGGTTCCACGGGACGACCCTCCCTCTCAGAGCGCCGGCACGAAGTCCTCGCGCGCGGCGGCCGGCGCGCCCGCCGCCCGCGGATAGCCGCCCTTCCCCGCCGGGATCACGACCAGGCGCACGAGGAGCCAGTAGAGGAGCCCCGAGACGAGGACGGTCGGCAGCGTCGCGCCGCAGTACCGGAACGCGGCGGCGCTCGCCATCGTCACCGGGTCGTAGAGCCGGACGTAGAGCCACACGCTCACCACGACGACGCCGACGGCGGCCCAGTTCACGCCGCCCCAGAACCCGTACGCGCCCGACGGCGCGTCGTTGAAGAGCTGGCGGACGTCGAGCGCCCGGCGCCGGAGCAGCACGAAGTCGACGAGCATGATCGCCGCGATCCCGGCGAAGATGAGCCCGTCGTACGTCACCCACACGAGCACGTGGTCGAGCACCCACTCGGGCCGGAGCGCGAGCCGGACGCCGGGCGCGACGAAGAGCGCCACCAGGAGCTCCCAGCGCAGGCGCGTGAAGGCGCGGACGTGCTGGATGCCGACGCCGCAGAGGTAGAGCTGGATCACGGTCACGGTCACGTTCGCCAGCACGACGAAGACGAGGGCGAGCGTGCCGAGCACCGGGCCCGCGACCGGCACGAGCCAGCCGGTCGGGTCGGACGTCGTCGGCACCGTGACGGTGGCGAGCGCGGCCGCGGTGATCGGGAAGAGCGGCCCGATGACGCCGAAGCCGAGGACGGCGGGCGAGACCAGGTGGTTCGGGCGCGCGATGAGCCGTGTGATCCCGCCCATGATCGGCCAGAAGGTGAACGCGACCGCGGCACCCCACTCGACGCCCAGCATGAACCCCTTCAGCGGTCGGGCGTGTAGAGCTGCTCGGGCGCGAGCTCCCCCGCGACGACCGTGCGGGCTCCGAAGCGGGCCACCGTCGCCGCGATCAGGAGCGACGCCACCACGAGCATCCCCGGGCCGAGCCACTCGCCCACGCGCTCGAAGAGCTTCGGGCCGCGGCACGTGAGGACGTAGACGAGGAGGAGAACCGCGAGGCCCCACGGCACGACCGCCCGCGCCGCCGGCACGCCGGTCGCGACCGCCGTCATGTTCGCCAGCGCTTCCGCCGTCATGGCGGCCATCACGTACGACCAGCCCGCGCACGTGACGAGCAGGCCGGCGAGCGGCACGATGCGCCCGCGCATCCCGAAGGCCGCCTTCGACGCGTCGATCAGCTCGAGCCCGTAGCGGACGGACGGAAGCCCCGTCGAGAGCATGACTCTCGTCCGGTACTCCGCCGCGTCGAGCGCCGCGAGCCGGTCCGCCAGCATCGCGTTGATCTCCGCGACGAGCGCGTCCCCGGCGTCCGCCGCCTGCGCCACCCGGCTCACGGTCAGCCGCTCACGCGGGCCGCGACGTACTGCGCGATCTGCCACACCGAGTCCTCGAGCCACGAGTAGCGGCCCGGCGCCGCCCAGCGCGACGAGAGGCCGTGCTGGATCACGCCGCACGCCGCCATGTCCTCGCGGTTGAAGGTCGCGAGGCCCTCGTACGCCTGCTCGAGCGCCCCCGCGAACTCCGGACGCTCCGCGGTCGTGCGCGGCACGCAGATCGTGATGCGGAGGGTGATCCGGTCCACGGCGTGCGGGATCACCTGGTAGATCGTCACGTTGTCCGGGAGGAGGAAGACGAGGTGCGTCGGGTAGACGACGACAACCGTCCCGCGGCCCCGCTCCTCCGCCGAGAGCCCCTCGATCGGCGGGAAGCCCGACTCCGCGCCGATGCCCTCCGTCCCGGAGAGGCTGATGTCGCCCCGCACCGCGGGCAGATGGACGATCGCCCAGCGGGCGTCCGGCGGCTCGGCCCACGTCTTCCGTGCCGGCATGACGGGCTCGACCGACTGCCGGTGGAGCCCGATGTGGTGGTAGCACTCCATGAAGTTCTCGACCATCACCTTCCAGTTCCACGGGCACTCGTAGACGAGGCCGTCGGTCGAGACGAGGTCGCCCATCCGGTAGTTCCGGAACTGCTCGGCGAGCGGCGCGAGCGACGGGCCGAGCGGCTTCGCGTTCGAGTCGAAGCTGACGAACACGAATCCCTCCCACACCTCGGTCCGGAGCCCGGGCAGCGCGCACGCGCGCCGGTCGAAGCCCTCGGTCCTCTGCATCTCGGGCGCGCCCAGGAGGTCGCCGCGGAGCGAGTAGGTCCAGGCGTGGTACGGGCACTCGAAGGCGCGCGTGTTTCCCCGCCCGCTCACGACCTCCATGCCGCGATGGCGGCACACCGTCGACAGGACGCGGATCTCACCGCGATCGTCGCGCACGACGACCAGCTTCTCGCCGAGGAGCTCGAGCGTGAAGTAGTCGCCCCGCTCCTTCACCTGGTCGGCGCGCCCGACGTAGAGCCATTCGCGGAGGAAGATGCGCTCCACCTCGCGGCGGAAGAACTCCGGCGACGTGTACGCCGCGGGCGGCAGCGTCTCCGCCTGCGCGAGCGGCAGCCGCGCGGCCGAGAGGTCCGGCCCCGCGCCGCCGCCCGCCGCGCTTCCCTGCTCGATCCCCATGCTCGGTCCCTCCGACGCGCGCGGCGAGCACGCGACGTGCCACCGCCGACGCCGGTTCACGCGCGAGCGGTGGCGTTGCGGGCGCGGGGCCGCCGGCCCCGCGCGCGACGTCCCGTGCATCGCGTGATGCAACACCTGTTGCAGCAATGCAGCTTGACCTCCGCGCCTCGCCGGCTCTACTCGACGCCGCACGCTCGAGCACGCGAGCCCGCTCCGCGACCGCGCGGGCACGGCGGCGGCCGCCGTCCGGCGCGCGCGGGAGCGTTTCCTCGCCGGCGACGCCGCCGACCTCGGCGGCGTCCGCCCGCGCGCCGTCGACGTCCGCATCGTCGCCGCGACGAGCGCCGACCTCGGTGCGCGGGTCCGGGCGGGCACGTTCCGCTCGGACGTCCACCACCGGCTGAGCGTCCTCGCGGTCGCGACGCCGCCGCTCCGCGCGCGCCTCGCGGACCTCCCGGCCGGGCGAGCGGCGACACGATCGGCGCCGGCGACCTCCCCGCGAGCGTCCGTGCGCCGGGCTGCGGCACGCGCGCCTGCCCGCTCGCCCGCCCGCGGGCGAGCGCGAGCGGATCCTCGCGGCGCTCCGGCGCGCGGGGGGCCGCCTCGCGCGCGCCGCCGCCGAGCTCGGCGTCCACCGCGTGACGCTCTACCGGAAGCGCGACCGGTACGGGACCCGCGCGGACCGCGTCCGGCGCCGAGCGTCAGCCCGTCGGCGCCGGGTTGATCCGCTCCCGCGGCGGCGCGGGGACGTCCGCCTCCTCCGCCTTGTAGATCTTGCAGAGGAGCGCGCGGAGCGGCCAGCCGCCGCCCAGCTCGCAGAACGTGTCGGGGTCGTTGATCGTGAGGACGTTCGAGCACGACTGCCACACGCCGTGGAGCGTCGGCGCCTCGCCCGCCTGCTCCGGGAACCACCAGCCGTGCTGGATGTGCACGACCTGCGGGTGGACGGCGGGGCTCGTGCGCGCGCGCTGGCGGATGCGGCCGCGGCGCGTCTCGATCCAGAGCCAGTCGCCGTTCGCGATCCCGAGCTCGCGCGCCGTCTCGTCGTTCACGTCGCAGAGCGGGTCGGGGTGGAGCTCCCGCATGCCCATGCCGAACTGCCGGTTCTCGGAGTGGTACTGCGGCCGGAAGCGGCCGCCCGTGATGAGGATGAGAGGAAACTCCTTCGCGACCTCGGGCGTGCTGATCGGGCTCTCCGGCGGCTCCTTGTAGTCGGGCAGCGGGTCGTAGTCGAGCAGCTCGAGGACGACCGAGTAGAGCTCCGCCTTCCCCGTCGGCGTGACGAAGCCGTTCGGCTTTCCCGTCTTCGGGTCGGTCTCCTCGTACGCCCGCGTCACGTAGCGCGGGAAGAACCAGCCCGTCTTCGCCGCCTCGGTGATCGTGAGGCCGAGCGGCTTCAGGCGCTCCTCCTGCGCCTCGCGCTCGGTCTTCCAGGGCCAGTACCGCTCCTGCCCCATCCGCATCGCGAGCCCCTTGTAGAGCTCCCACTCGGTGTGACGCTCGTACAGCGGCTCGAAAAGCTGGTCGCCGACGACGAGGTCCGGGAAGAAGTCCTCGAACGTGTCGACGAACGGCTTCTCGAGCTTGGAGGCGATCGGGAGCACGATGTCCGCCAGCTCCGCCGTGGGCGTCATCCAGTGGTCGGCGACGACGAGGAGCTCGAGGTTCTCGCTCGTCAGCGCCTCGTAGACCTCCTTCGTGTTCGGGTCGGCGACGAGGCAGTTGTGGTGGGTGACGAGGAAGGCCGTGACCGGATATGGCTTCCGCGTGAGGATCGCCTTGTGGATGAGCGGCCCGGACACCTGGTAGTTGTGCCCGACCGCGGCGAACGGCTTC
This sequence comes from Binatia bacterium, assembly GCA_035650655.1. Lineage (GTDB taxonomy): Bacteria > Desulfobacterota > Binatia > DP-6 > DP-6 > DASRHG01. The sequence goes on along the minus strand of DASRHG010000161.1, from coordinate 22,504 downwards.
CCGTACCTCTTCCGGTAGTACCGGTCGATGATCTCCCACGACGGCCAGGTGAGGAGCCGGAAGCGGTCGGCGCCGAGCTGCTTCTTCCGCTGCTCGGGCGAGAGCATCTCCTCCATCTGGAGGTCCTGGCCGCGGCCCGGGATCGCGCCGTGGAAGCCCGCGAGGTCGAGGTCGCGCGTCACGTACTCCGCGACGTCGAGCTGGCCGGTGACCGTCCGGAGGAGGATTCGGATCTGCTCGACCCGGGTGGCGTTGAGACCGAGCTGGTCCGTGCCGACGAACCATTGGAAGACGGAGGGCTTGTTCGTGGCGTAGAGGCGCGCCGCCTCGACGATCCGGTCAGGCGGCACCCACGTGATCTCGGAGACGCGCTCGGGCGTGTACGGCGCGACGCGCTCGCAGAGGAGGTCCCACACCGTCCGGCAGCGGACCTTCCGCCCGTCGGCGCGCGTCACCTGGTAGCTGCCCGTGAGCGCGGGCTTCGCGGTCCCCGGCACCCACGCGTGCGCGTCGCGGTCCCAGAGCGCGGGCCGGCTCGCCGCCGTGTCCCACACGACGAAGCGCTCGTCGCTGCCGCCGCGGACGACGTCCGCCTCGCGCAGCAGGTGGCGCCCGCCCTCCTCGACCAGGAAGGGCGCGTTCGTCCAGCGCTCGACGAACTCGCGGTCGTACAGGCGCTCGTAGAGGATCACGTGGAGCCAGCCCATGTACATCGCGCCGTCGGTGCCCGGGCGCAGGCGCAGCCATACGTCGGCCTCGCCCGCCGTCGTCGTCGCGCGCGGGTCGAGGCAGATGAGCTTCATCTTCCGCTTCCCCTGCCGCCGGTCCTCCGCCATCTTCGCGTGCAGGTTGCTCCAGATGAGCGGCATGCTCTCGCGGCCGGACGAGCCCTGGATGACGTAGGTGTTGATGTCATCGATCTTCGGCGGGAACTTGAGGTTCCCGCCGAGGGTCGCGTACTGGAGCGTCGCGTCGTTGCAGAAGCACATGACGCCCGCGCCGCCAACGTTGTTCGGGTTGCCGAGGAGGTTCAAGAACCGCGACCGCGCCCAGTACGTGTCCATCCGGTACGTGCCCTCGGCGACCGCGAGCGTCTCGGGGCCGTACTTCGCGATCAGCTCCCCGAGCTTCGCGGCGATCTCGTCGAGCGCCTCGTCCCAGGTGATGCGCTGCCACCTCCCCTCGCCCCGCCTGCCGACGCGGCGCAGCGGGTAGCGGAGCTGCCCCGGGTGATGCAGCAGGCGGTTCAGGTTCTCGGCCGTGATCCGCTCGGTGCAGCGGTAGCCCTTGCTCGCCGGGTCGTTCTCGTTGCCGCGCAGCGAGACGATCGTCTTCGTCTGCGGGTCGACGGTCGCCTCCATGCTGCAGAGCATCCAGCAGCCGCCGATCCCGTTGTTGCAGATGTAGTGTTTGGTCTCCATCCGTGGGCCCTCGCCGGCGGACACCTAGTACGCTCGGCTCCTCGGGGTCAACGTGCGTGCGCCCAGTGGTGGGTCGGTGCGAGGGTCGGGGCGAGGACGTCCGGTCCGCCTGCCGTTCGCGCGCCGAGCCCGCCCGGACGGCGCCGGCGCCCGCCGGTACGCCCGGCGGTCCTTCTCGGGGGCGCGAAAGCTGCTATGGTCCGCCCCATGACGGACGGTCGCGGCCTCTCGTCGGTGAACCAGCTCGACGCGCTCGAGGTCGAGCTCGAGCACATCCTCACCTCCTTCGACGCGGCCTACGCGTGGAACTACCGCAGCGTGAAGGCCGGGCTTCGCGAGCTCTACGAGAAGGCGAAGCGCGACCAGTGGAACGGGTCCACCCAGCTTCCGTGGGAGACGCCCGTCGACCCCGAGAGCGACATCGTCCCCGCGGCCGTGAACCCCCTCCTCGGGTACGCTCCGTACGAGCGCCTGAGCGCCAAGGAGAAGCGGCGCGTGCGCCACGCCCAGATCGCGCTCCAACTCTCCCAGTTCCTCCACGGCGAGCAGGGGGCGCTCATCGTCGCCTCGCAGCTCGTCGGCGCCGTCCCGTGGATCGAGGCGAAGTACTACGCGGGCACGCAGACGATGGACGAAGCCCGCCACGTCGAGGTGTTCAGCCGCTACCTCACCGAGAAGCTCGAGTGGCAGTGGCCCGTGAACGAGAGCCTGAAGGAGCTCCTCGACGCGACGATCAGGGACGCGCGCTGGGACTTCAAGTACCTCGGGATGCAGATCATCATCGAGGGGCTCGCGATGGCGGCGTTCGGGAACCTCTTCCAGCTCACGCAGGAGCCGCTGCTGCGTGAGCTCGTCCGCTACGTGATGAGGGACGAGTCGCGCCACGTCTCCTTCGGCGTCGTGTCGCTCGCCGACTACTACGACGACATGCCCGAGGGCGAGCTGCGCGACCGCGAAGACTTCGTCGTCTACGCCTGCGAGCTCATGCGCAACCGCCTCGTCGGCGACCAGATCGCCCGGGCGATGGGGTGGGATCGCGCGGAGGTGAAGGCGCTCGTCCTCGCCTCGCCGGCGGCCCAGACCTTCCGCCGCATGCTCTTCGCGCGCGTCGTGCCGAATCTGAAGCGCCTCGGCCTCCTCCGGCCCCGCGTCCGCGCCGCGTTCGCCGACCTCGGCATCCTCGAGTTCGAGAACGTCGATCCGGACGCGCAGGACCGGGCGCTCGGGCTCGCGTAGCGGGCGGGCGGCCGGCGCCGCTCCTCTGCGGGCGTCCGGTCGTCGGCGACCGGGGATTGCCCGCGGATCCGTCCTCCGCGACGCTCGCCGGCGTGGAGGTCTGGCCCGGCGAGCCCCATCCTCTCGGCGCGCATTTCGACGGCGAGGGCACGAACGTCGCGTGCTTCGCGGAGCACGCGACGCGGGTCGAGCTCTGCCTCTTCGACGACGACGGGCGCGAGACCCGCGTCGCGCTGCCGGAGGTGACGGCGCACTGCTGGCACGGCTACCTGCCGGCGGTCCGGCCCGGCCAGCGCTACGGCTTCCGCGTGCACGGCCCGTTCGAGCCCACCGCGGGCCAGCGGCACGTGCCGGCGAAGCTCCTCCTCGACCCGTACGCGCGGGCGATCGACGGCGACGTCCGCTGGGACGCGGCGGTGTACGCGTACCGGTTCGGCGATCCGGCGACGGACCTCTCGTACGACGACGCTGACAGCGCGCCCTTCGTGCCGAAGGCCGTCGTCGTCGACCCCCGCTTCGACTGGGCCGGCGACCGGCTCCTCCGGACGCCGTGGCCGGACACCGTCATCTACGAGGTCCACGTGAAGGGGTTCACGGTGACGCATCCGCGCGTGCCGCCCGAGCAGCGCGGGACCTTCGCCGGGCTCTCGAGCCCCGCGGCGATCGACCACCTCCTCGGGCTCGGCGTCACGGCGGTCGAGCTCCTGCCGATCCACCACCTCGTCCACGACCACCGACTCGTCGAGCGCGGGCTCCGCAACTACTGGGGCTACGACTCGATCGGCTTCTTCGCCCCCTACGCCGGCTACTCGGCGAGCGGGACGCGCGGCGCGCAGGTGGCGGAGTTCAAGGCGATGGTGCGCGCGCTCCACGCGGCGGGCATCGAGGTGATCCTCGACGTCGTCTACAACCACACCGCCGAGGGGAGCGAGCTCGGTCCGACGCTCGCGTTCCGCGGGCTCGACAACGTCGCCTACTACCGCCTCGCTCCCGACGACCCGCGCTCCTACGTCGACTACACGGGCTGCGGGAACAGCCTCAACATGCGGCACCCGCACGTGCTCCAGCTCATCATGGACAGCCTGCGGTACTGGGTGACCGAGATGCACGTCGACGGCTTCCGCTTCGACTTGGCGGCGACGCTCGCGCGCGAGCTGCACGAGGTGGACCGCCTCGCCGCCTTCTTCGACGTCATCCAGCAGGACCCCGTCGTGTCGCGCGTCAAGCTCATCGCGGAGCCGTGGGACATCGGCGAGGGCGGCTACCAGGTCGGGAACTTCCCGCCGCTCTGGTCGGAGTGGAACGGGAAGTACCGCGATGCGATGCGCGACTTCTGGCGCGGCGAGGAGAACCGCCTGGCGGAGTTCGCCTCGCGGCTCACGGGAAGCTCGGACCTCTATCAGACCGACGGCCGCAAGCCGTACAACAGCATCAACTTCCCGACCGCCCACGACGGCTTCACGCTCGCGGACCTCGTCGCGTACGACGAGAAGCACAACGAGGCGAACGGCGAGGAGAACCGCGACGGCGAGAGCCACAACCGCTCGTGGAACTGCGGCGTCGAAGGTCCGACCGACGACCCGGCGGTCCAGGCGCTCCGCGCCCGCCAGCAGCGCAACCTCCTCGCCACGCTCTTCCTCTCGCAGGGCGTCCCGATGCTGCTCGGCGGCGACGAGATCGGGCGCTCGCAGCAGGGCAACAACAACGCGTACTGCCAGGACAACGGGCTGTCGTGGTTCGACTGGACGGACCGCGAGGCGAGCGCGGCGCTCCTCGCCTTCGTTCGCCGCCTGGTCGCGCTCCGCAAGGCGCATCCCGTGCTCCGCCGGCAGCGCTGGTTCCGCGGCGGCAGCGACGTGCGCTGGTTCAACCCGAACGCGGAGCCGATGACGGACGAGCAGTGGCAGACCGGCTTCGCGAAGGCGCTCACCGTCTACCTGAACGGCGCCGCGATCCCGTCCCGCGGCCCCCGCGGCGAGCCGATCCTCGACGACTCCTTCCTCCTCGTCTTCAACGCCCATGCCGAGCCGATCGACTTCCGGCTGCCCGGCGGCGCCCTCGCCGCCCGCTGGGCCTTCGTCCTCTCGACCGCCGCGCCGGACCGCGCCGAGGGCGCCGCGCAGTACGCGCCCGAGGAGACGGTGCGGGTCGAGGGCCGCTCCGTCCTGGTGCTCCGCCGTGCCGCCTGACCGGCGTCCGCGCGCGACCTACCGCCTCCAGCTCCGTCCCGGCTTCGGCTTCGACGAAGCGGCGGCGCTCGTCGACTACCTCGCGGCGCTCGGCGTCTCGCACCTCTACTGCTCGCCGGTGCTCGAGGCCGCCGCCGGCAGCACGCACGGCTACGACGTCGTCGACCCCCGCCGCCTGCGCGCGGAGCTCGGCGGCGCGGCCGCGTACGATCGGCTCGCGCGCGCCCTCGCCGCCGCGGGCCTCGGTCAGGTGCTCGACATCGTGCCGAACCACATGGCGGTCACGGGACGCCAGAACGTCTGGTGGTGGGACGTGCTCGAGAACGGGCCGTCGAGCCTCTACGCCAGGTACTTCGACATCGACTGGGACCCTCCCGAGGCGAAGCTGCGGCACACGGTTCTCCTCCCGATCCTCGGCGACCACTACGGGCGCGTGCTCGAAGCGGGCGAGCTCCGGCTCGAGCACGAGCGCGGCCGCTTCACGGTCCGGTACTGGGAGCACGTCGCCCCGGTCTCCCCGCGCTCGCTCGACGCGATCCTCGTGCGCGCGGCGGAGCGCATCGGCGAGCGCGCCGACCAGCTCGCGAGCATCGCGACGGCGCTCGGGCGCCTGCCACCGGCCCATCTCACGGACTGGGAGAGCGTCCGCGAGCGCCATCGCGACAAGGAGGTGCTCCTCGACCAGCTCGCGCGGCTCACGGAGGAGGACCCCGCCGTGCGCGAGGCGATCGACGCCGTCGTCGCCGAGACGAACGCCAACCCCGACGCGCTCGACGCGCTCCTCCAGCGGCAGAACTACCGCCTCGCGCGCTGGCAGACGGCCGGCCGCGAGCTCGACTACCGCCGCTTCTTCGACGTCCCGACGCTGGTCGCGCTGCGGACCGAGGATCCGATCGTGTTCCACGACACCCACGCCCTCGTCCTCGACCTGGTCCGGACGGGGCGGGTGCAGGGCCTCCGCGTCGACCACCCCGACGGGCTCCGCGACCCGCAGGGCTACCTCGAGCAGCTGCGCGCCGAGGTGGGGGGAGCGTACGTCGTGGTCGAGAAGATCCTCCAGCCGGACGAGCGGCTGCCGCGCGAGTGGCCGGTCGACGGCACGACGGGCTACGAGTGGCTCAATCTGGCGACCGGCCTCTTCGTCGACCCCGCGGGCGAGGAGCCGCTCACCGACCTCTACACGCGCTTCACGGGCGACGCGGTCCCCTTCGACGAGCACGCCCGGCGGAGCCGGCTCCACGTGCTGCGCGACGCGCTCCCGGCCGACCTCGACCGCCTCGCCGCGTTCCTGGTCGACGTCTGCGAGCGCCATCGGCGGTACCGCGACTACACGCGCGCCGAGGCGCGGGAGGCGCTCCGCGCGACGCTCGTCCGCCTCCCCGTCTACCGCACCTACGTGCGCCCCGGCGTCGTCCGCCCCGAGGACGCCGCGCGCGTGACCGAGGCGGTCGAGCGCGCGACGGCCGACCGCCCCGACCTCGATCCCGAGCTGCTCGTCTTCCTCCGCGACGTGCTCCTCCTCCGGCACGACGGCGAGCCCGAGCGCGAGCTCGCGGCGCGCTTCCAGCAGGTGAGCGCCGCCGTCATGGCGAAGGGCGTCGAGGACACGGCCTTCTATCGCTACGGACGGCTCGTCGCGCTGAACGAGGTGGGCGGCGACCCCGCGCGCTTCGGGACGACGGTCGAGGCGTTCCATCGCCGGAACGCCGAAACGGCCGCCACGCATCCGGGCACGATGCTCGCGACGTCGACGCACGACACGAAGCGCGCCGAGGACGTGCGCGCGCGGCTCGTCCTCCTCTCGCAGATGCCCGAGCGCTGGGCGAGCGCGGTCTGGCGGTGGGCCGCCATGAACGCGCGCCATCGGACGGACGACCGGCCGGACCGCGGGATGGAGTACCTCCTCTACCAGACCGTCGTCGGCGCGCATCCCCTCCCGCGCGACCGCGCGCAGGCGTACATGGAGAAGGCGGCCCGCGAGGCGAAGGTGCACACCTCGTGGATCGACCCGCAGGCGCCGTACGAGGCGGCGCTCGCGGCGTTCGTCGCGGCGGTGGTCGAAGACGCCTCGTTCGCCGCCGACCTCGCCGCGTTCCTGGAGCCCCTCGTCGAGCCGGCGCGGACGACGTCGGTCGCGCTCACGCTCCTCAAGGCGACCGCGCCCGGCGTCGCCGACGTCTACCAGGGCGCGGAGCTGTGGGACACGAGCCTCGTCGACCCCGACAACCGCCGGCCGGTCGACTTCGCCGCGCGGCGCGCGCTGCTCGCGTGGCTCGACGGCGCAACACCCGAGGACGTCCGCGCGCGCGCCGAGACGGGCGCCCCGAAGCTCTTCGTCCTCCGCCGCGCGCTCGACCTCCGCCGCCGGCATCCCGCCCCGTTCGACGGCGACTACGTCCCGCTCGCCGCCACGGGCGCGAAGGCCGGCCGCGTCGTCGGCTTCGTGCGCGGCGGCGAGGTCGCGACGGTCGTCCCGCGCCTCGTCCTCGGGCTCGAGGACTGGGGGGACACCGCCGTCCCGCTGCCCCCGGGCGGGTGGACGAACGAGCTCACGGGGGACGCGGTCGCGGGCGGCGCGGTCCCGCTCGCGTCGCTCCTGGCACGCTTCCCCGTCGCCCTCCTCCGCCGGGCGTAGCATGCACCGGTTCCGTGTTTGGGCCCCGCACGCCGCCCGCGCGGACGTCCTCGTCCGCGACGCGCGTCACGCGATGACGGCCGCCGGCGGCGGGTGGTTCGAGGCCGTGGTCGCGGACGCCGGGCCCGGCGCCGACTACGCCTTCGCGCTCGACGGCGGACCGCCCCGGCCCGACCCCCGCGCGCCCTTCCAGCCGGCCGGCGTGCACGGGCCGTCGCGCCTCGTCGACCACGGCGCCTTCCGCTGGACGGACGCCGGCTGGCGCGCCGGGCCGCTCGCGGCGGCCGTCCTCTACGAGCTGCACGTCGGCACGTTCACGCCCGCGGGGACCTTCGGCGCGGCGATCGCGAAGCTCCCCCGGCTCGTCGACCTCGGCGTGACGGCCGTCGAGCTCATGCCCGTCGCGGAGTTCCCCGGGACGCACGGCTGGGGCTACGACGGCGTCGACCTCTGGGCACCGCATCACGCGTACGGCGGCCCCGACGGTCTCAAGCGGCTCGTCGACGCCTGCCACGCGCACGGGCTCGCCGTCGTGCTCGACGTCGTCTACAACCACCTCGGCCCCGACGGGAACCACCTCGGCGAGTTCGGCCCGTACTTCACCGACCGCTACCGCACGCCGTGGGGCGCCGCCGTGAGCTTCGACGGCCCGGGGAGCGACGAGGTGCGGGAGTTCTTCCTCGCCAACGCCTGCATGTGGCTCCGCGACTACCATCTGGACGGCCTCCGCCTGGACGCCGTGCACGCGATCGTCGACACGTCGGCCGTCCACTTCCTCGAAGAGGTCGCGGCGCGCGTCGGGGCGCTCGCCGCGGCGCTCGGCCGCACGCTCTGGGTGATCCTCGAGAGCGACCTGAACGACCCGCGCCTCGTCCGGCGGCGCGAGGCGGGCGGCTACGGCGCCGACGCGCAGTGGAGCGACGACTTCCACCACGCCCTCCACGCCGTGCTCACGGGCGAGCGCGACGGCTACTACGAGGACTTCGGGACGCTCGAGGACCTCGCGGAGGCGCTTCGCGCGGCGTTCGTCTACGCCGGCCGCCACTCCCGACACCGCGGGCGGCGCCACGGCCGTCCCGCAACCGGGCTCGCCGGCACGCGCTTCCTCGGCTATTTCCAGAACCACGACCAGGTGGGGAACCGCGCGTGCGGCGAGCGGAGCGCCGCCCTCGTGAGCCCCGGACGGCTCCGGCTCGCGGCCGCGCTCGTCCTGACGGCGCCGTTCGTGCCGCTCCTCTTCGCGGGCGAGGAATGGGGCGCGTCGTCCCCGTTCCTCTACTTCACCGACCACCAGGACGCCGCGCTCGGCGACGCGGTCCGCGAGGGGCGCCGGCGCGAGCTCGCCGCCTTCGGCTGGCGGCCCGAGGACGTGCCCGACCCGCAGGCCGAGGAGACGTTCCGCCGCTCGAAGCTCCGCTGGGAGGAGCGCGACGCGCCCGGGCACGCGGCCCTCCTCGACTGGCATCGGCGGCTGATCGCCTTCCGGCGCGCGACGCCCGCTCTCACCGACGGCCGGCTCGACGCCGTCCGCGTGCGCGTCGACGAGCCCGCGCGCTGGCTCACGATGACGCGCGGGCCCGTGACCGTCGCCTGCAACTTCGGGCCGGACCCGGTGCGCGTGCCGGTCGCCGGCGGCGCCATCCGCCTCGCCTCGGCGGCGGGCTGCCGGATGGCGGGCGCGGAGGTCGTCCTCCCCGGCGAGAGCGTCGCGATCCTCGCCTGACGCGGCTCGGCAGGACGGGCTCAGCCCGGCCGCGCGGCGCGGCGGGGCGCGGGCAGCGGCGCCGTTCGGACGCGGCGTTCGCCGGCGCGCACCTGGAAGAGGCGGCGCTCGCCGAGCTCGAGCGCCGTGAGGGCGCCGCCGTACACGCACCCGGTGTCGATGCCGATTTTGTACGGCAGGTCGACGAGCACGTCGCGGTGCGGTGTGTGCCCGAAGACGACGGTGTCGGGGAGCGCGTGCGGGCGCATGACGAACTCCTCGCGGATCCAGAGGAGATCCTCCTCGTCCTGCTCGGCGAGCGCGCGGTCCGGGCGGATGCCGGCGTGCACGACGAGATGGCCCGCGGCGCGATGGCTCAGCACGAGGGATTCGAGGAAGGCGAGGTGCGCGGGCGGCAGCGCGCGCGCGACCTCGCGCCCGGGCGTCCGCGCGTCGAGGCCGTAGCTCCGGAGCGTCGCGGCGCCGCCGTTGAGCCCCCACGCCTCCCCGTAGCGCCCGCCGCGCCCGAGGTAGGCGAGCGCCATCTCCTCGTGATTGCCGCGGAGGAACACGGTCTCCACGTCGTCGCGGTCGCGGAGCGCGAGGAGGAGGTCCAGCACGGCGCGCGAGTCGGGGCCGCGGTCGACGTAGTCGCCGACGCAGACCACGGCGTCGCCGCGCGCGAGCGGGAGGCCCCCGAGCAGGGTCTCGAGCTCACGCGCGCACCCGTGAACGTCGCCGATGGTGAACGTGCGGCCGGGCATGGATCACGGTCGTCCGAGGAGCGCTCCGAGCGTAGAGGCGTCGGCGAGGATCCGCAATGCCGCCGTGTACGGGTCGACGCGTCCGCTGCGCACGTCGTCGAGCAGCGGCCCGAGCCCGTCGGGGCCCTCGCCGAGGCCGCGCGCCACGCGGCGGCGGATCTCCTCGTCGAGCACGTCGAGCAGCTCGTCCTCGCGCCGGCGCGCGCTCGCCTCGGGCGCGCGCGACGCGCGTACGGCGCGGTGCGCGGCGATCGCCGTCGCGACGTCCGCGATGCCGGCGCCGGCCGACGCCTGCGCGAGGAGCACGGGGATCGTCCAGGCGCCGGCGGGCCGGAGGTGGACCATCTGGAGGAGCTCCGCGTGCATGCGCTCCGCGCCCTCGCGATCGGCCTTGTTCACGACGAACACGTCGGCGATCTCGAGGAGCCCCGCCTTCATCACCTGCACCGCGTCGCCCGCCTCGGGGACGAGGACGACGACGGTCGTGTCGGCGAGGCGCATGACGTCGAGCTCGGTTTGCCCGACGCCGACCGTCTCGACGACCACGACGTCCATCCCGAACGCGTCGAGGAGGCGGATCACGTCGCGCGTCGCGCGCGCGACCCCGCCGTGGCTCCCGCGGCTCGCGAGGCTGCGGATGAAGACGCCGGGATCGAGGAAGTGCTCCTGCATGCGGATCCGGTCGCCGAGGACGGCACCGCCGGTGAAGGGGCTCGACGGGTCGACGGCGACGACGCCGACGCGCTTCCCCGCGGCGCGGAAGTGCGCCGTCAGGCGGTCCGTCAGCGTCGACTTCCCGGCGCCGGGCGGGCCCGTCACCCCGACGACCTGCGCGCGTCCGACCCGCCCGTAGATCCGGCTCATGATGGCGGGCAGCTCGGGCGCGCGGTTCTCGACGAGCGTCATGAGCCGCGCGAGCGCGACGCGGTCGCCCGCGAGCATCCGGTCGACGAGCGCCGTCGCCTCCGTCTCGTTCACCGCGGACCTCCGTGGCGCGCGCGCGACATCCTATACATCGTAGCACACCGAGCGCGCCGTGCGCTTGACCGGCCGCAACGGGCGGCGGAAGATCGCGACCGCATGGGCATCGTCCACCAGCTCGTCCGCAGCTCCCTCATCGTCGGGGGGCTCCTCCTCGCGGGTGTCGGCGTCGCGGACACGATCGCGGGGCGCTCGAAGATCGTCCAGTACGAGGAGCTGCTGCGCACGACCGCCGTGCCGCCGGCCGCGGACCCCGCCGCGCTCTTCCCGACCGCGAGCGAGGGCGAGGAGCGGCACGAGCTCGCCCGCGCCAAGCTCGGCTTCTACCAGCTCTTCTGCCAGGCGGGACAGATCCTCTCCGCGCTCGGGCTCACGCTGATCGCGCTCGGCGTCCTCCGCCTCCGCGTTCGGACGCTCCGCGCCGGCACGGAATCCGCGAATTGAATTGACTTTCCGGCGGTCCCGTGCAAATTTGCACACGGGTCGCTCGCCGATTCGGCAGGCGTCGAGTCGTCGGGGCGGGGGTGGGGACGCGGCGTGGGTGGACGGAGAGGTGGGTTGGGACGAGGCCGTCGCGGGTCGCGCCGCGCCGCCGCGGGCCGCGATCCGGCGACCTTCGCGGGCGCGTTCCTCCGGCTCCTCGTCCGCGCGCTCGACGCCGAGCGGGCCGTCCTCCTCCTCGAGGAGCGTCTGGGCGAGCCGCTCGTGCGCGTCGCGAGCGTCGGGTCCGTCGACCTGCCCGTCATTCGCCGCGGCGACGTGCCCGGGGGCGGACCGTGGAGCATCGTGCTCCCGCTCGAGGGCGAGCGCGGCACGAACGCCCTCGTGCTCCTCGCGCGCGCGGGCGGCGCCCCGCTCCCGCCCGCCGACCGGGTGTTCGTCGAGCGCCTCGGCGACGCATGCCTCCAGCTGCTCGAGCACCGCCGGGTCGCCGAGGACCTGGTCGACTCCCGCGAGCTCCTCGCCCGCGCCGACCGGCTCGCCGCGCTCGGCACGCTCGCGGCGAGCATCGCGCACGAGATCCGGAATCCGCTCGTCTCGGTCCGCACGTTCATCCAGCTCCTCCCGGAGCGCCTCGCCGACGAGGAGTTCCGGACGACGTTCCGCGCGCTCGCGCTGGGCGAGGTCGAACGCATCACGAGCCTCATCACGGACCTCCTCGCCTTCACGCGCCCTGCGCCGGCGCAGCTCGAGCCTGCGGACTTGAACGAGCTGGTGGGTCAGATCGTCCGGCTCCTCGACGCCGAGGCGCGGCGGAGCGACGTCGAGCTCGCGACCGAGACCGACCCCGCGCTGCCCCTCGTCGCCGTCGACGACGCGCAGGTGAAGCAGGTGCTGATGAACGTCATCCTGAACGCGATCCAGGCGTGCCCCGCCCACGGGCACGTCACGGTGGCGACCCGTCGCGACCGGACGTCGTGCGTCGTCACCGTCGCGGACTCCGGACCCGGCATCCCGCCCGAGCAGTGCGAGCGCGTCTTCGAGCCGTTCTACAGCACGAAGGAGGCGGGCAGCGGGCTCGGCCTCTTCGTCGCGCGCCAGATCGTCACCGAGCACGGCGGCGAGATCACGATTGCGCCGCGCCCGGGCGGGGGCGCGGTCTTTTCCATCCACTTCCCGATGCGCGCGAGGGCGCGGGATGCCGACGCGAGCGCCGGCTGAGCCGCGGGGCCGCGTCGTCCTCCCACCCCTCGCGAGCGACGAGCTCGCGGCCGCCGCCCTCGCGCCGCCGCGGCTGCCCGCGGCGGCGGCGGCGGTCGTCCCGCTCGCCGAGCGCGCCGGTGCGACGGCGACGCCGGTGCTGCTCGCCGTTCCGGAAGCCGCGGGCCGCCTCCTCCTCGCCCGCGCGCTCCACGCACGCGCGGCGCGGCCGGGGCCGCTGGTCGCGGTGACGGGCCGGCGCCCCGCACTGGACGGGCTTCCACCGGGCGCCGCGCTCTACGTCGACGTGGCCGCGCTCGCGCCGGAGACCCGCCTCGCGCTCGAAGCGCTCCTCGACGACGGCGAGACGTGGGTGCTCGCCGCGGCGGAGCCGGGCGCCGCGCTCCCCCGTCCTCTCGCGGCGCGGCTCGCCGGCGTCGTCCTCGCCGTCCCGCCGCTCGCCGCCCGCCCCGCCGACGTCCCGGCGCTCGCCGACGCGGCGCTCGCGCGGCTCGCGCGGCGCGGCGGCGGCCGCCCGCTCGCGCTCACCCCGCCCGCCCGTGCGCGCCTCGCGGCGCACGACTGGCCCGGGGACGTGGCCGAGCTCGAGGCCGCGCTCGCGCGCGCGGCGCTTCGCACGGCGACGGGTGTGATCGACGCGGCCGACCTCGACGGCGCCCTCGCGCCGCCGCCCACGGTCCGCGTCGAGGCCGCGCTCGCGCCCGCGCCGGCGGACGGGGGGCTCGCGGCGCCGGACGGCGCCGCCCTCGAGTTCGTGCTGGCCGAGCTCGCGCACGAGCTGCGCAACCCCATGGTCACGATCAAGACGTACGCCGAGCACCTGCCGGCGCTGCTCGAGGACGCGGCGCTTCGCGCCCGCTTCGCGACGCTCACGAACGAGGCGATCACGCGCATGGACGCGCTCCTCGACAACCTGCTCGCCTTCGCCCGCCTCGGGCCGCCCCGCGCGGAGCCGATCGACGTCGACGCCCTCGTCGCACGCGTCCTCGCGGAGGTGGAGCCGGCGCTCGAGGGCCGGACGATCCGACTCGCACGGGCCGCCGCGCCCGCGCGCTGCGCCGCAGACCCGGAGCACCTGGCGTACGCCCTCCGGAACCTCTTCACGGGCGTCGTCCGGGAGGTGCCGGCGCGCGAGGAGCTCGTCGCCGACGCGACCGTGAACGGCGTCGTCACGCTCCGCTTCGCGGGGAGCGCCGCGGCGCTCGACCGCCTGCGCCGGCTCGCCGCACCGGCGGGCGCCGACGAGCGGGCGATGACGCTCGCCGATCCGACGCTCCTGCCGCTCGCCTTCCGGCTCGCGCGCGCGGTGCTCGAACGGAACGGCGGCTCGCTCACGGTGACGACCGACGGCGCGGGGACGACGACGCTCGTCGTCGGGCTGCCGGGGGAGGATGGGAGGAGGACCTGAAGGTGGAGATGCGAGGGAACACGAGGCGGCGGGTGCTCGTCGTCGACGACGAGGCGGGGGTACGGGAGTCCCTCCGGATGGTGCTGAAGGACGGCTACGAGCCGTTCGCGGTCGGCTCGGGACGCGAGGCGCTCGACCTCCTCGCCGCGACGCCGGTCGACGTCGTGCTCCTCGACGTCGTCATGCCCGGGATGGACGGGATCCAGGTGCTCGAGGAGCTTCGCACCCGATGGCCCAGGCTCCCGATCGTCATGCTGACGGCGACGAAGACGGTGAAGACCGCGGTCGGGGCCATGAAGCTCGGGGCCTTCGACTACGTGACGAAGCCCTTCGACATCGACGAGCTTCGCTGCATCCTCGACAAGGCGACGGAGCAGGCGGCGCTCGTGCAGGAGGTCGAGGAGCTGCGGACGGAGGTCGGGCGGCGGTACCACATCGACAACATCATCGGCCGCTCGCCGCGCATGCAGGAGGTGTTTCGGACCGTCCTCACGGTGGCGCCGCTCAAGACGACGGTCCTCATCACGGGCGAGAGCGGCACGGGGAAGGAGCTGATCGCGAAGGCGATCCACTACCAGAGCCCGCGCGCCCACCGCCCGCTCGTCACGCTCAACTGCGCCGCGATCCCCGAGACGCTCCTCGAGAGCGAGCTCTTCGGACACGAGAAGGGCTCCTTCACGGACGCCCACACGAAGAAGCTCGGCCAGTTCGAGCTGGCGCACGAGGGGACGCTCTTCCTCGACGAGATCGGCGAGATGGGCCCGGGAACGCAGGCGAAGCTCCTCCGCGTCCTCGAGCACGGCGAGTTCCTCCGCGTCGGGGGCACGAAGTCCGTCACCGTCGACGTCCGCATCATCGCGGCCACGAACCGCGACCTCTCGCTCGCGATCAAGGACGGCGGCTTCCGGCCCGACCTCTACTACCGTCTGAACGTCGTGACCGTGAACCTGCCCCCGCTGCGCGAGCGCCGCGACGACCTCCTGCTCCTCCTCCGCCACTTCACGCAGTCGAAGTGCCGCGAGATGGGGATCCCGGAGAAGACGCTCCGTCCCGAGGCGGTCGACGCCCTCCTCCGCTACCCGTGGCCCGGCAACGTCCGCGAGCTCGAGAACCTCGTCGAGCGCCTCCTCGTCCTCTGCGAGGGGCCGACGATCGGGGTCGACGACCTCCCGGAGAGCGTCCGCCGCAGCGACCACGACCCGGGGACCATCAAGGAGCAGGTGCTCCAGGGCCGGAAGTCGCTCGGCGATGCCGTCGACGAGTTCGAGCGCGAGATCATCCAGGAGGCGCTGCGCGAGACCGACTTCAATCAGACGCGCGCGGCGGAGATGCTCGGGACGACGCGACGGATCCTCAAGTACCGCATGGACAAGCTCGGGATCGCCCCCCCGGCCTAGGCCCGTGGGGCACCCGTCCGAATTTGAACGCCCCCGGGCCACCGTGACACGAGGCCTGTGCCACGCGGGCACGGGTGCCGCGGCGTCCGCCGCCGGGGAATCCTGCCCGCCGCCCGAGCTCCCGGCAGGCCCCGCGACTCCCGCCAAGTGGCATGCTTTCTGCTCACCTTGCGGTGCGATGGACCGGCCGCGCGTGTTGATCGTGGACGACGAGCTCGGCGTGCGCGAGTCGCTGCGCGCCATCCTCATGGGCGAGTGCGACGTGCTCACGGCGAGCAACGGGCAGGAAGCGCTCGAGCTCATCGGCCGCGAGCCGATCGACGTGATGACGCTCGATCTCAAGATGCCCGGGCTCGGCGGGATGCGCGTCCTCGAGCACGCGAAGGAGGTCGACCCGGACATCGAGGTCCTCATCATCACGGGCTACGGCTCCTTCGACACCGCGGTCGAGGGGCTCCGCTTCAAGGCGCTCGACTACCTCGCGAAGCCGTTCGACTCCGAGCACGTGCGCCGGCTCGTCGCGACGGCCGTCGCGCGGCGCGCGGAGGCCCGGCGGCTCAAACGTGCGCCCGAGCAGGTGCTCTCGACGCTCTCGCACCAGTTCCGCACGCCGCTCAACGCGATCGTCGGCTACTCGACGATGCTCACCGAGGAGATGGGCGAGCGGCTCTCGGAGGAGCAGCGCCTCGCGCTCGAGCGCATCCAGTCGAACTCGGCCGACTTTCTCGGCTACGTCGAGACGCTCTTCTACCTGAACGAGCTCGCGAACGGCCTCCACCCGGCCGCGCCCGCGGACGTCCGCCTCGGCGGCCTGCTCGAGCAGGTCGCGGCGGCGCTCGCACCCCAGGCCACGGCTGCCGGCGTCACCGTCCGCTGCGAGGGCGACGCGGCGCTCGTCGTCGCGACCGACGCGGACAAGGTCTTCCGCCTCCTCCGCGCCCTCGCCGACAACGCCGTCAAGGCGACCCCCGCGGGCCGCGCCGTCGTCCTCCGCGCCGAGCGCACGGAGTCCGGGGCGGCGGTCGAGATCGAGGACGGCGGCCCCGGGCTCGCGCCCGACCTGATCGCGGAGGCGATGGACGAGGCGTCGGGCGCGCGCGCCCGCGTCACCTCGCGCCTCGGCTTCGGGCTCCGGCTCGCGGCGCGGCTCGCGCGCGTCCTCGGCGCGACGCTCTCCATCGTTGCGAGCGCCGACGGGACGCGCTGCCGCATCGCGCTCCCGCCGGCCGTGCCGGCGCCGCGGGCCACGTCCGCACAGCGCGCGACGGCTTGACAGGTCTGGACCCGTCCGATAGCTGCGGGGCGGTTTCCCATGCCCCCCTTTGCGTGGGGCGCCGCGGCGCCCGCTCCGTTGTCCGACGCACTCCGCGAGGCGCTCGTGCGGGCCGAGGCCGGCGGGACGCTCTCGCGCGAGGAGGCCGTCGCGCTCCTCGCCTCGCCCGAGGCGACCGAGCCACTCCTCGCCGCCGCGGGGGCGCGGCGCGATCGCGCGTGGGGCACCACGGTCACCTATTCGCCGAAGGTCTTCCTCCCGGTCACGAACCTCTGCCGCGATCGGTGCACGTACTGTACGTTCCGCAAGGACCCGGACGATCCCGACGCGTGGACGATGACGCCGGAGGAGATCGCCGTCTGGTCCGCGCGCGGCCGCCGCCTCGGCTGCAAGGAGGCGCTCATGTGCCTCGGCGACAAGCCGGAGCGCGCGTTCCCGAAATATCGTGCCCTCCTCGCCGACCTCGGGCACGCGACGACCGCGGAGTACGTCTACCGCGCCTGCTCGATTGCGCTCGAGGCGGGGCTCCTGCCGCACACGAACGCCGGCCTCTTGACGAAGGACGAGATGCGCCGGCTGAAGGGCGTGAACGCGAGCCTCGGCCTCATGCTCGAGAACGTGTCGCCCCGCCTCCGCGGCAAAGGCGAGGTCCACCAGTGGGCGCCCGACAAGGAGCCGAGCCGGCGCCTCCGCATGCTGCGCGAGGCGGGTGAGCTGCGGATCCCGTTCACGACGGGGCTGCTGATCGGCATCGGGGAGACCCTCGCCGAGCGCGTGGACACGCTGTGGGCGATCCGCGAGCTCCATCGCGAGTACGGGCACGTGCAGGAGGTGATCGTGCAGAACTTCCGCGCGAAGCCGACGATCGGCCGCGCCGACGCGGCCGAGCCGACGGCCGCCGACCTCGCGCGCACGATCGCCGTCACGCGCCTCGTGCTCGACGACGAGGTGAGCATACAGGCGCCGCCGAATCTCTCGCCCGACGACCACGCGCTTCTGCTCGCCGCCGGGTTGAACGACTGGGGAGGCATCTCGCCGATGACACCCGACTACGTGAACCCTGAGGCACCCTGGCCGCACGTCGCCGCGCTCGCCCGCGTCTGCGCGGACGCCGGCTACACCCTTCGCGAGCGGCTCGCGATCTACCCGGGCTGGATCGACCGCCCGGGCTTCCTCGCGCCCGCGCTCCGCCCGCGCGTCGAAGCGCTCGCCGCCGAGACCGGCACCGCCGCGCACGAGCTCGCGTCATGAGCTGGCTCGATCCCTGGGACGCGATCGAGCGGGTCGCGCTGAACGACGAGCCGCTCGCGCGCGTCCTCGGCCGCGCCGCGCCCGGGGTGCGCGCGATCCTCGATCGCGCCCTCGACGGGACGCCACCCACCGTCGAGGAGGGCGAGCGGCTCCTCGGGCTCACGGGCGACGACCTCGTCGCGCTCGTCCGCACCGCCGACGCGGTGCGCGCGGCCGACGTGGGCGACGTCGTCACGTACGTCGTCAACCGGAACATCAACTTCACGAACGTCTGCTTCGTGAACTGCCAGTTCTGCGCCTTCAAGCGGCAGCGCTGGGAGGAGGACGCCTACACCCACGGCATGGACGTCCTCCTCGCCAAGGTCGACGAGGCGATCGCGCGCGGCGCGACGGAAGTGTGCATGCAGGGCGGCATCAACCCGGACATGACCCCGTTCACGTACCGGGACATCCTCGTCGCCATCAAGGCGCGCCATCCGGACCTCCACATCCACGCGTTCTCGCCGATGGAGATCATGTACGGGGCGCGCCGGACGAACATGGACTACCCGGCCTACATCGCCATGCTGCGCGATGCCGGCCTCGGCTCCATCCCCGGGACCGCCGCCGAGATCCTCGACGACGAGGTCCGCGAGATCCTGTCGCACAAGAAGGTCGACGTGCGGACGTGGATCGAGATCATCACGACGGCGCACCGGCTCGGCGTCCCGACGACCTCGACGGTCATGTACGGCCACGTCGAGACGGCCGGCCACGTCGCGCGCCACATCGGGCTCATGCGCGACCTCCAGCGGGAGACGCGGGGGTTCACCGAGTTCGTCCCCCTCGGCTTCATCTGGGAGAACACGAAGCTCTACCACGACGGCCGCGTGACCCCGCAGCCGAAGGGGCTCCGCGACCTGCGCATCTACGCGACGAGCCGGCTCATGCTGCGCGGCGCGATCGAGAACCTCCAGACGTCGTGGGTGAAGCTCGGCCATCGCCTCGCGCAGCTCACGCTCCGCGCGGGGTGCAACGACTTCGGCGGGACGCTCATGGAGGAGAGCATCTCCCGCGAGGCGGGGGCGGACGCCGGCGAGTACACCTCCGCCGAGGAGATCGAGGCGCTCGTCCGCGCGATGGGACGGCAGCCGGTGCAGCGGACGACGCTCTATGGGCGAGTCGGGCAGGCGGATCACGGTGCTGGCGGGTGGTGTGGGGGCGGCCCGGTTCCTCCGGGGCCTCTCGCAGCGCACTGACCCGCGCCGGCTCGCCGTCATCGGCAATACGGGCGACGACGAGGAATTCTTCGGGCTCCACGTCTCGCCGGACCTCGACACGGTCCTCTACACGCTCGCCGGCCGCGCCGACCCGGTGCGCGGCTGGGGTGTGGCGGGCGAGACGTTCCACGCGCTCGCCGCGCTCGACGCGCTCGGCGCGCCGGTCTGGTTCCGGCTCGGCGACCGCGACCTCGCGACGCACCTCGTGCGCACGACCGCCCTCCGCGCCGGCCGTCCGCTCTCGCGGGTGACGGCGGACCTCGCGCGCGCCCACGGCCTGCGCGCGACGCTCCTCCCGATGACCGACGACCGCGTGCGCACGTTCGTCCACACCGAGCGCGGCCGTCTCCCCTTCCAGGACTACCTCGTGCGCCGCCGCGCGCGCGGCCGGGTGCGGCGGATCGAGATCGCGGGCGCGGCGCGCGCGCGCCCCGCGCCGGGCGTCCTCGCCGCGCTCCACCGCGCCGACGGGATCGTCCTCGCGCCGTCGAACCCCTTCGTCTCGATCGGCCCGATCCTCGCCGTTCCCGCGATCCGCCGCGCGCTCGCCGCCCGGCGCGCGCCCGCTGCCGCGATCACGCCGCTCGTCGGCGGCCGCGCGCTCAAGGGCCCGCTCCACCGCATGCTCCGCGCGCTCGGCCACGAGGTGTCGCCCCGCGGCGTCGCGCGGCTCTACCGCGGCCTCGTGGACGTCTTCGTGCTCGATCGCGTCGACGCGCGCTTCGCGCCCGCGATCGCGGCGCTCGGCATGCGGCCCGTCGTCACCGACACGATCATGCGGAGCCCCGCGCACGCGGCCCGCCTTGCCGGCGTCGTCCTGCGTGCGCTACACGACGAGCGCCGTCGATGACCGTCGCCGTCATTCCGATCCCGGGGCTGCCGCTCGTGAAGCCGGGCGACGACCTGGCCGTCCTCCTCGGCGACGCGATCGAGGCCGCGCGCGTCGGGATGAAGCCGCGCGACGTCGTCGCGGTCTGCCAGAAGGTCGTCTCGAAGGCGGAGGGCGCCGTCGTGCGCCTCGCGGACGTGACGCCCTCGGCGTTCGCGGTGCACCTCGCCTCGCGCACCGAGAGCGGGAAGGACCCGCGGGCCGTGGAGGTCGTGCTCCGCGAGACGCAGCGGATCGTCCGCATGGACCGCGGCCACGTGATCTGCGAGACGCGCCACGGGTGGGTCTGTGCGAACGCCGGCGTCGACGAGTCGAACGGCGTCGCCCCCGAGGTGCTCACGCTCCTCCCGCGCGACGCCGACGCGTCCGCGGCGGCGCTCGCGGAGCGGCTGCGGGCGCGCTTCGGCGTCGAGCTGGCGGTCGTCGTCACAGACACGTTCGGGCGGCCCTGGCGCGAGGGGCTCGTCGAGGTCGCCCTCGGGTGCGCCGGGATGGAGCCGCTGTTCGACCTCCGCGGCCGCGCCGACCTGACCGGCCGGACGCTCCATCACACGATCGTCGCGCTCGCCGACGAAATCGCGGCGGCCGCGGGGCTCGTGATGGAGAAGGACAGCGGCGTCGCGGCGGCGATCGTCCGCGGCGTCCGCTACACGCCGGGGCAGACGGGCGCCGCATCCGCGCTCGTCCGGAGCGCGGCCTTCGATCTCTTCCGCTGACCGCTGCGGCTCGGGCGGCGGCGTCGCTGAGCGCGCAGCTCGCGCGCGAAAGCACGCTGCACGCGACGGCTTCGTAGCCCCCGCTCCCGTCCATCGCGGCCACGCCGAGTCGGCGAGCGCAGGCGCGCACATTGGATGCCGGCGTCAACTGACGCGCTGCACGCAGCGGCCGGGCGCCGGCTGACCGCCGGCGCGCCTTCTCCATGGCGACTGCCGGGGCCGGGCGCAGTCTGGCCGCGCCGGGTCGCCGCGGGAAGCGCGCCGGAATGCCAGGCGCCGCCCCCCGCATCATAGTTCCCTAAGTTCGCTAATAGCATCGCGAAGGGCAGCGCCTCGCTGCCAGACCGTTGCCAAATGCCTTCCGTGCGTGGTACCCGAAGGCCGGGAATCGGCGCGGAGGTGAGTGCGGCCCGCCCGCGACGACCGCCGAAGGAGTGAGACGATGAGAGTCGTCAGAACGTCGTTGAACCTCGTATGGAGCACGGGCGCGAGTCGCCGCCTCGGCTCCGTGTGGCTGGCAGGCCTCGTGCTCGCGGCCCACGCCGCGGCCGCGTGGGCGGGTCGCGGCGGCGCGACCGACGGGCTCGCGCTGGCGGACCTCCCGCTGCCGGGACAGGCGGTGGTGGCCGCCGCGCTCGGCCGCGACGACACCGCCTACCACGTCGGCCGCGCGGGGGACGGCTACCGCGTCGGCAACCCGCGCCACGGCTTCACCGCCCGGCTGTCGAGCGAGGGGCTCGAGGTGACGCGCGCCGGTCGGCGCTGGGGGCTGGCGCTCGCGGCCTGGGGGCGCGACGGCGCGCTCGCGCGCGTGGCGCGAGTCGAACCGACCGCGGCGGCCAACCGCATCGTGTATCGGCGTGGGGCGTTCGAAGAATGGTACGTGAACGGTCCCCTCGGCCTCGAGCAGGGCTTCACGGTGGCCGATCCGCCCCACGAGGGCGCCGCCGCGTGCCGCCCCGCACCCGCGGGGTCCGGCGGCTGCGGCGCGCGGGGGCCGCTGGTGTTCGAGCTGGCGATGACCGGCGGCCTGCGCGGCGAGGTCGAGGACGGCGGCCGCGCGCTCGCGTTGCACGGGCCCGACGGGGCGGCCGTACTGCGCTTCGCGGGCGTCGGCGCCTGGGACCGGGACGGACGCGAGCTGCGGGCCTGGCTCGAGCGGCGAGAGGGCGTCGTGCAGTTGCGCGTGGACGATGCCGGCGCCCGTTATCCCATCATCGTCGATCCGTTCCTGCAGAGCGCCAAGCTCACCGCGTCCGACGGCGCCGCACAGGACGAGCTCGGCTGGTCGGTTGCCGCGAGCGGCGACACGGTGGTCCTCGGCGCGCCCGGCCACTCCGGCGGCGCGGGCGCGGCCTACGTGTTCGCGAAGCCGGTGACGGGCTGGGCGACGATGACCGAGTCGTTCAAGCTCACCGCCTCGGACGGCGCGGCAGACGACCGGTTCGGCTGGTCGGTCGCCGTCAGCGGCGACACGATCGTCGTGGGCGCGCCCCGCGACGACCTCGGGATCCAGAGGGACGCGGGCTCGGCGTACGTCTTCGTCATGTCCATGGGCACCCCGGTGCAGGTCGCGAAGCTGACCGCGTCCGACAGCCTCACGGACAAGCGATTCGGCGAGTCGGTGGCGATCGACGGCGACACGGTGGCCGCCGGCGCGCCCGGCGACACCAGCGGCCAGGGGGCGGCCTACGTGTTCGTGAAGCCGGCGGGCGGCTGGG
>DASRHG010000160.1:0-2985 GCA_035650655.1 Binatia bacterium | reverse complement strand
GTTCCTGCCCCACGTCTTCGAGCGCTTCCGACAGGCCGATTCGTCGACCACGCGCGCGGAGGGCGGGCTCGGGCTCGGCCTCGCGATCGTCCGCCACCTGGTCGAGCTGCACGGCGGGACGGTCGAGGTGGAGAGCCCGGGGCTCGGTCGCGGGGCGACCTTCACCGTGTGGCTGCCGCTGCCGGCGGTGCAGGGGCCGCCCGCGGCGCGGGAGGGGGCGCCCACGGCGCACACGGAACCGCGGGCGCTCGCCGGCGTGCGCGTCCTCGTCGTCGACGACGATCCGGACGCGCGCGAGTCGATCGGTGCCGTCCTCGAACACGCGGGCGCCGCGGTGACGACGGCGTCGAGCGTGCGGGAGGCGCTCGCCGCGGTCGCGCGCAGCGCCCCGGGCGTCGTCCTGAGCGACATCGCGATGCCGTGCGAGGACGGCTTCGCGCTCGTGCGCGAGCTCCGCCGCCGGCACGGCGGGGTGGGCGGGTGTCTTCCGGTCATCGCCCTCACCGGCTACGCGAGCCCCGCCGACGAGGCCCGCGTCCTCACCGCCGGCTACGACGTCTACCTCACGAAGCCGGTCGAGCCGGCGACGCTCGTCGCGGCGATCGCCCGCTTCGCGGGGCGCGCGCCCGGGTAGCGGCGCTGGTCAGCGGGCGTAGAGCCGGGCGAAGTACTCCTCGACCATCCGATCCGAGGAGAACCGCTGCTGCACGCTCGCGATGCTCGCCTGCATCATCGCGGTCCATCGCGCCCGATCGGCGTACGCGGGGAGCACCTCGCGCTCGAGCACGTCGTAGAGCGCCTCGGCATCCTTGCGGTCACGCTCCGCGGGGTCGGACTCGTCATCGCCGAACGCCCATCCGTTCGTACCGTGCTCGCACGCCTCGGGCCACCAGCCGTCGAGGACGGAGAGGTTCAGCACGCCGTTCAGCGCCGCCTTCATGCCGGACGTCCCCGACGCCTCGAGCGGGCGGATCGGGTTGTTGAGCCAGACGTCGGCCCCGCGCGTCAGCCGCCGCGCGAGCCCCATGTCGTAGTCGGGCACGAAGACGACGGTCGTCGGATGGCGCCGCGCCATGGCGACCAGGTTGGCGACGATGCGCGCCCCCTCCGGGTCGTCGGGATGCGCTTTGCCCGCGAAGACGAGCTGGAGCCTGCCGGCCGCGAGGAGCGGCTCGAGCCGCGCCGGATCGCGAAAGACGAGGTCGCTGCGCTTGTACGCCGCCGCGCGGCGGGCGAACCCGATCGTGCACACGTCGGGCGCGAGCGCCACGCCCGCCCGTTCCTCGATCGCGGCGAGGAGCTCGCGCTTGAGCACCTGGTGCGTCTGCCAGAGCCCGGTCGCGGAGCCCGACGCCTCGCGGATGCGGGCGTCCTGCCACGTCGGCACGTGGACGCCGTTCGTGATCGCGATGATCTCGCTCGCGCCCTCCACGTCCCGCCACATCGCCCGCGACACCTCGCCGTGGATCCGCGACACGGCGTTCGAGCGGCGCGCCAGCCGGAGGCCCGCGACCGTCATGTTGAAGGGATCGCCGCCCAGCTGGCGCATCTCCCAGTCGACGAGCTCGCAGGACGCGCCGAGACGGCGCAGCTCGGAGAGCGGGTGCACCTCGTTGCCCGCGGGGATCGGCGTGTGCGTCGTGAAGACGATCGAGTCGCGCACGGCCCGCCACGCCTCGGCGAACTCGACGTTGCCCGCCATCCGCTCGGCGATCATCTCGACGCCGGCGAAGACCGCGTGGCCCTCGTTGAAGTGATACGTGTCGATCTCGAAGCCGAGCTTCCGGAGCGCGCGCACCCCGCCGACGCCGAGCAAAACCTCCTGCGCGACGCGGCAGTCGAGCGTGGGCTCGTAGAGCCGGCGCGTGATCCACGCGTCCTCCCGGGCGACGGGCTCGAGGAGGTAGAGCGGCGCGTTCCCCCAGCGCTCCGTGTGCCAGACGCGGGCCTCCACCTCGCGCGAGCCGATCCGCACCCGGACGCGTACGCGGGTGTCGTCGAGGAAGTCCGCGGCGTACTCCGGGAACTCGCTCCGGGGCGTGCCGTCCGGGCCGATCAGCTGCCGCGCGTAGCCATGCGCCCAGCGGAGCCCGACCGCGACGACGGGCCGCCCGAGGTCGCGCGCCGACTTGATGAAGTCGCCGGCGAGGATGCCGAGCCCGCCGGCGTAGATCGGGAACGACTCGTCCAGGCCGAACTCCATGCAGAAGTAGGCGACGCGCGGCTCCGCCATCGCAGGGTAGGATAGCAACCGCCGCCGGAGGCACAAAACGCGGGCGCGAAGTACGACGTTGCGGTCAGCGCCTGGGCGGCGGGTACGTGGCGGGCCGCTTCTCGAGGAAGGCGCGCATCATCTCGCGGGCGTCTTCGGTGACCGCGCTCGACGCCATGACCTCGCACGCGGCCGCGTACGCCGCCTCGACGTCGAGGTCGATCGTCTCGTAGAACGCGCGCTTGCCGGCCGCTTTCGAGGCCGTGCTCCCGCGGCTCGCGGCGCGGGCGAACGCCTCGGTCTCCTCGACGAGCCGCGCGGCGGGGACGACGCGGTTCACGAGGCCCCACGCGAGCGCCGTCGCCGCGTCGATCGGGTCGCCCGTGAAGAGCATCTCGAGTGCGCGCTTCCGTCCGATGGCGCGGGCGACGGCCACCATGGGCGTGGTGCAGAACCAGCCGCCCTTTCCGCCCGGCGTCGCGAACGTCGCCGTGTCGGCGGCGACGGCGAGGTCGCACGAGGCGACGAGCTGGCAGCCCGCCGCCGTGGCAACGCCCTGGACGCGCGCGACGACGGGCTGCGGAACGCGCTGGACCGCCAGCATGAGCTCCGTGCAGACGGCGAGGAGGCGCCGCATCCCGTCGAGGTCGCGCTCCACCATGTCGGCGAAGTCGTGGCCCGCGGAGAACACGGAGCCGTTCGCCGCGAGCACGATCGCGCGCGCCTCGCGCGCTTCGCCGAGCGCGCGGAACGCGGCGATCAGCTCGCGCATG
>DASRHG010000159.1:0-33270 GCA_035650655.1 Binatia bacterium | reverse complement strand
ACGGCCACCGGGACCGCCACCGCGACCACCGGGACCGCCACCGCGACCACCCGGACCGCCACCGCGCCCGCCGCGGCCGCCGTCTGCGTCGGCGACTGCAACGCCAACGGCACCGTGACCGTCGACGAGCTCGTGAAGGCGGTCAACGTCTCGCTCGGAAAGACGACGCTCTCCGCCTGTCCGGCCGCGGACCGCGACGGCGACGGCCGGGTCGGCATCGACGAGCTCGTGACGGCGGTCGACCGCTCCCTGAACGGCTGCATGCCCGTCGCGGAGCCGGGCACGTTCGCCGTCCTCGTGAACCCCGCCGACTCGGGCGTCGCCGCGTACCGGACGCTCGAGGGCGACAACGTGCTCTATCAGGGCACCAAGGACGCAAACGGCTTGGCGACCGCGGTGCGCTCCGCGTCCGTCAGCTCGGCCGACGGACAGATTCAGGCCGTCATCGACTACGACGGCAACGGCCGGGTGATCCGGATCCGGACCCGCGACGGCGCGACGGTGGATCTCGACTGGTCGTCGGCCGCGAACGTGCGCTTCGTCGTGCACGGCGCGGACGGCAGCAACGTCGACTATTCGGTCCCCTTCGCGCACGCGACGGCGGCCGCCGCGACGACGAGCGCGGGCGGCACGACGTACTACGAGGAGGCGGTCGTCCGGGTGAGGCGCTGCAACGCGCCGGTGACCGACGCGACGGTGACCTTCACGTGGACCGCCCTCGACTCGCTTCGCTACTTCGGCAACGCCCCGATCTCCTTTCGCGCCCAGCAGTCCGCGCCCGGCACGTATCGCGTGGCCATCCCGCGCATCTACGAGCCGTCGCCGCTCACCCCCGCGGACATCTGCCACGCCGCGCAGAGCACGCTCGCCGGGCTCTGCAAGACGGCCGACCTCGCGCAGCAGGCGCCGGACTACTGGTGCCGGCCCCTGCTCGGCATCCCGGACATCGGCGGAGCGCTGTACCTCGCCTGCGTGAAGGCGATCGAGAACCACAAGGTCCCGTGCCAGTACAATCGCGTGGCCGAGAACTTCTGCGACTACCTGCCGCAGGACATCGACATCCTCGACGCTCCCGACTTCAGCCTCGAGCCCCAGGTGCGGGTGCCGAACAGCGCGACGGTCTTCACCGGTCCGACCGTGACGATCAGCACCGGATCGCACGTCCCGGACTTCGGGACGATGACGCTTCCGAACGCGGTGAACGGCGCGAGCGTGCTCGTCGTCGGCGGACCGGGGGCGGACGGCACGCTCGGCGCGGGCGACGCGGGAGGCTCCGTCAAGTGCGCGCCGTCCAACACGCCCGTCGTGATCCGATGGCACCACGCCGTCCAGCTCGGCGACCAGGCGAGGACCTGCACCGTCAGCGGCGACGGCAACTGCGACTACCACTTCGGCCCGGTCGTCGACTGCTGCGAGCTCTGCCCCGGGGGCTGCTCGGCCGCCATCTGCCCCGGGGACTTCTTCGCGACGCTCTGGCCGGGCGGCTCCCTCTACCTGGACGCCTCGACGCTCTTCGCGGTGACCGGCGCGGGGATCTACCCCGGCTGCTTCTTCTGAGCGCCGGCCCTAGACGTCGACCTCGTTCACCTTCGGCGCCCGCTCCATGATGAACTCGAAGCGCGGGGCGACGTCCCTCCCCATGAGCGTCTGGATCGCCCTCTCGGTCTTCGCGACGTCCCGGATCGCGACGCGCAGGAGCGAGCGGCGCGCGGGGTCGAGCGTCGTCTCCTTGAGCGTCTTCGGGTTCATCTCGCCGAGGCCCTTGAAGCGCGTCACCTGGACCCTGCCGGAGTGGCCGTTGCGGCCCGCGAGCAGGCGGTCCTTCTCGGCGTCGTCGCGGGCCCAGTAGACGTCCTTCCCCGCCTCGATCCGATACAGCGGCGGCTGCGCGATGTAGACGTAGCCCTGCCGGATCAGCTCGGGGAGGTGGCGGTAGAAGAAGGTGAGGAGCAGCGTGCAGATGTGGTTGCCGTCGGAGTCCGCGTCCATGAGGAGGCAGATCTTGTGGTAGCGGAGCTTGCGGGCGTCGAAGTCCTTGCCGGTCCCGCAGCCGAGCGCGGACACGATGTCCGACAGCTCCTTGTTGGTCAGCACCTTCGCGGTGGACGCCTGCTCGCTGTTCAGCACCTTGCCGCGGAGCGGGAGGATCGCCTGGAAGCTCCGCTCGCGCCCCTGCTTCGCCGAGCCGCCGGCGGAGTCGCCTTCGACGATGAAGAGCTCGCACTCCGTGGGGTCGGTCGAGCTGCAGTCGGCGAGCTTGCCGGGGAGGTTCAGGCGGTGCGACACGGCGCTCTTCCGCTGCACCTGCTCCGCGGCGGCGCGCGACGCGCTCCGCGCGCGCGCGGCGAGCACGACGCGCGTGGCGATCGCGTCGCCGGCGGTGCGGTTCGCGTTGAGCGCGTTCTCGAGGGCCGTCCGGACGATGCCGTCGATCGCGGGCGTCAACTCGGCGTTGTTGAGGCGCTCCTTCGTCTGACCCTGGAACTGGGGCTGCGGGAGCTTGATCGCGAGGACGGCGACCAGGCCTTCGCGGGCGTCCTCGGCCGTGATCGAGAGGCCGCGCGGGACGAGGCTGTGGACCGCGAGGTAGTTCCGCACGGCCTTCACGAGGCCCGCCTTGAGGCCGTTCTCGTGCGCGCCGCCCGCGGTCGTCGGGATGCTGTTCACGTAGGAGTAGACCCGCTCGGTCGTGTCCTCGGTCCACGCGAGCGCGCACTCGAGGTGGAGCCCGTCCTGCTGCTTCACGATCGTGAACACCTCGCCGCCGAGCGGCTTCGACGCGCCGACGAGCTTCGCGAGGAAGGCCTTCAACCCCTCGTCGTAGCGGTAGACGGCCTTCGTCCCCGCCCGCTCGTCGTGGAACTCGACGGTGAGGCCGCCGTGCAGGTACGCCTTCGCCTCGAGCCGCTCGGCGATCTCCTTCGCGTCGAAACGGACGCTCGGGAAGATCTTCGGATCGGGACGGAAGAAGATCGTCGTGCCGCTGCCGCGCGCGCGCCCGAGCTTCTCGAGCCCCGACGTGGGCTTCCCGCGCGCGAAGCGCTGCTCCCACTCCGCGCCGTCGCGCCGCACGCGCGCGACCAGCTCCTCGGAGAGGGCGGTCACGACGGACGCGCCGACGCCGTGGAGCCCGCCCGAGTGGTAGTAGTTCTTCGCCTCGAACTTCCCGCCGGCGTGGAGCGTCGTGAGGATCAGCTCGAGCGCCGACTTCCGGTACTGCGCGTGCCGGTCGACGGGGATGCCGCGCCCGTTGTCGGCGACCGTCACCGAAGACCCGTCCGCGTGCAGCGTGACGACGATCTTGTCGGCGTGGCCGTTCATCGCCTCGTCGACGGAGTTGTCGACGATCTCCCAGAGCAGATGGTGGAGCCCCGTGGCGTCGACGCCGCCGATGTACATGCCGGGCCGGCGGCGCACGGGCTCGAGGCCCTCGAGCACCAGGATGTCCTTCGCCGTGTACGTCGCGGCCATCGCCCTAGCCCTCCGCCTCCGGGCGCCGGAGCGCGGCGACGCGACCGCGCTTCACGACACGCTGTCCCTTCCCGCCGCGCTTCCCGGGCGGCACGTCGCCCGCCTCGAGGCGCCGCTCGCTCCCCTCGTCCGTGACCGCGACGAACTCCGCGTCCTTCGGCAGCGCGAGCGCGCCCACGATGCGGGCCTCCTCCCTGCCCTTCTCCGGCCGCATGAGGATGACGCCGCGGCCCGGCCCGGACAGCTCCGCCACCTCGTCCAGCCCGAAGCGCAGCATCTTCCCGCGCTCGGTCGCGACGACGACGACGGGCCCGAGGATCGGCTCGACCGACACGATCTCGTCGCCCTCCACGACCCGCGCGAGCTTCCGCCCGGCGCGCGTCGTCTCGGAGAGGTCCGGCGCCGCACGGAAGCCGAAGCCGCGCGCCGTCGCGACCAGCACGGCCGGCGTCCACGCCGACTCGGCGGCGACCCCGGGGAGCGTTCCCTGCGCGCCGGGCGGGGGCGCGTCGGGCTCGCGGACGAGCCGGGCGGCGACGACCCGCGCGCCGTCGCCGAACTTGAGGAGCGACTGCACGGGCTCGCCGTAGCCCGTCGTCGCCGGCACGTCGGCAACCCGCATCACGTACATGGTGCCCTTCGTCGAGAAGAGGACGAGGCGGTCGCGCGTCGTCCCCGCGAGGATTGCGAAGAGCGCGTCGCCCTCGCGCAGCCGCGTGGACGTCGGGTCCTTCAGCTCGCGCACCCGCTTCACCCAGCCGTCACGCGACAGCACGACGGTCGCGTCCTCGTGGACGATGTACACCTCGGGGTCGTAGGCGAGCTCCTCGCCGGGTCCGGAGAGCACCGTGCGGCGCTCGTCGCCGTACTTCTCGGCCAGCGCGACGAGCTCCGCGCGGACGAGCTTCCAGCGCTCGCGCGGCTTCGCGAGGAGCGCCTCGACCTCGCGGAGCCGCTTCCGCTTCGCGGCGCGCTCCTCGCGGATCTGCTCGATCTCGAGGCGGGCGAGCTGGTAGAGGCGGATCTCGAGGATCGCGTCGGCCTGCACCTGGTCGAGCTCGAAGGCGGCCATGAGCTGCTTCGCCGCGTCGGCGCGCGACTCGGCCTTCCGGATGATGCGGATCGCGCGGTCGAGGTCGTCGTAGATCTTCGCGAGCGCGTCGAGGACGTGGAGGCGCGCTTCGAGCTGCCGCTTCTCGTGCTCGAGCCGGCGCGTGACGACGAGGAGCCGGAAGTCGAGGAAGTGCCGGCAGAGCTCGCGCAGCGTGACCCGGGCGGGCTGGCCGACGGCGGGGTTCGCCGTCGGGAGGAGACACGTCAGGTTCACGTTGAAGTTCGTCTGCAGGTTCGTGTGCTTGTAGAGGTACGCCATCGCCGCGTCGGCGTTCGCGTCGCTCTTGAGCTCGAGCACGATCCGGACGTCGGTCGTCGATTCGTCGCGGACGTCGACGACGAGCGGGAGCTTCCGGGACACGATGTGCTCGGCGATCTGCTCGACCAGCTCCGCCTTGTTCACGGTGTACGGGATCGACGTGATGACGACCTGGCGCTTCCCGCGCGGGAGCGTCTCGACCGCGTACTGCCCGCGGAGCCGCACGGCGCCCTGCCCCGTCTCGTAGAGCTCGCGGAGCTCCTTCTTCGAGTTCAGGATCTCGCCGCCGGTCGGGAAGTCCGGCCCCTTGAGATGCTTGAGCAGCCCCTTCACGTCGAGGTCGGGTTCGTCGATCAGCGCGACGAGCGCCGCGACGATCTCCCCGAGGTTGTGGGGCGGCACGTTCGTCGCCATGCCGACGGCGATGCCCGTCGAGCCGTTCATGAGGAGCTGCGGGATCGCGCTCGGCAGCACGACCGGCTCCTCGATCGTCGCGTCGTAGTTCGCGCGCAAGGGAACGGTGTCCGCGCCGAGGTCGTGGAGCATCTCCTCGGCGAGCGGCGTGAGACGCGCCTCCGTGTAGCGCATCGCCGCGGCCCCGTCGCCGTCGAGGGAGCCGAAGTTGCCCTCGCCCTGCACGAGTGGGTAGCGAAGCGCGAACGGCTGCGCCATGCGCACCATCGCCTCGTACGCGGCCTGGTCGCCGTGCGGGTGGTACTTGCCGAGGACCTCGCCGACGACGGCCGCGGACTTCCGCGGGCGTGCCCCCGCCGTCAGGCGGAGGTTCTGGAACATCGCGTACAGGATGCGGCGCTGGACGGGCTTCAGCCCGTCGCGCACGTCGGGCAGGGCGCGCGAGGTGATGACGGAGAGCGCGTAGCTGAGGTAGCGCTCCTCCGCGGCGTCGCCCAGGTCGGCTTCGATCGGTCGTGGTGCGGCGGTGCCCATCGTCCTCCCCAGCCCCTCGAAAACCGCGGCATCTTAGCAGCTGCCATGGCGAAGGCGAGCGGGGTCCCCAGCCCGCGCGCCCCCGGCGGAACGCGCATTCCCGCCCCGTTTCGACGGGAGCGGTCACGCGTGCAAGATCGCGACGGGGATCCGGAAGCGTCGCCCGCGGAAAATCGACCGGCTGCTCGTGGCACCGCGCTTGCTCCACGAGCGCTCCGTGCAGAAGAGGGTCCACGGATGACGATCGAGGTGCTGCTCGTTGCCGACGACGAGGACGTCGGCACGACGACCGTGGCGACGAGCATCGCGGTCGACACCGGCGATCCTCGCTGGCCGGCCCGGATCGTGGATGAAGTCACGCTCCAGGCCCAGGAGGGCGCCCGGCGGCTCCGCGACCAGCTGGCCGTGGAGCGGGCGATCCCCACGGACCTCGGCGCCGCCGCGGCCTTCGTGCCGCTCGCGGCGCTCGTCCCCGTCGCCGCAGCCCGGCGCTAGCCTCCTGTCGGCCGCACCGGGCTCGTCGCGCCGCGCCGAGCCCGGTGCGGCTCGCGAGGCGCCACTAGCCCCCCAGCTCCGCGCCGGTCACCGCGAACCACTTGTCCTCGCTGCCCGCGAGGATGAAGACGATCGGCGCGACGCACGATTCGGGCAGCTCGATGCGCGTCTCGATGTTCGAGTTCCCCGACGGCGTCGCCGGGAATCCCTGCGTCGTGACGTTCTTCGTGACGACCTGATTGCCGTCCTCGCTGAGACAGCTGACGAGCGCCCGGAACTCCGACTCGTCGTTCGTGCCGCGGAGCTCGGGCGGGACCTCGGGGTCGTCGGTGAAGACGAGGCCGCGGACGGTGATCGAGAGGTTGCCGTTGGTCGCGAGCCGGCCCTTCACGGTGCCCGCGATCCGCCACGGCAGCTCGTCGCCCGGGACCCCGCGGATCGCGTTGTCCGCGCCGACGAACGGCCCGTCGACACCGTACATCGTCGTGAACGAGAGGATCGTCCGCGGCGGGCGGTCCGCCCGCACGCCGGTCGAGAGCGCGAGCAGTGAGAGAAGACCTCCGAGGACGATCGTCACCTTCTTCATGGCTGCACCTCGCGGGTGGATTGGGGGCGCGCCGCGGCTCGACACGGCCGGTCGCCGCGCCGCCTCTTACATGGAGTACGGTCCGACCGACCGGCGGTGACAGCCGCCCGTGTCCGCTCTTCCTCGACGGATGCACGGTGCGGCCGCTACGTGAGCGTCCATGCGTACTCGGCTCGTCTTCGCCCTCGTCGTCGTCGTTCTGGCGTCGGTCCGGCGGCCGCGTCCCTTTTCTGCGCGCGGCGGAACGGCACGCCCAGCGTCCGGACGTCGTGCAGGAAGAGGGAGAAGGCCGTCGACCCAACCGCGCTCGGCTTGCAGGAGCCGCCCGGCGAACCGGACATCGTCGCCGTGACGCGGCTTCGCTACAACGGCGGCGCGGCCGGCACCGGCACGGCGACCTCCCACGGGCGCGCCGCCGGACTGCACACGGTGAGCACGTGGGCGCGCTCCGCGTACGACGGGGCGGCGTGCGAGGACTCCGACGCGAACGGCGGCGTCGACGACGAAGCGGTCGGCGACGTGCTCGTGCGCGAGGTCCCGTGAGGCGCCGAGACCGCCCGCGGCTCACGCCGCGCGGCGTCCGGTGCCCTTCGGGTTCTCCATCTGCCACTTCGCCATCGTGAGCACGTCCGAGAAGCTCTCCCCGAGCTTCCGCACGACGGACGCTTCGAAGCCCGAGTGCATCTTGCAGTTGTGGCAGCGGGGATCGGTGCGCGTCTCCCAGTAGTCCCAGTCGACCCCGCCGAAGAAGTCCTTCCAGCTCCCGTAGTACTTGTCGCCGATGAGGTAGCAGGGGCCCTTCCACCCCTGCGGCGTGAAGGTCGGGTTGCCCCACGGGGTGCAGGGGTACTCGCGCAGCCCGGCGGCGAACTGGAGGAAGAGCGGCGTCGAGGAGATCTTCCGGTAGCGCTTCGCGAGCTCGACGATGCGCTTGAACTTCGCGTGGATCTCGTCGCGGAAGAGGAAGTGCTCGTCGCCCTCGATCGCCTCGTAATGGTAGCCGGGCGAGAGGAGGATCCCGTCGACGTCGAGCTCGGTGAGGAACGCGCACATCTCCTCGATCTCGCCGACGTCCGTCTCCCGGTACACCGTCGTGTTCGTGCAGACGTAGTAGCCGAGCCGCTTGCCCTCCTTGATCATCTCGATCGCCTTGTCGAAGACGCCCGGCTTGTCGACGACGAAGTCGTGCGTCCTCTTCATGCCGTCCAGGTGCACGTTGATGGAGAGGCGCTTGTGCGGCTTCGCCTTCTTGTAGAAACGGTCGAGGAGGATCGCGTTCGTGCACATGATGACGTGCCGGCGCCGTGCGATGATGCCGTCGATCAGCTCGACGATCTCCGGATAGACGGTCGGCTCGCCGCCGCAGACGGACACGACCGGCGCCCCACACTCGTCGACTGCCTCGAAGCACCTGGAGAGCGGAAGCCGGTCGCGCAGGTCGCCCGAGTACCGCTCGGGCGAGCAGCCGACGCAGGCGAGGTTGCAGGTGTGGAGCGGCTCGAGCATCAGGACGACCGGCACGCGCGCGTTCCCCGCCCACCAGTTCTTGAGCTGCCAGCGGATCATGTCGGTCGTGATGTGGAACGGGTATCGCATTCGGTCCCTCCCTGGAGCGGTCAGCGTACCGCGGCGCGGGGCGCGGGACGCTCCGTCGAACGCGGGATGAAGGCGCCGTCGCGGAGCGCGGCGGCTACGATGGCGCGGAGCCGGCGGTCGGCAAGCCGCGTGTGGCGCGCGAGGCGCGCCATCGGCGGCCAGAGCCACGGCCGCGGCGCGAGCGCGACGACCGCGCGGCCGAGCCGCACCTCGCCCGACGCGCCGTCGACGAGCGCGTCGGCGAGCGGCAGCGCCTGATCGGCGACGTCGAGCACGACACGAAGGGCCGCGAAGGGCAGGCCGCGCCGCTCGGCCTCCGCGGCGACGGCGGCGCTCTCCATGTCGACGGCGAGCGCTCCGCTCTCGGCCGCGACGCGCTTCGCGGCGGCGGTCGCGAGCACCGTCGGGCTCGACGCGATGGGTCCGGTGCGGAGCCGGATCCCCTCCCCCGCCGCGGCGCGCGCGAGCGACGGCGGCGTCGCGCCCGCGACGCGCCGCTCGACGCGACCCGACGCGTCGAGGGCGATGACCGCGTCGGCCAGGACGACGTCGCCGCCACCGAGGTCGGGCGCGAGCGCGCCCGCGCACCCGCACGCGAGGAACGCGCCCGCGTCGACGGCCGCCGCCGCGGCCGCCGCGCGCCCCGGGCCGACCCCGGTCTGCACGACGACGCACGAGAGGGCGCCCGCCCGCCCGGACCAGACCCGCGCGCGCACACGCACCCGCACCGCCTCGAGCCCCGCCGTCACCGCGCGCCGCTCCCAGCCGAGCGCCGCGAAGATCGCGATATCGAACATGAAGCGCCGGCTGACCGCTACTACAAACCGATCGGTCAGGCAACCGCGGATCCCGCCGACGGCGGTGCGCCGACCGGCGGCGGGGCTACGCCGCCCGGCGCTCCACGCGACGCATCGGGTTCAGCGGATGCGAGAGGAAGAGCACCAGCACCGGCGCGTACAGCATGCAGCCGACGAGCCCGATCAGCGTCTCCCCGATCCAGAACGTGAGCGCGAGGTTGAAGGCGACGATCCCGAGGTAGAGGAGCGGCTCGATCAGCCCACCGAAGCGCACGGCGCGGACGCCGCGGGTCGACCACCCCGGGTGCGCGTCGAGGCGCTGGAAGATTCCGATCGTCACGAGGGCGACGAGGAACCAGCCCGCGTAGTTGCTGAGCGGGACGCCGAAGTGGATCCCGCCGTGCGGGTAGTAATAGATGCGTCCGAGGAACCAGCGGTCGCCGCGGAGCGTGAGGGGGTCGACGACGAGGTCGACGAGCATGGTGAGGAAGGCGCCCGTCAGGAGCACGCGGGCGGAGCGCCGCACGGCCGGGACGTCGACGACCTGGAAGTCGTCGCGGCGACAGACGAGCGGCGCGTAGAGGAACGTCGCGAGCGCCCACCCGAGGTAGCAGAGGAAGCTGAACGACAACGAGTCGAAGAACGGCACGTTGGCGAGCCAGAGCTCCCGGTCGCGCGTCTCGTCGAGGTAGGCGTAGAGGCCGAACGGAAAGCCGTTCCGCGTCGAGCTCAGCTCGGCGGCCCAGGCGACGGCCCACGCCACGGCGGTGAACGCGAGCGTCTTCTGCCACCCCATCTTGGTGACGGCGGCGAACAGGTACACGGCGAGGAAGACGAACACGTACGGGCGGAGCACGACGGTGCCGGCGAGGAGGCCGAGGACGTGCATCGCCGGTCAGTGCCGCTTCCTGCGCTTCAAGAACCGGTCGAGCACGTCGGACGCCAGGTCCTCGAAGCCCGTGCCGTGGAGCACGCTCTTCGCGACCCGCGCCGCGAACTCGGTCTCCGGCGTCACGCGCGGATGGCGGAGCGGCCCGCGGACGCGCAGCGGCACGGTGAGCTGGCCGTTCGTGTCGACGAGCGTCGCGCGCACGCGCGAGCGCCCGAGGAGGTCGTCGGTCAGCGCGGGCGACGCGGTGAGCGTGAGGTGCACGTCGAGGTCGCCGTCGAGCCCGAGGCTGCCGACGCCGTGCGCCGCGTAGCTCGTGCTCACGAGCGCGAGATCGTCCGACGCGATCCGCCCGTCGGCGAGGCGCCACGAGCCGGAAAGCTGCGTGAAGCGCACCTCGTCGCCGCTGAAGAGGTCCGGGTAGCGCTCGGCGAGACGGTCGATCGTCCCGCCGCCGACGATCGGGCCGAGCGTCTCCGCGAGCGTCCGCCCGAGCGGCAGATTCGCAACGCGGCCGTGCTCCACCTGGAAGCGGCCGCCGCCCGTGAGCGCGCGGCGGAAGTCCGGCGCGCCGGGCGGCGGGCCCGCGACCTTCGCGGAGAGCGTGAGGATCCCCGCGGGCTGCGGCCGGTCGGCCCGCCCCGGCATCGCGGCGAGGTCGAGGCCCTTGCCCTCGACCTCGCCGCGCACGCCGGCGCCCGCGCCGTCGGTCACGACGGTCGCCCCCGTCGTGACGGTCCCGCGGAGCAGCGCCACGGTCGCATCCTCGAGGACCAGCGTCGGCGGCCTCACGCGAACGCGCGCGTCGAGCCGGTCGATCGGGAGGGCGCCGATCGCGCCCGGGCCACCGCCGAGCGCGCCCCGGTACGCCGGCCGCTCGCCGGCGAGGTCGAGCGTCCCCTCGCTCTGCAGGTCGTCGAGCCGGACGTCCCGACCGACGAGCCGCGCGCGAACGCTCACGGGCACCGGCGCCCCGAAGCGCGGCGTCCGCGCGTCGATCGCGAGGTCGAGCAGGTCGATCCCGCGCTCGCGGCCGCGCTCGCGGTACTGGACGGTGCCATCGCGGAGCCGGAGGTTCGCGAGCTGGAACGCCGGACCGCGGCTCGGCTTCGGCCGCGGGGTCGACGCCGGCCGGGGCGACTTCGGCCGTCGCGCGAAGGAGTCGACGTTCAACCGCCCCGCGGCGTCGCGCACGATCCGCACGACCGGCTGGTCGACGACGACGCGGTCGACGACGACGCGACCGCGGAGGAGCGGCAGGACGCGCATCCGCATCTCGAGCCGCGCGGCGCGGACGAAGGGCTCGGTGCCGAACGCCGGGTCGTCGGCGATCCGCACGCCGGTGAGGGCGACGCCGAGCCCGCCGCGGAGGCTCACGCCGACCCGGTCCGCCTCGATCCGCCGGCCGAGCCGCTTCCCGGCGGCGGCGAGGAGCCGGTCGGGGCGCGACGCCGCGACCCGGACGAGTCCGGCGAGGACGACGACGCCGAGAGCGAGAAGACCACCGGCCAGGAGGGCCAGCCGGCGGCGGTCGGTCATTCGCCGAGCTCCTCGTAGTTCGTCACGCGCCAGTCCGCGCCCTCCCGCCGCACCGTCACCATCCAGCGGCGCTCGAGCCGGTCCGCGTCCTCGACGAGGATCGTACCGCGATAGACGAAGCGCACGACCGCGTCGCCGTCGGGATGCTCCTCGAGAAGCGCGTAGCGCACCATGGGCTTCCGCGTCGTCTCGTCGATCTCCTGCCCCTGCACGAGCCGCAGCTCTTCCTCGACCTTGTGCCGGGCGAGGCCGCTCGTGAACGGCAGCGCCGCCGGGAGGTCGATGCGTACGTAGTGCGCGTCGAGGAATCGCTCGGCGGTTCCGCGCGGCGTCGAGGCGTCGGGCCGGCAGGCGAGCCCCAGCACCATGACGAGCAGCGCGAGTCGAGCCGGGGTGCGGCGCGTCGTCACCTTGTCCCGTCCGGGGGCCGTTGATAGCATCGTCATTCCATGCCCACAAGGACGCAGCGCGCCGACGAGGAGGCGCTCGCCGCGTACGACGCGCACCTGCGCTCCGAACGGCACGTCTCTCCGCACACGCTGCGGGCCTACCGCACGGATCTCCGGCAGTTCCTCGCCTTCCTCGGCGCCGGCGGTCTCGCGCGCGCGGACGCGGACGCGATCCGGCACTGGCTCCGCGTCCTCGACGGCACCGTGGAGCGCGCGTCGATCGCGCGCAAGCTCGCGGCGGTGCGCGGGCTCTTCCGCTTCCTCGTCGAGTCCGGCCGGCGCGCGAGCGACCCGACGATCGGGCTCGCGACGCCGAAGATGCGCCGGAAGCTTCCCGCGC
Source organism: Binatia bacterium (assembly GCA_035650655.1). Taxonomy (GTDB): domain Bacteria; phylum Desulfobacterota; class Binatia; order DP-6; family DP-6; genus DASRHG01. The sequence continues at coordinate 20,788 of DASRHG010000159.1, read as the reverse complement.
ATCTGACGCTCGACGACGTCGACCGCCTGCTCGCGGCACCGCCCGGGGACGGCGTCCTCGGCCTCCGCGACCGCGCGATCCTCGAGCTCCTCTACTCGGCCGGGCTCCGGGTGAGCGAGCTCACGGGTCTCGATTGGGCCGACGTCGACGCGGCGGCGGGGAGCGTGCGCGTCCTCGGCAAGGGCCGCAAGGAGCGCGTCGTGCCCGTCGGCCGGCCCGCCCTCGCCGCTCTCGCGCGCTACCGCGCCGCCGCGGCCGAGGCCGGCGTGCCGGTCGCGGCGGGCCCGGTCTTCCGCAACGCGCGCGGCGGCCGGCTCACGTCGCGCAGCGTGGCGCGGCTCATGACGCGTTGGGTGACGGCGAGCGGGACGACGAGGGCGACGCCGCACGCGCTCCGCCACACCTTCGCGACCCACCTGCTCGGCGCCGGCGCCGATCTCCGCGCCATCCAGGAGCTCCTCGGGCACGCGACGCTCTCGACGACGCAGCGCTACACCCACGTCGACCTCCGCCGGCTGATGGACGCCTATGACCGCGCGCATCCGCGGGCCTGAGCTCCACGCCACCACGATCCTCGCCGTCCGGCACGGCGGCCGGGTGGTGATCGCGGGCGACGGGCAGGTCACCGTCGGGCAGACGATCATGAAGCACAACGCCCGGAAGGTCCGCCGGCTCTACCAGGACCGCGTGCTCGCGGGCTTCGCGGGCGCGGGCGCCGACGCCCTCACGCTCTTCGAGCGGTTCGAGACGAAGCTCGGGCAGGTGAACGGCAACCTCCGCCGCGCCGCCGTCGACCTCGCGAAGGACTGGCGCACGGATCGGCTGCTCCGCCGCCTGGAGGCGCTCCTCGTCGTCGCGGATCGGGAGTCGTCGCTCGTCGTGTCGGGCACGGGCGACGTCATCGAGCCCGAGGACGGGATCTGCGCGATCGGCTCGGGCGGGAACTACGCGCTCGCCGCCGCGCGGGCGCTCGTCGCCCACTCGACGCTCGACGCGCGGCGCATCGCCGAGGAGGCGATGCGGATCGCCGCCGCGATCTGCGTCTACACGAACGACCAGCTCGTCGTCGAGGAGCTGGAGGGGGCCGTGTCCCGCGCGTGAGCCGCCGCCGATGACGAACTTCACCCCGCGCGAGGTCGTCTCCGAGCTCGACCGCTACATCGTCGGCCAGCGCGCGGCGAAGCGCGCGGTCGCGATCGCGCTCAGGAACCGGTGGCGCCGGCTGCACGTCCCCGAGCACCTCCGCGACGAGATCGCCCCGAAGAACATCATCATGATCGGCCCGACGGGCGTCGGGAAGACGGAGATCTCGCGCCGGCTCGCGAAGCTCGCGCAGGCGCCGTTCATCAAGGTGGAGGCGTCGAAGTTCACCGAGGTGGGCTACGTCGGGCGCGACGTCGAGTCGATCATCCGGGACCTGACGGAGCTCGCCATCAACATGGTGCGCGAGGAGGAGAAGGCGAAGGTGCAGGTGCGGGCGCGCGAGCTCGCCGAGGAGCGCGTCCTCGACCTCCTCCTGCCGCCCGTTCGCCAGTCCACCGGACGCATCCAGGCCGCCGGCAGCGAGCCGGAGCGCGTCGCGGGGGGCGACGGTGACTCCGCCACGCGCGAGAAGCTCCGGCGGATGCTCCGCGCGGGGAAGCTCGACGAGCGGACCGTCGAGCTCGAGGTGACGAAGAGCGTGTCACCGATGATCGAGGTGATGACGCCGCCGGGGCTCGAGGAGATCGAGCACAACCTGAAGGACATGTTCCAGCAGCTGATGCCCCGGAAGACGAAGAAGACGAAGATGCGCGTCCCGGAGGCGATGGAGGTCCTCGCCCAGGAGGAAGCCGCGCGGCTGATCGACATGGACGCCGCGACGAAGGAAGCCATCCGGCGCGTCGAGCAGTCGGGCATCGTCTTCATCGACGAGATCGACAAGATCGCCGGCCGCGAGGGTCTCCACGGCCCCGACGTCTCGCGCGAGGGCGTGCAGCGCGACCTCCTCCCGATCGTCGAGGGCTCGACGGTCAACACGAAGCACGGCCCGGTCCGGACCGACCACGTCCTCTTCATCGCCTCGGGCGCCTTCCACATCTCGAAGCCGTCCGACCTGATCCCCGAGTTCCAGGGCCGCTTCCCGATCCGGGTCGAGCTCGAAGCGCTCACGCAGGCCGACTTCATCCGGATCCTCACCGAGCCCGAGAACGCGCTCATCCGCCAGTACACGGCCCTCCTCGCGACCGAGGGGGTCGCGCTCGCCTTCCGCGAGGACGCGATCGCCGAGATCGCGCGCATCGCGGCCTCCGTGAACGAGCGGACCGAGAACATCGGCGCGCGACGGCTCCACACGGTGATGGAGCGCCTGCTCGACCAGATCTCGTTCGACGCCCCCGAGATGGGCGGGCGCGAGGTCGTGATCGACGGCACGTACGTCCGGGAGCGGCTCGAGCAGATCCTGCAGGACGAGGATCTCTCCCGCTACATCCTGTAGGGAAACCGCGACCGGGCCGCGCCTCGGCGGCGGACCCCCGGGCGGGCGCGGCGCCCGCGGCGAACCCGGATTGACGGGCGGAGAGGCGCGCGGCATCGTCCGCGCGGCCGCGACGCGACCCATGAGCATCGTTCCCGGACGCAGTGGCCTGGGCGCCGAGCGCGCCGCCGGCGCGCACGTCGTGCAATTCTACGAGCGCGACGACTTCCTGGCCGATTCCGTCTCGGAGTTCATCGGCGACGCGCTCCAGGCGGGCGATGCGGGCGTCGCGATCGCCACCCGGCGGCACCGCGACGAGGTGGAGGAGCGGCTGCGTGCCCGCGGCACTGATCCCACGGCCGCGGCCCGCGAGGAGCGGTACCTGGCGCTGGATGCCGCCGAGGTCCTGGCGCAGGTCATGGTCGGCGGGCAGCCCGACCCGAACCGGTTCGTCGCCGCCGTGCGGGGCCCGATCGCCCGCGCCGCGGCCGGCGGGCGGCGCCGCGTGCGCGCGTTCGGTGAGATGGTGGCCCTCCTCTGCGCCGAGGGCCGGGCCGACGCCGCGGTTCGTCTCGAAGAGCTGTGGAACCACCTCGGCTGCACGCTGCCCCTCTCGCTGCTCTGCGCGTATCCCGTCGCGGCCTTCGCCGCGCGGGACGCGGCCCCGTTCCTCCGCGTGTGCGGCCAGCATTCGCGGATCATCCCGCGAGGACCTCGATTCGTTCTTCGAGAACGCTCCGATCGGGATCCACTGGGTCGGGGCCGACGGCATCGTCCTGCGCGCGAACACCGCGGAGCTGGCGCTCCTCGGCTACGCGGCCGACGAGTACGTCGGCCACGACCTCCGCGAGTTCCACGTCGATCGCGCCGGGATCGAGGACGTGCTCCGGCGCGTCGTACGCGGCGAGACGGTGCGCGGACACGAAGCGCGTCTCCGATGCAAGGACGGGTCGACGAGGACCGTGCTGATCGACGCGAACGGGTTCCGGTCCGGAGGCCGGTTCGTCCACTCCCGCTGCTTCACGCGCGACGTGACGGAGCGGAGGCAGGCCGAGGCCGAGCGCGCGACGCTGCTCGCGATGGCAGAGCGCGCGCGGGCGGAGGCGGAGGCGGCGAACCGCGCGAAGGACGAGCTCCTGGCGATGCTCGGCCACGAGCTGCGCAACCCCTTGGCTGCGGTGCGGAACGCCATCGTCTCCGCGCAGCTCGACGACACCCAGCGGGAGCGGGCGCTCGGCATCGCTCGGCGCCAGACGGAGCAGCTCGGGCGACTGGTCGACGACCTCCTCGACGTCGCGCGGATCACCAAGGGGCGCCTCGGGCTGCGGAAGGCTCCCGTCTACCTCGCGGACGTCATCGAGCGAGCGCTCGAGTCGACGCGGGCCCTCGTCGAGGACCGTGGCCACGTCCTCACCCTGTCGCTCCCGCCGGACGGCCTCCGGGTCGAAGGCGACGTCGCGCGCCTCGAGCAGGTCGTCGTGAACCTTCTCGGCAACGCCGCGAAGCACACGCCGCCGGGCTGCCGGATCGCGGTCGCGGCGGAACGCCGGGGGACCGAGGCGGTGCTGCGCGTCTCGGACGACGGCGTCGGCATCGCGCCCGACGTGCTGCCGCGCGTCTTCGACCCGTTCGTGCAGGCGGAGCGCGGGCTCGACCGGGCGCAAGGGGGCCTCGGCGTCGGGCTCACGCTCGCGCGGAGCCTCGTCGAGCTGCACGGCGGCCGCATCGAGGCCACGAGCGCCGGGCTCGGCCGGGGTGCGGAGTTCGTCGTCCACCTGCCCGCCCTGCCTCCCGCGCTCGAGGCCTCCCGCGCACCGGACCGCCGGGAGTGCCGGCGCGACGCGCGCGCGCGGATCCTCGTCGTCGAGGACAACGAGGACGTGGCGGAGACGCTCGCGACGCTGCTGGGACTCCTCGGCCACGAGGTTCGGACGGTGCACGACGGGCCCTCGGCACTCGACGCCGTCTCCAGGTGGGTGCCCGACGTGATCCTGATGGACATCGGGCTCCCCGGCATCGACGGGTACGAGATCGCCCGCCGGGTCCGCGAACGACCGGAGCTCGGCGGCGTCACGCTCGTCGCGCTCACCGGCTACGGCCGCGCCGAGGACCGCCGGCGCGCGCGCGCGGCGGGCTTCGACGATCATCTGGTGAAGCCGATCGACCCGGAGGTGCTCGAGCAGCTCGTCGCGACGCTCGCCGAGCGCTCGGCGCGGGACGACGATCGGCTGCACTGACGCGCTACGTCGCAGCCTCGGCGGGCCAGACGGCCGGAGCCGGCACCCAGCGCACCGCGCCGTCGCGCGCGGGCCGCGCGTCGCGCGCGGCGAGACACGCGAGCTCGGCGAGGCCGGGGGTCGCCAGGCGCGCGAGCTCGTCGGCGGACGTCGCCCCGGTCGCGCCCGCGAGCCCGGCGAGTCGGCCGTCGCGGGTGGCGACGACCAGCGGCGCGGCGGCGAGCGCCGCGCGCGCCGGGGCGGTGTTGCGGTACCGCAGGAGGTACGCCTCCCAGGTGGTCCAGCGGCCGATCGCGGCGCCCCACTTCTTCTTGTAGCGGAGCACGCCGTCCGTCAGCACCGGGCGGCACGCGCCGAGCGAGAGGCGCGGGATGCCGGCGAAGCACGCGAAGGCGATCGCGTGATAGTAGCACGCTTCGAGCGCGGCCTCGGGCGCGATGCCGCCCTCGACATCGACGCCGAAGGCGAGGATCCGGACCTCGCGGTCCCAGCGCTCGAGGAGGGCGCCCGCGACGGGACGTTCGTGGCGCTCGAGGAGGAGGAGCCAGCCGCTCCGCCACGCGTGGCGGAAGGCGTGCGCGGGGATCTCGGCGAAGAGCTCGCCGTAGCGCCGGCGGGTGTACGGCACGTAGAGCCTGCGCCGGAAGGCTTCGCACTCCGCAGGGTCCGTCGCCACGCGGACCGTCAGACCGAGCCGGCGGGCGCGGCGGACGTCGTCCTTCCGCGACGCCCGACCGGGCGGGTCGCCGACGATCACCTGCTCGAGCGACCGGCGCGTGTCGAGCCACAACGGGACAGCGCTCGGGACGCGCACCGCGCGCCGCTGGAGGACGGAGAGCGGCCAGGGCGCCTGCCAGAGCGAGAGGTCCGCCGACCGCGCGAGGCGGTCGGCGGCGGCGGGGACGCCGAGCGCGCGCACCGCGCCGAGCGTCCGCTCGGCCGGCGGCTCGGCGAAGAAGGCGCGGCGCCAGTAGGCCGCCGAGAGGTCGTCGGTCGCGAGCAGGCACGCGAGCGGCGCACCCTCCCCCCGCACCCGCCCCTCGAGACGGCGGACGGCGAATCGAACCCCGCGGAGGCGCCCGACCCGACGGAGGACCTCCGTCGCCGTGCCGAGCCGCGCGCGTGCGCGCGGCGGCAGGAACGACGCGCACTCGTCGACGAGGTTGAGGGGCCGGAGGCAGCGGCGCAGGTCCTCGGGCAGACGCCGGTAGAGCTGCATCAGTCGCCGGACGACGGGCGCGGCAGGGCGCGGAGCTGACCCGCGAGGACGCGGAGCGCGGCGTCGGCGTCGTCGGTGGTGCAGCCCCGGCGCCGGGTCCGCGCGAGGATGCGCGAGAGGTGCTTCGCGGCCGCGAGCACGCGCCTCGGGCGGGGCCCGTGCCGGCTCGCCGCGAGCAGCCGCTCGACCCGATGGCGGAGCTGCCCGAGCGGCCGGCCGACGGCGCGCGCCGCCCGGGGCGTGCACGCCGCGGCGGCGACGGCGCTCGCGACGCGCGCGAGCTGGCACTGGATGCCGTTCGCGTCCGCCGCGACGTTCGGGGACCAGTCGCCGCCGTTCCGAATCGGATCGCACACGGCGCACGCGTCGGCGGGGTCGAGCCTCCCCGCCGCCACGCACGCCCCGCCGACGACGCACGTCCCGCTCGTCGGCGGCGCGACGCACGCGCCGGCCGTACAGGTCGCCTCGCCGCACCCCGCGAGCCCGGCGCCGCACGGCGTCCCGTCGGGCAGCACCGCATCGGCGGGGCACGCCGCGGAGCCCCCGTCGCACGTCTCGACGGCGTCGCACGCGCCGGCGGCGGGGCGGCACGTCGCCCCCGCCGGGCGGAACCGGCACTGGTCGTCGCAGCACGGCGCGCCGCCCGGGCCGGGATCGCAGTCCTCGCCGGGCTGGAGGACGCCGTCCCCGCAGCCCGGGATGGGGACCACCGTCACGTCGTTCGCGCGGGTCGCGTCGGGCAGGAGGTTCGCCGCGTCGATCGTGACGCGCAGCGCGAACGCCCGCCGGGTCACGTCGGGCACGTCGGTCACGTCGAGGTACTGGCAGCCGAGGTCGGGCGTGTAGTCGTCGTAGCAGCCGACCGTGATGCCCTGATGGTCGCAGTCGTACTTCTTGGCGACGCCCGCGGGGCACACGTTGTCGCGGAAGCAGAAGCCCCGCTTGGCGGAGGAGGCGACGACGTTGCCGGCGAGGTCGAGGAGCTCGAAGTGCGAGAAGGTCTGGAAGTGCGGGTGCATGTGGCCCCCGGCCGGGCTGCAGAAGAACAGAGGGTCGGCGCACACCTCGGCGGGATGCGCCGTACAGTCCGGACAGCCGGGGTCGCCGAGCGCGAGGTCCTCCGCGCCGACGTTGAGCGTCCGCATGCCGAAGCGGACGAGCGTCCGTCCCGTCGTCGTCGGCGCGCACCCCTCGGCGACGTCCCCCGCCTCGACGGTCTGGTCCGTGGCGACGTGCACGTCGTACACCTGGACGGCGAGATCGGGGAGCGCTCGGGCACCCGAGGCGCCGAGAAGGACCGCGACGGCGACGGCGAAGAGACGCATGCGCGGCACCGCCGCGGCGAGCACCGGGCGTGCCAGTCCGGTTCCGCGGCCGCCGTCGGCGCGCGGTGTCGCCGCGGGCGGCAGTGCGCCGCCCGCGGTGTCCGCGGTGGCGCCACCGGGACCCGCCGCGGCCCACGCGCGTGGTGGCGAAGAGGCCGCTCGCGGTTGTACCCCTCGGCGCCGCCAGGCATAAGGCGAGCGTGACCCCCGTCGAGAAGGCCGACGTCCTCCTCGAGGCGCTCCCCTACATCCGGCGCTTCGCCGGCAAGGTGCTCGTGATCAAGTACGGCGGCCACGCGATGGAGGCCGACGAGCTCAAGGACTCCTTCGCGCAGGACGTCGCGCTCCTCAAGTACGTCGGGATGCACCCCGTCGTCGTGCACGGCGGCGGGCCGCAGATCGACGCGGCCGTGAAGCAGGCCGGGATCGAGCCGCGCTTCGTGCGCGGGCTCCGCGTGACGGACGCGGCGACCATGGACATCGCGGAGATGGTCCTCGTCGGGAAGATCAACAGCGAGATCGTGACGCTGCTCAACCGTCACGGCGGGCACGCCGTCGGGCTCTCGGGGAAGGACGGGGAGCTGATCGTCGCGCGCAAGCGCAAGGCGCCGGAGGACCTGGGCTTCGTCGGCGACGTCGTCGGGGTCAACGCGCGGGTCATCGAGTCGCTTCAGGGCTTCATCCCCGTGATCGCGCCCGTCGCGTGCGACCGCGACGGCGTCACCTACAACATCAACGCCGACCTGGTCGCCGGGAAGATCGCCGAGGCGCTCCGGGCCGAGAAGCTGATCCTCCTGACCGACGTCGAGGGCGTGAAGGACCGGCAGGGCGCCCTCGTCGACACGCTCTCCGCCGACGCCGCGACGGAGATGCTCCGCGACGGCACCGTCGCGGGCGGCATGATCCCGAAGATCGAGTGCTGCCTGGAGGCGATCCGGGGCGGCGTCCGCCAGGCCCACGTCATCGACGGCCGCGTCCGGCACGCCGTGCTCCTCGAGGTGCTCACGAGCCGCGGCGTCGGGACGGAGATCGTGCCGCGGGCGGCGCGCCGAGCCCGCCGGCTCGCGCAGGCATGACGAACGCGGAGATCATCGCGCTCGACGGCGCCCACGAGATCGGCGTCTACGCGCGCCAGCCGGTCGCCTTCGTCCGCGGCCGCGGCGCCGAGCTGTGGGACGCGGACGGGAAGCGCTACCTCGACTTCTTCGCCGGCCTCGCCGTGAACAACCTGGGGCACTGCCACCCGGCGGTCGTCGAGGCGGTGCAGGCCCAGGCGGCGCGGCTCATGCACACCTCCAACATCTACTACACGGCGCCCGTGGCCGAGCTCGCCGCCCTCCTCTGCCGGCACTCGTTCGCGGAGCGGGTCTTCTTCTGCAACTCGGGCGCGGAGGCGAACGAGGCGGCGATGAAGCTCGCACGCCGGTGGGGCGCGGAGCACGGCGCGGGGCGCTTCGAGATCCTCGCCACCACGGGCTCCTTCCACGGCCGGACGTTCGGCACGCTCACCGCGACCGGCCAGGAGAAGTACCATCACGGCTTCCGCCCCCTCCTTCCCGGCGTCCGGCTCGTGCCCTACGACGACCTCGCCGCGATGGCGGACGCCGTGCACGACGAGACGGTCGCGATCCTCGTCGAGCCGATCCAGGGGGAAGGCGGCGTCGTCGTGCCTCGGCCGGACTACCTCCCCGGCCTCCGCGAGCTCGCGGACGAGCGGAAGCTCCTCCTCATCCTGGACGAGATCCAGTGCGGGCTCGGCCGCACGGGGAGGCTCTTCGCGCACGAGCACGCGGGCATCGTTCCGGACGTCATGACGCTCGCGAAGGCGCTCGGCGGGGGGCTCCCGATCGGCGCCATGTGCACGACCGAGCGGCTCGCGGCCGTCCTCAAGCCCGGCACGCACGGCTCGACGTTCGGCGGAAACCCCGTCGCGTGCGCGGCGGCCGTCGCCGCGCTCGGGGCGCTCGCGGATCCGGCGCTCCTCGGCCACGTCGAGGCGGTCGGCCGGCACTTCCGCGCGCGGCTCGAACGGCTCGCGGCGCGCGACCGCCGCATCCGTGCGGTCCGGGGGCTGGGGCTCATGCTCGGCATCGTGCTCGAGACGACCGGCCAGAAGATCGTCGAGCGCTGCCTCGCGGACGGGCTCCTCATCAACTGTACGGCCGATCGCGTGCTCCGCTTCCTCCCGCCGCTCGTCGTCACGGAGGCGCAGGTCGACGAGGGCTTCGCGATCCTCGAGCGGGCGCTCGCCGCATGAAGCGCGACCTGCTCCGCATCGCGGACCTCTCGACGGACGAGATCGAGACGATCCTCGCGATCGCCGCGCGCCTCAAGGCCGAGCTGCGCGCCGGGCGCCCCCACCCGCTCCTCGCCGGACGAACGCTCGCGATGATCTTCGAGAAGCCGAGCCTCCGGACGCGCGTCACGTTCGAGGTGGGCATGGTGCAGCTCGGCGGCGCGGCCGTCCACCTCGCCCCCGGGGACATCAAGCTCGGCGAGCGCGAGTCCGCCGGCGACATCGCGCGGAACCTCGAGCGCTGGGTCGACCTCATCATGGCGCGCACGTTCAAGCACCAGAGCGTCGTCGAGCTCGCCGCCGGCGCCCGCGTCCCCGTGATCAACGGCCTCTCGGACCTGCACCACCCCTGCCAGGTGCTCGCCGACTGCTTCACGCTGAAGGAGCGCCGCGGATCGCTCGCCGGCCTCCGCGTCGCGTTCATCGGCGACGGCAACAACATGGTCCACTCCTGGATGGACGCCGCCGCCCGCCTTCGCTTCGACTTCGTGCTCGCCTGCCCGCCCGGGTACGAGGCGGACCCGCGGATCACCGCCGCGGCCGGTGCGCGCGTCACCGTCACGCACGACCCGAAGGCCGCGGCCCGCGGCGCGGACGTCGTCTACACCGACGTCTGGACGAGCATGGGCCAGGAGGCGGAGAGGCAGAAGCGCCTCGAGGCCTTCCGCCCCTACCAGGTGAACCAGCCGCTCGTCGACCTCGCCGCGCCCGAGGCGGTCGTCATGCACTGCCTTCCCGCCCACCGCGGCGAGGAGATCACCGCCGACGTGATCGACGGCCCGCGCGCCGTCGTCTTCGATCAGGCGGAGAACCGCCTGCACGTCCAGAAGGCGGTCATGCTCTGGCTGTCGGGCTGGACGAGCATCTGAGCCGCCCCGAGACGGGGATCACACCGAGTCGACCTCGCCGACGACCGCGGGGCCGTCCTCGGCGAGCCGCACCCGGAAGTGCACGGTCGCGCCCGACCGCGGGCCGAGGTGCGCCTTCATCTCGATGACCGGCGCCGCGGCCCAGAAGTTCGGGAGGCCGTGCGCCCCCACGCTCCGCGTCCGCCCGAGCGCCGCGAGGACCAGGCCGCCCGGCACCCGGAGGACGTCGATGCGCGGCCACGCGACGAGGAAGCGCCAGAGCCGGAAGCGAAGGCCGGCGCCCACCCGATGCAGCGCGATCGTGCCGCGGCGCGCGCGGAGGACGGCGACGGCGCGCTCGGCGACGACGAGAGCGAGGAGGAGCGCGACGCCCGTGCGGCCGCTCGCGCCGAGCGAGGCTGCGAGCGCCGGCACCCAGGCCCACGACGCGAGCGCGCCGCTCGGGGGATCGAGCGCGGGCACGAGCTCCACCTGCCCGCCCCCCTCGAGCTGCGCCCACATCTCGTCCGCGAGCGCCGGCACGACGTGCGCGAGCACGCGCCCCCAGGCCCCCGCGCCCACGACGGCGCCGAGCGGCAGGCGGACGACGACGCCCTCGCCCTCCAGGCGGAGCGCGTTCGGCATCTGGGTGAGGCTGCGCACGGCGGACCACGAGAGGCGCCGCACGGCCCGACCCGGACCCATCGCGACGAGCTCCGTGTCGTCGACGTGATAGCGACGGAGGCACTCGGCGGGCGGCGCCAGCCGGCGAGCGAGGAACCACCCGGCGGCGAGCACGACGAGCGTCGCGCGCGGGGGGCCGAGGGCCGCCGCGAGGCCCGGCCCCGCGAGCGCGGCGGCCGCCGTCCACGCGACCCAGCCGGCGGCGAGCGCGACGGACGCGCCGCGCACGGTGAGCCAGAGCGGCTCCTCCGTTCTCCGCTGCCTCGCGATCGCCATCGGGACGTCTCCCACCGTCCGTATCGGCCGCACGCGCGGCCCGCTTGAATCGGCATTCTGCCCCGGCAGATTTTTCCACGAACGCCGCCGGCGGCGGCCGCCGGTAGTGGGTCAACTTGCCGCTCGGACCACATGGTGCGGGAGCACGGGGGAGTCCTCGCGGAGACGACAAGGTGCACCACCACGTCGTCCGATGCGGCATGGACGTCGTGTCGGTGGTGCGCTCGCCTCCGCGAGGACTCCCCCGTGCTCCCGGGTCGGTGCTCGTCGTGCAAACTGACCCACTACCCGGCCGCCGTCCAAGTTGGTTCTCCGGAGGGCGTGTGGTAGGTGAGACCGCCTGATGCCCGGGGCCCCGCCCGTCCGGCGGATCGTCCTCGCCTATTCCGGCGGGCTCGACACGTCGGTCATCCTTCGCTGGCTGATCGAGCGCTACGGCGCCGAGGTGGTCGCGTTCTGCGCGGACCTCGGGCAGGGCGAGGAGCTCGCCGGGCTCGACGAGAAGGCGCGGCGGACGGGCGCGGTCCGGACGATCGTCGAGGACCTGCGCGAGGAGTTCGTCCGCGACTACGTCTTCCCGATGCTGCGCGCGGGCGCGATCTACGAGAGCCAGTACCTCCTCGGCACGTCGATCGCCCGGCCCCTGATCGCGAAGCGTCAGGTGGAGGTCGCGCGCGAGACGGGCGCCGACGCCGTCGCGCACGGCGCGACCGGCAAGGGCAACGACCAGGTCCGCTTCGAGCTCACCTACGCGGCGCTCGCCCCCGAGCTCGCCGTCATCGCCCCGTGGCGGGAGTGGGACATGAAGGGGCGTGCGGACCTGATCGCGTACGCGAGCGCGCACCGCATCCCGGTGACCGTGAGCGCCGAGAAGCCGTACTCGAGCGACCGGAACCTCCTCCACATGAGCTTCGAGGGCGGCCTCCTCGAGGACCCCTGGCGCGCGCCGTACGAGGACATGTTCCAGCTCACCGTCGCGCCCGAGCGCGCGCCCGATCGCGCCGAGGAGATCGAGGTCGAGCTGGAGGCCGGGGTGCCGGTCGCGGTGAACGGCGAGCGCCTCTCGCCGGCGGCGCTCCTCGCGCGTCTCAACGCCGTCGCGGGCGCGCACGGCGTCGGCCGCGTCGACGTGGTCGAGAACCGCTACGTCGGCATGAAGTCCCGGGGCGTCTACGAGACGCCGGGGGGCACGGTGCTGCGCGCGGCGTTCCAGGCCGTCGAGTCGCTGACGCTCGACCGCGAGGTGATGCACCTCCGCGACACGCTCGTCCCGCGCTACGCGGAGATGGTGTACTACGGCTACTGGTTCGCGCCGGAGCGGGCGATGCTCCAGGCCGCGATCGACGAGGCGGCGCGCGCCGTCACGGGGACGGCGCGGCTCCGGCTCTACCGCGGGAGCGTCCGCGTCGTCGGCCGCAAGGCGCCGAAGTCGCTCTACGACCCGCAGCTCGTGAGCTTCGACGACGCCGGGGGATACCGCCAGGAGGACGCGGCCGGCTTCATCCGCCTCTCGGGGCTCCGGCTCCGCATCCGCACGCTCGTCGAGCGCGGGCCTCGGACGCGATGAGCCGGCGCCGCGCTCGGAGACGCGCGCGGGCGACGAAGGCGTGGGCGGGACGGATGGCCGCGCCGACGGCCCGCGTGGTCGAGACCTTCACCGCCTCCGACGACCTGCCGCTCTGGCCGCACGACGTCGCGGGGAGCGTCGCGCACGTCGAGGCGCTCGTCCGCGCGCGGCTCCTCACGCCGCGCCAAGGCGCGCGGCTCCGGCGCGCGCTCGCGCGCGTCGAGCGCGAGCTCGCGGAGGGCCGCTTCCGCTTCCGGGCCTCCGACGAGGACATCCACATGGCGATCGAGCGCCGCGTGACGGAGATCGCCGGCCCCGTCGGCGGGAGGCTCCACACCGGCCGGAGCCGGAACGACCAGGTGGCGCTCGACCTCCGGCTCTGGCTCCGCGCCGAGTGCCAGGCGATGGACCGTGCGCTCGCCGCGCTCCAGCATGCGCTCGTCGGCGTCGCGCGGCGCCACGCCCGCGCGCTCGTCCCGGGCTACACCCACCTCCAGCGCGCACAGCCCGTGCTCCTCGCCCACCACCTCCTCGCCTACCACGCGATGCTCGACCGCGACCGCGGCCGGTTCCGCGACTGTCGGGCGCGCGCCGACGAGCTGCCGCTCGGCGCGGGCGCGCTCGCCGGCGCCGGCTTCCCGCTCGACCGCGCGCGGGTCGCGCGGCGCCTCGGCTTCGCGCGCGTCACGGCGAACAGCATCGACGCCGTCTCCGACCGGGACGCGGCCGCCGAGTTCCTGGCCGCCGCCGCGATCGCCGCCGTCCACCTCTCGCGGCTCGCCGAGGAGCTGGTCCTCTGGTCGACGGAGGAGTTCGGCTTCGTCCTCCTGCCCGACGCGTTCGCGACCGGCAGCTCGATGATGCCGCAGAAGAAGAACCCGGACGTCGCCGAGCTGGTCCGCGGCAAGACGGGACGCGTGATCGGCGCGCTCGTCGCGCTGCTTACCGTGCTGAAGGGCCTCCCGCTCGCCTACGACCGCGACCTCCAGGAGGACAAGCCCGCGCTCTTCGACGCCGCGCGCACGCTCCGCGCCTCGCTCGAGGTGCTGACGGCCATGCTCCCCGCGCTCCGCTTCGACACGAAGCGCATGGCCGCGGCGGCCGACGGGCTCCTCCTCGCGACCGACCTCGCCGACCTCCTCGTCGAGCGCGGCGTGCCCTTCCGGCGCGCGCACGCGATCGTCGGCGGCCTCGTGCGCCACTGTCTCGCGACGGGGACGCCGCTCCGGGACCTCGACGCGGCCGTGCTCCGCCGGCACTCCCCGCTCCTCTCGCCCGCGCTCGTCCGGGGGCTCACGCCCGCGCGCTCCGTCGCCCGTCGGCGCGTCCTCGGCGGCACGGCGCCGCGCGAGGTCGCGCGCCAGCTCGCGCGCGCGGCCCGGCGGGACGCCCGATGAGCGCCCGCGTCGTGCTCGCGCTCGCGGTCGTCGCGGCGGTCGGCGCCGCCTGCGGCCGCAAGAGCGTCCCGATCGCGCCCGAGCTGGTGCGCCCCGAGACCGCGGAGGGGCTCGCGGCCGTGGCGACGCCGGAGGGCGTCCGGCTGAGCTGGCTCCGCCCGCTCCGCTACACGGGCGGCCGCAAGATGAACGACCTCGACGGATTCGAGATCGAGCGCGCGGCCGCCGACGGCGAGCGGCCGACGTGGGACCGGATCGGCGAGATCACGCTCGACGACCGCACCCGCTTCCGGAAGGCGCGGCGGATCGAGTGGACGGACACCGAGGCGTCGCCCGGGCGCCGCTACCTCTATCGGGTGCGCTCGCGCACCCTGGACGGCTACCGGAGCGCGTGGGCCGGCCCGGTCGCGATCCGGTTCGGCGCGGCCGCGCCGTCGGAGGAGGCGCCGCCCGTGGAGAAGCCGCCGGCGGCGGAGCCGGCGCCCGGCGCGCCGGGCTGAGCGGCGTCAGCCGCGCTCGTTCGCGAGCAGCTGGTCGAGCGTCTCGCGCTCCCGCACGAGCCGGAGGGTCCCGTCGCGCTCGCGCAGCACCTCGGGCGCGCGGGGATACGAGTTGTAGTTCGCGACCGACATGGCGGCGCAGTACGCGCCCGCGCCCCCGACGACGACGAGGTCCCCAACCGCCGGCCGCGGGACCTCGCGCGGGACGAGCGCCTCGGGATCGCCGGGTGCCGGCGTGAGGATGTCGCCCGACTCGCAGCACGGCCCGACGAAGACGACGCGCGCGGGCGGCCGGTCGGCCAGCACCGTGATCGGGTGCTGCGCGCCGTAGAGCGACGGCCGCGTCACCTCCGTCATGCCGGCGTCGAGCTTCGCGAAGCAGTAGCCGTCGGCGCCGGTGTCGACCACGTCGACGCAGGTCGCGACGACGGCCCCGGCGTTCGCGACCAGGTACGTCCCCGGCTCGATTTCGAGGTGGAGCGCGCGGCCCGTCCGCCGCTCGAAGTCGACGAACGCGTCCCGCACGGCGGCGCCGACCAGGGCGAGGTCGGTCGCCTGCTCGCCCGGGACGCGCGCCACCTTGAACCCGCCGCCGAGGCTCACCCGGGTCACGTCCGGGAGGCGGGCGGCGATGTCGAGGACGAGGCGCGCGACCGCCGTCCACACGGCCGGGTCGCTCCCCGAGCCGATGTGGGTGTGGAGCCGGCGGATCACCACCCCGTGGCGCGCGGCGAGCGCCTTCGCGTCCTCCAGGTAGGCGTGCCAGATCCCGAAGCTCGAGGCGGGGCCGCCCGTGTTCGTCCGGTTCGTCGAGCCGCTCCCGAGCCCCGGGTTCACGCGGATCGTCACCTCGTGGCCCGCGAGCGCTCGGCCGAAGCGGTCGAGCTGGTGGAGCGAGCAGGCGGTGTAGAGGACGCCGCGCGCCACGAAGTCCTCGAGCCGCCGCGACGGCACCTGCGAGGTGAGCTGGATGCGGTCGGGTGCGAAGCCCGCGCGGAGCGCGCGCTCCACCTCGAAGTCGCTCGACGCGTCGACGTGGAGGCCCAGGTCCCGGAAGAGCGCCAGCACGGCGCGGTTGGGGTTCGCCTTCATCGCGTAGCGGAGCGTGAAGCCGAAGGCGTGCGGGAACGCGAGTGCGCGCGCGGCCGCCGCCTCGAGCGCGGCGCGATCGTAGACGTAGCACGGCGTGCCGAAGCGTTCGCGCACACGGGCCGCGTCGCGGGCGTCGAGGAGCATCGGCCGGAGAGAAGAGCATCCGCGCCGCGAATGCAAACGGCCCTCGTGCACGAGCGTGCCGACGCCCGCGGTTGACCCTGCAAGCGAGCGCATTGTAAGGGTCGGCGGGCGCGCATGGCCATCCTGCCCTTCGTGAAGCTCCACGGCACCGCGAACGACTTCGTCTACGTCGACGCGCGGGACGGCCTGCCGGGGGAGCCCGCCGCGCTCGCGCGCCGCCTCTGCGACCGCCGCCGCGGCATCGGTGCCGACGGGCTCATCCTCCTCCTGCCCTCGGTCGACGCCGACGGACGCATGGCGATCTACAACGCCGACGGCAGCCGCGCCGAGATGTGCGGCAACGGCATCCGCGGCCTCGCGAAGTTCGTGTGGGACCGCGGGCTCATCCGGAAGAACCCCCTCACGCTCGAGACCGACGCCGGCGTGAAGGTCGTGCACAGCGACGTCGAGCGCGACCGGGTCGTCCGCGTGACGGTGGACATGGGCGTGCCCGTCTGGGACGGCCGCGCGATCCCCGTCGACGCCGACGGCGAGGTCGTCGAGCGGCCGCTCGCGGTGGCCGGGCGGGAGTGGCGCGTCACGTGCCTCTCGATGGGGAACCCGCACTGCGTCGTCTTCCTCGACGAGATCGCGTCGCTCGACCTCGCCGCGCTCGGGCCGCGCTTCGAGCACCACCCGTTCTTCCCGAAGCGCGTGAACACGGAGTTCATCCGCGTCGTGTCGCGCGAGCGGCTCGACATGCGCGTCTGGGAGCGCGGGGCGGGCGAGACGATGGCGTGCGGGACGGGCGCCTGCGCGGCGGCGGTCGCCGCGGCGCGCACCGGGCGGACGGGCCGGCAGGTGGTCGTCCGGCTCCCCGGCGGCGAGCTCGAGATCGACTGGCGCGCCGACGACCGCGTGCTCATGCGCGGCGACGCGGTCGAGGCCTTCGAGGGACGGGTGGAGGTATAGATGATCACCGGCTCGCTCACGGCGCTCGTGACGCCGTTCCGCAACGGCGCGATCGACTTCGCCGCCATGACGGACCTCGTCGAGTGGCAGATCGCGGAGGGCACGCACGGCGTCGTCCCGTGCGGCTCGACGGGCGAGTCCGCGACGCTCACGCACGACGAGCACCTCGCGCTCATCGCCCACGTCGTGAAGGTCGTGCGGACGCGCGTCCCCGTCGTCGCGGGCACGGGGTCGAACTCGACCGCGGAGGCGATCCGCTTGACGCGCGGCGCGGCCGACGCGGGCGCCGACGCCGCGCTCATGATCTCGCCCTACTACAACAAGCCGACGCAGGAGGGCATCTACCGTCACTACGCCGCCGTCGCCGAGGCCGCGCGCCTGCCGATCATCGTCTACAACATCCCGGGCCGGACGGCGTCCAACATCAGCCCCGAGACCCTCGGGCGGCTCGCGCGCGTGCCGAACGTCGTCGGCGTCAAGGAGGCGACGGGCTCGCTCGCGCAGGTGATCGAGACGATGATGGCCTGCGGTCCCGACTTCGCGGTCTATTCCGGCGACGACATCCTGACGCTCCCCATCCTGGCCGCCGGCGGGGCGGGCGTCATCTCGGTCACCGCGAACGTCGTCCCGAAGCAGTTCGCCGAGCTCGCGACGGCGGTGCGCGCCGGCGACCTCGAGCGCGGCCGGACGCTCATGCGGCGGCTCTTCCCGCTCGTGCAGGCCCTCATGACGCTCGAGGTGAACCCGATCGGCGTGAAGACGGCCCTCGCGTTCATGGGGAAGTGCGCCGACGAGTTCCGCCTCCCGCTCACGCCGATGACGAGCAGAAACCGGGCGGTCGTCGAGTCGGCGCTCCGCGAGTTCGGGCTTGTCTGAGCCGATCCCGGTCGTCGTCTGCGGCGCCGCCGGGCGGATGGGACGGCTGCTCCTCGCGCTCGCCCGCGAGGACGCGGGCCTCCGCGTCGCCGGGGCGGTCGAGGCGCCCGGACACGCCGCCGTCGGGCGCGACGCCGGCGAGGTCGCGGGCGGCGCCCGCCTCGGCGTCCCCGTGGTCACGGAGCTCGGGCCCATCTGCCGCGCCGAGCAGGTGGTGATCGACTTCACGGTGCCGGCCGCGACGCTCGCGCACGCCCGCGTCGCCTCCGAGCGCGGCGCCGCCCTCGTCGTCGGCACGACGGGCCTCGACGCCGGCGAGGATCGCGAGCTCCGGACGCTCGCCGCCCGCACGCGCGCCGTGATCGCCGCCAACTTCAGCGCCGGCGTGACCGTGCTCGCGGAGCTCGTGGCGCAGGCGGCGCGCCTCCTCGACCCGAGCTTCGAGGCCGAGATCGTCGAGCTGCACCACCACGGGAAGAAGGACGCGCCGAGCGGCACGGCGCTGGCGCTCGGCCGCGCCGTCGCGGCGGCACGCGGGCAGGACTTCACGCGCGCGGGCGTGCTCCAGCGCGCGGGGCTCGTCGGCGCGCGGCGGCCGGAGGAGATCGGCGTGGTCGCGCTCCGCGGGGGCGACGTGGTCGGCGACCACACGGTCGTGTTCGCGGGGCTCGGGGAGCGGCTCGAGCTGGTCCACCGCGCGCAGAGCCGCGACTGCCTCGCGCGCGGCGCGCTCCGGGCGGCGCGCTGGGTGGCCGCCCGCCCGCCGGGCGTCTACTCGATGCGGGACGTGCTCGGCCTCTGACGCGCCTCCGCCTCCTCGTCCCGCTGCTCGTCCTGGCGGCGTGCGCCCGGGTCCCCCCCGACCCGCCCCTCCCGCCGCTCCGCGTGGGCGTCAGCGCGGACTACCCGCCCTTCGCCGTCGCGCGGGGCGAGGACGTCGTCGGCTTCGACGTCGAGGTGGCGCGCCGCTTCGCGCGCGACACCGGGCGCGGCATCGTCCTCGTCCGCTTCCGCTGGCCGGACCTCGAGCGGGACCTCGCCGCCGGCCGCTTCGACGTCGCGATGAGCGGCGTCACGATGCGGGCCGACCGCGTCCTCGCCGGCACCTTCACGCGGCCCGTCGTCGAGACGGACGCCGTCGCCGTCACGCGCTACGGCGTGGCCGCGCGGGTCCGGGATCTCGATCGCGTGGGGGGCCGCATCGGCGTGAACCGCGGCGGCCACCTCGAGCGGGTCGCCCGGCGTGCCTTCCCGCATGCCGAGATCCTGACGACGGACGACAACGAGCGGCTCGGGGAGATGCTCGCGACGGGCGCGGTCGAGGCGATCGTGCTCGACGCGCTCGAGGCGGACGCGCAGGGCTTCGGGCATCGCCTCGGCCCGCTGTCGCACGACCGCAAGGCGTACCTCGGCGGCGACCCCGCGCTCGTGGGCGCGCTCGACGCGTGGCTCGCGGAGCGCGAGGCGGACGGGACGCTCGCCGGGCTCCGCGAGGACTGGCTCGGCGACGCGTACGCGGCGCGCCGGACGCGCTTCGACTCGGACCTCTCCGCGCTCGCGGCGCTCCTCGACCTCCGGCTCGGGCTCATGCCGTCCGTCGCCGCGGCGAAGGAGGCGGCCGGGCTCCCGGTCGAGGACCGGGCGCAGGAGGCGCGCGTGGTCGCGGCGGCGCGCGCGCGGGCGGCCGGCGCTGGGCTCGACGCCGACTCCACCGAAGCGCTCTTCCGCGCCGCGATCGCGGCCGCCCGCGCGGTCGAGTCGGCGTGGCTCGCGACGCCGCGCGACCGCCGTCCGCCGGTCGCCGCGCTCGACCTCGCGCGCGACGCGCGCCCCGCGCTCGCGCGGCTCACGAACGCGATCGTCGCGCGCGCCGCGGACGTCGCGCGGGAGCCCGCGGCCCTCGCCGCCGCCGACGCCGGCAGGATCGCGGCGGCGGTCGACGAGCCGCTCTGCCCGGCGTCCGCCCGCCGCGCGCTCGCGGACGCGATCCGCGGCTTGCGCCCCGCCTCGGCCGCTCAGCAGCAGCCGTTGGTGCAGTGAAGCTCGTATATCCGCTGTCGGATCGTCTTTCCGCCCACGATCGCGTCGTACTTGTAGGGGAAGAGGTACACGCTGAAGGCGCAGTGCGCGCCGGGATGGAGGTTGAAGAAGCCGACCGGTGTCAGGTACCCGGTGCCGTTCGGGTGGCGGTTCATGCTCGCAAAGAGCGACAGGTCGCTGTAGGTCGCGATCGTCAGGCACTGCTGCTCGTCCTGACTGCACACGCCCCACCAGCCCTCGGTCGCCTGTGCGATCGGCCCGCCCGGCTGACCGATCGGCGGCCATGGCAGGCTCGCCTTGTCGGGTCGCTTCGCGTAGCCGGGTAGCGCGACGAACCGCGCGCTCGGCCCGCCGGTCTGGAGGACGCTGACGGCGCCGCTCACGTCGGCGTACGGGCGTGGGCCCGCGTAATAGTAGAACTTCGAGCTGAGGCCGTCCGTCGTGAAAAGGCCGGCATCTCCTGCGGGTGGTTACCGAGCGTGCACGGTCCGGTGTAGTCGACGACGGTAGTCGACGCGCGCGTACGCGTCCCCGACCTGAACGCCCTGCTGGAAGGCGAGGCCTGGGACGTTCGAGGGGATCGTCTTCGGCGAGCCGGCGATCGGCGGATCGTCACCATCGGGCTGGCCCGCCGGGTTCATGCCAATGCCGTACACCGCCACGGTGTGGTTGCCGGCGCCGAAGGGCGCGCGTGCGGCCAGTGAAACGCGTGGCAGTTGACGTCGGGACGACAGCCGTCGGCCACCATCGCGTGCACGAGCACGCCGTCGACGTAGATGCGAACCACGATCCCGTACGGGAAGTCGTTGTCCTGCGCCCAGCCGCGCGACGAACGTGGATGCGGCGGCGTCGGGTGACCCGCACGGCGCGGACGTGGGGCA
>DASRHG010000158.1:0-4347 GCA_035650655.1 Binatia bacterium | reverse complement strand
GAGCCCGCGCTCGAGCGCCGCCCGGTGGGCCGCCTCGTCGTCGGCCACCGCGGGCGCGACCTCGATGTCCGCGCCGAGGGGGGCGAGCGCTGCCGCGAGCATGAGCCCGTTCGCATCGTAGACCTGGCCGGGCGCGAGCGGCTCGCCGGGGGCCGCGAGCTCGCTGCCGGTGGTGACGACGACGACGCGCGGGACGGATCCACAGCGCAGCTCCGCCACGCCGGCGGCGGCGAGGGCTCCCACCTGCGCCGCCGTGATCCGCGTCCCCGCAGGCACCACCACGTCGCCCGCAGCCACATCGCCGCCGCGCGGACGCACGTTCGCGCCCGCCGGAACCCCCTGCGCAAACTCGACCCTGTTGCCATCAACGACAACATACTCGACGGGGACGACGGCGTCGGCGCCCTCGGGAACCGCCCCGCCCGTAGAGATCTCCATCGCCTCCCCGGGGCCGAGCGGGCGCGCCGCTGGCCGCCCGGCCGCAACCCGACCGACGATCGGAAGCGTCCCCGGAAGGTCGGCCGCCCGCACGGCGAATCCGTCCATGGCCGAGCTCCGGAATGGGGGCAGGTCGACGAGCGCCCGAACGTCTTCCGCGGCGACGCGCCCGGCCGCGTCTCGTGTCGCGACCGACTGAGAGGACAGCGGCCGGACGCGTGCGAGCACGCGTTCCTGCGCCTCCTCGAGCGTCAGCAGGTCCGTCACCAGCCCCGCATACCGTAGCCGGGACCGGCGCAGCCAGCGCACGTGCGACCTTCGACCAACGCCGTCTCCGGTGCAACGCGCCGCGAGGCCGCACTAGGGCGTCGTGGCGGCACGCGGCGGAGCGACGGTCGGGGCTGTCTCGGTCCGCCCGCGCGTCGCCGTCTCGCCGGTGGTCGGACTCTCCGTCGACGCGGGGGGCGCGACCGCGTAGCCGCCGGCGTACTGGTACTCGCCGCGCCACGTCGTCCACTGCGGCGTCGACGAGGGCTCGCGGAACGGCACGTCCTCGCGCGCGCCGATCGCGGACTGCATGAAGAGGCGCCAGATCGTGGCGGGGAAGGTGGGTCCCGAGACGGCGATGCCGTGGACATTCAGCATCGGGATCTCGCCCTTCGGGTACCCGATCCAGACGGTCGCCTCGAGGAACGGCGTGTAGCCGCAGAACCAGGCGTCGGCGTACTCGTCGGTCGTGCCGGTCTTGCCCGCGTCGGTGTGGCCGGGAAGGTGGGCGCCGCGGCCGGTGCCGTAGAGCATGTTCTCCGCGAGCACGCGCGTCACCGTCGACGCGACCCAGTCGGGGATCACCCGCTCGCGCTGCGGCTTCCCCCAACCGGCGTCGGTGTCGGTCTTGCCGTTCGGGAGCACCACCCTCGTGATCGCCATGGGCTCCGCGTGGACGCCCCCGGCGGCGAGCGTTGCGTACACGGACGCCATGTCGAGCGGCGTCACGGCGCCGCTGCCGAGCGCGAGCGAGGGCTCCGGCTCGAGCGGCGTGCGCACCCCGAGCCGCCGCGCCATGTCGACGATTGCCTCGGCTCCGACGTCGAGCCCGAGCCGGGCGTAGACCGTGTTGTCGGACTGGAGGGTCGCGCTCGCGACGGACTCGACGCCCGCGTAGGTGTGCGCGTACGTCTGCACGTACCAGCGGCGCGGCGCGTAGTAGAAGGGCGCCGAGAGGTACGAGGTCGCGAACGGATCCATTCCGCGCGCCACCGCGGCCGCCAGAACGACCGTCTTGAACGTCGAGCCGGCCTGCCGGTGCGCGCTCGTCGCGAAGTTGAACTGGTTGTCGGCGTTTCCCGGCGCGACGCCCACCATCGCCCGGATCGCGCCCGTGCGCGGGTCGATCGCGACGATCGCCGCCGCCGGGTCGTGCGCGTCGGTGAGCACGTGCCGGATCGCGGCCCGGGCGGCGCGCTGAAGGCGCGGGTCGATCGTCGTGTAGACGCGAAGCCCGCCCGAGCGGACGGTGCTGGCCCCGTACGCCTGCTGGAGTAGGTCCTCGACGTAGCCGAAGAAGTACGGCTCCCGGATCCGGGTGTACGCGTCGCCCGGCTCGAGATGGAGGCTGCGGTCGTGCACCGCCGCCGCGTACTGGGCTTGCGTGATGTCGCCGTTCTCGAGCATCGCCTTCAGCACCTCGTCGCGGCGGCGGAGCGCGGCGGCTGGGTTGTCGAAGGGGTCGTAGAGCGACGGCGCCTGCGGCAGCCCCGCGAGGAGCGCCGACTGCGCGAGGCTCAGCTTCTTCGCGGGGATCGAGAAGTACGTCCTCGCGGCGGCCTCGATCCCGTAGGCATGGTTGCCGTAGTAGACCTCGTTCATGTACGCGGTCAGGATCCGCTCTTTCGACCAAGCCCGCGAGAGCTTGATCGCGAGGCACGCCTCGATCACCTTGCGCTCGAGCGTCCGCTCCCGCGACAGGTAGAGGTTGCGCACGAGCTCCTGGGTGATCGTCGAGCCGCCCTGGACGATCCTGCGCGCGCGGATGTCCGCCACGAGCGCGCGCACGATCCCGACCGGATCCACGCCGCCGTGCTGGTAGAAGCGCCGGTCCTCGATCGCCACCGTCGCGCGCGGCATCCACGGGCTGATCCGCGAGGCCGGCACCGGCGTCCGGTTCCGCTCCGCCGGGATCGCGCCGAGGACGCTCCCGTCCGCCGCGTAGACGAAGGAGTTGGCGCCGGTCGTGACAGGCTGGAGCGAGCCCAGGTCGCAGCGCGAGCCGAAGACGACGGCGCCGCCGATCGCGGTGACGAGCACGAGGAGCAGAACGACGAGCGCGCCGACGATCAGCAACCGCCGCCGGGCGCGGCGCCGCCGAGCGCGGCGCTTGCGACCGGTACGGATCGGCGCGGCCGGCGGGCGGCGACGTCCCGGTGGGCGTCCGGTCATCCCCAGACGCCCAGGGCCCGCAGCCGGCGGTGGACGCGCAGCCGCAGCTCGCCTTCGAGCCTCTCGGCAGCGTCCTCGTTCGGCGCCGCCGCGCGCACGGTGAGCGTCGCGCTGCCGTCGAGCCCGCTGACGAACACGCGCGCCTCGCGCTCATCCGCCGTCTCCTCCCGCAGCGCCGCCACGGCAGCCTCGAGGTCGGTCGAGAGCGGCACCTGCACGGTGACCTGGGCGATCGTCTCTCGGCTGCGGATCGAGGCGTTGCGGATCGTCTCCGAGGCCAGCTTCTCGTTCGGGACGACGAGCCGTGTCCGGTCCGGCGCGCGGATGAACGTGTACGTGAGTCCGATCTCCTCGATGACACCCTCGACGCCGCCGTACTCGACCCGGTCGCCGAGGCGCACCGGCTGCGTGATCGCGATCACGAGCCCGGCGACGAAGTTGCCGAGCGTGCGCTGGGACGCGAAGCCGATGATCACCCCGAGCACGGCGGACGAGGCGAGCAGCCCGCCCGCGACGGCGCGCACCTGGGGAATCACGAGCAGCGCGGAGAAGAAGCCGACGACGAGGATCGAGACGGTCACGCTGCGCCGGAGGACGCGGTAGCGCGTCGCCGCCTCCGGCGGCAGCGGGCGTCGCTGGAGGAGCCAGTCGACGGCGCGCGCGGCGAGGGAGACAGCGAGGAAGACGGCGCCCGCGACGACGAGACGGTGCCAGAAGCTCATCTCGCTCCTCGTTTCGCGGCTCTCACGTCGAATCCTCAGTCGTCGAGCGGCAGCGGCCTGCGGCCCGCGAAGCCGTCCTCGACCCGGTGCCAGTAGCGGATCTCGTCCTCGCCGAGGCGCCAGCAGAGGAGCACGGTCTCGCCGCGCCGCAGGGCCGGGAAGTCGATCAGCCCCTGGTCGAGATCCTTTACCTGCGCCCCGTGCGCGGAGATCTCGTCCACGAGCGCGGCGAGAGCGCGCGACAGCTCCTCCACCTCCGCGGCGACGGACGCGAGCAGCGCGGGCGGGATGCCGCCTCCGTTGCCGCGAACGGCGCGCTCCAGCTCCTCCTGGCGGGCGAGCGCGGCCACGTGCTCGCGGCGCTTCGCGACGAGTCGCTCGACCAGCGGGCGCACCTCCGCGAGCGCGGCGTTCGCCTCCTCCGGGGTGAAGTGGCGCATCGCCCGAACCCTATGATCGGCGACGGGTGGACGTCGAGGCCGTCACGATCGACGCGTACGGGACGCTCGTCGCGCTGCACGATCCGATACCGCCGCTGCGGGCGGCGCTGCGCGCGCACGGCGTCGAGCGAAGCGACGACGAGGTGGCGCGAGCGTTCGCGGCCGAGGTCGAGTTCTACGTGCCCCGCTCGCACGAGGGCCGTGACGAGGAGACGCTCGCGCGGCTGCGGCGCGACTGCGCCCGAGCGTTCCTCGAGGCGGCCGGCGCCGCGATCGATCCCGACAGCTTCGTCGGGGAGTTCGTCGCG
>DASRHG010000157.1:0-9992 GCA_035650655.1 Binatia bacterium | reverse complement strand
TTCGTCTTCAACTACGGCGACGTCACGTACACGATCGCGCACTACTGGACGCGCCTCGACACTCCCGGCGTGCGGTTCAGGGTCCCGGGCGCCTTGAAGGGCATCAACACGCCGCGCTTCGAGAACCCCATCCTCGCCGAGGTGCTGAGCCCGCGCGTGCCGATCAGCGGCGGGTCGCTCACCTTCCCCGTGCCCCGCTGGTACGCGATCGTCCGCTCCGAGATCGCCTACATCCACAACCAGCCGTTCAACCGACAGGGCGAGGGGAGCGACGCCGATTCGCGCTTCGCGGCAGGGACGAAGCAGTTCGCGCGCCTGGCCCGCCTGAACAACCTCGAGGGCGGGCTCGACCCGTTCGTGTTCCCCGGCTTCTTCGACCTCACGCGCAAGGGTCCGATCCAGGCGCACCTCCTCCAGCGCGACACCTTCAACTGGGTGATCGGCCTGGACGTGAACCGCTACATCCGCTGGCTGAACCCCGCACAGACCTTCTTCTTCTCGACGCAGCTCTTCTACAGCCACGTGTTCGACTCGCCGGGCGACCTGATCCTGCCCGTCGTCCATCACAACTTCCCGGTCGCGACCCAGATCCCCATCGCCGGCACCGGCTGCCGGGGCGGGCGCGCGTGCCGGCTCCGGCCGCGCTTCCTGCACCTCAACGACAACCAGTTCACGCAGACGCTGCTCGCGAACACGTCGTACTACGGCGGCCGCGTCGTCCCGCAGCTCGTCCTCGCCTACGACTGGCAGGGGGCGATCCTCGAGCAGCCCGGCGTGACGCTCGTGCACGATCCCTTCCGCGTCATCTTCGACTACACCCGCATCGACGGCCCGCCGACGGGACAGATCGGCGCGCTCCGCGACCGGGACAACGTGCGCGCGCAGCTGGAGTACGTGTTCTGAGCGGCCGGGGCGTCGCGCTCGCCGTCCTCGTCCTCCTCTCCGGGTGCGCCGGCGGCGGCGGGGGCGGTGGAGGCGGCGGCCAACCGAAGCCG
The DNA here is from genome assembly GCA_035650655.1 of Binatia bacterium. Lineage (GTDB taxonomy): Bacteria > Desulfobacterota > Binatia > DP-6 > DP-6 > DASRHG01. The sequence continues at coordinate 8,997 of DASRHG010000157.1, read as the reverse complement.
GCGTGCAAGCCGCCGAAGACGCCGAGCGTGTCCTTCGGCGCGAACATCCAGCCGATCTTCGATCGGAGCTGCGCGCTCGCCGGCTGCCACCTGGGCGGGACGGCGATCAACGGCCAGGACCTCGCGCCCGGCGCGTCCTACCGCTCGTCGGTGAACAAGCCCGCGCTCCAGAAGCCGGGCTTCCAGCGCGTCGTGCCCGGCAACCCGAACCGCAGCTACCTCTACCTGAAGATCATCGGCGACCCACGGATCGTCGGGGTGCTCATGCCCCAGGGCTGCCCGGGCATGCCGCTCGGCGGCGCGCAGTGCCTCACGAGCGACGAGATCCAGGCAATCAACACCTGGATCACGGAGTGTGCTCCGAACAACTAGCGCATGGATCGGGCGAACGGTCGCTCCGAACCGTCGAGCGGCCGTCGCCGGCGTTGACAGTTCGAAAGGGCCCCGGCTAAACGCCGCGAGTGAGTGATTGATCACGCCCCCACCAAGCGCCCGGAGATCGAGCGCGCCGCTCTCCGGCTGTTCGTGACGCGCGGACTTCGGGGCACGACGGTCCGTGACATCGCGGCGAAGGCCGGCGTCGCGGAGGGGACGCTCTACCGGCACTGGCGGAGCAAGCGCGACCTCGCGCGCAGCATCTTCCGCGGCTGCGCCGCGAACGTCGCGGACGAGCTGCGCCGTGCGGCGGCGCGCGAGCGGAGCGCGGCCGCGAAGCTGACCGCGGCGCTCCGCGCGCTCTTCCGCGCGGCGCGCGACGACACGCTTCTCTACGAGCTCCTGATCCTTCCGCCGAGCCGCGAGACGCACGACTTCCTCTCGTGCACGACGACCCCCGGCGACGTGCTCGCGGAGATCCTCGACGAGGGCCGGCGGCGCGGCGAGCTCGCGGCCGCCGTGGACGCGCGCCTCGTCGCCGAGTGCCTCGTCGGCGCGGTCCACCGGGTCGCGATCGCCCGCCGGCTCGGCCGCCTCCGGCGCCCCCTCGCCGCGGCCGGGGACGAGCTCGTGCGTGCCGTCGCGACGGCGCTCGAGATGCCGGCCCGCCGGCGCAAGGCGTCCGCATGAAGGCGACGCTCGTGCTCCTCCTCGTCGCGGTGGCCGCGCGTGCGGCGCGGGCGGGCGAGCCGGTTCGCGAGGGCGAGGTGCGGCAGGGCCTCTTCGGCACCTGCCTCGCGACCGAGCGGGACGGCTGGGCGGTCGGCGAGCTCGGCCGCATCTTCCACACCACGGACGGCGGCGAGACCTGGTACCGCCAGGACGCCGGCACGAAGCGGCCGTTCCTCGCGGTCGCGTGCGTCGACGCGCGGACGGCGTGGATCGCCGGCAAGGAGGGCATCGTCTACGGGACGACCGACGGCGGACGGACGTGGACGCCGGCCACGACGGGCTCGACGCGCCACGTCTTCACGCTCGCGTTCCCGACGCGCGAGCGCGGCCACGGCGCCGGCGACTTCGGCACGATGATCCACACCGAGGACGCCGGGACGACGTGGACGGTGCAGCAGGTGCCGCCCGAGGTGACGCTCCCGGAGAGCGCGTTCGACGCCGGCGTCGACCCGGGCGACGTGAACCTCTACGCCCTCTCCTTCGCCGATCCCGACCACGGGTGGGTCGTCGGCGAGTTCGGGACGATCCTCGCGACGGCGGACGGCGGACGGTCGTGGCGCCAGCAGCGGGCGCCCGTCGAGTCGTCCCTCTTCGGCGTGCACTTCGCCGACGCGAGTCGCGGGTGGGCCGTCGGCATCGACGCCGTCATCCTGCACACGACCGACGGCGGCGCCACGTGGCGGGCCCAGGCGGCGCCGCTCGCGCAGCGCTCCTTCTACGACGTCTTCGTCGCCGGCCGGCAGGGGTGGATCGTCGGCGACGCCGGCACGATGCTCCGGAGCGGCGACGGCGGCGAGACGTGGGCCGTCGAGCCGCTGCCGATCGAGCTCGCCGCGCAGTGGATCCGCTCCGTGTGGCTGACGGACGCGGCGCGCGGGCTCGCCGTCGGCGCCGAGGGACTCGCCTTCCGTCTCGATGGAGCGCGCGTGCGGCGCGTCGAGGGCGCGAAGAGGGCGTCATGATCCCGAAGCGTTGGGTCGAGGCCTATCTCCGCTTCCTGCTCCGCAACCGGCTCGCCGTCGGCCTCGTGATCGCCGTCATGACCGGCTTCTTCGCGTGGCAGGCGACGAAGGTGAGGATCGACCTCGAGTTCCTCGACTTCTACCCGGGGCCGCTCAAGCTCAGCATCCTGGGCCACGAGGTGACGCTGCGCGAGGGCCACCCGTACATCAAGATCTACAACGACTTCCGGAGGATGTTCGGCAGCGCGAACGTGCTCCAAGTGGTCATCGAGACCAAGCACGGCGACATCTTCAACCCGACGACGCTCCAGAAGATCGACCAGGTGACGAAGGCGATCGTCGAGACGAAGGGCGTGATCCCGTACCAGATCCTCTCGATCGCGCACGCCCGCATGAAGAGCATCTCGACCTACGGCGGGGCGATCCAGATCCGCGAGGTCTATTTCCCCGGCGTGCCGCAGACGCAGGCGGACGCCGACCGCGTCAAGTTCGCCGTCTACTCGACAAAGGGGATCCGCGGCCTGTACGTCGCGAACGACGACACGGCCGCGATGGTGACCGCGGGCTTCTGGGAGGAGGAGCTCGACTTCAACTACCTCTACCACCGCCTGATGGACATCAAGGCGAGCGTCGAGGACGAGAACCACACCGTCTACATCACGGGGATCCCGTGGCTCTACACCTCGGTCCTGCGCTACGTCCCGGAGGTCGGCGAGGTCTTCGTCGTCACGCTCGCGGCGCTCGTCTTCCTGCTCTGGAACTACTTCCGGACCTGGACGGGCATCTGGGTCCCCGTCTTCTCGGGCCTCCTCTCGAGCGTGTGGGCGCTCGGCATGGGGCCGCTCCTCGGCCTCAACCTCGACCCGCTCGTGCTCGTCGTGCCGATCTTCCTCTCCGCCCGCGCGCTCTCGCACTCGGTCCAGTCGATGGACCGCTACCACGAGGAGTACCACCGCCTCGGCGACAAGCACGCGGCGATCGTCGAGTCGTACTCGGCGCTCTTCCCGCCCGCGATCGCGTCCGTGCTGAGCGACGGCATCGGCATCCTGCTCGTCGCCGTGGCCCCGATCCCCCTCATCCAGAAGATCGCGGTCTTCTCGAGTTTCTGGATCATCTCGATCATCGTGAGCGTCGTGACGCTCCACCCGATCATCCTCTCGGTGATCAACCCGCCCGGCGTCCACGAGGCGGCCTATCCGCGTGCGCTCCGCCGGCTCGGGCACGCGCTCGTCGCGGTCGGGGCGGTCGCGTACGCGCTCTACGCGCTCACGATCGGGTGGACGCTCATGGGGACGGCGAAGCTCGCCGTCGTGCTCGCCGTCGCCCTCGTGCTCTACCGCTGGCACCAGGAGATCTACGACGGGATCACCCGGCTCGTCATCGCCGCGAGTGCGGGCCAGCGTCGCTGGCTCGTCGCGGGCGTGTCGATCGCGCTCTTCGTCGTCTGCCCGTACTACGGCTGGCGGCTCAAAGTGGGCGACATGACGCCGGGGGCCGCGCTCCTCTTCCCGAACCACCCCTACAACGTCGCGTACGCGAAGCTGAACGAGAAGTTCCTCGGCGCGAGCCAGCTGGTGATCATCGCGGACACCGGGAAGGAGGGCGGGATGAAGAACGTCGCCCCCCTCACCACCATGGAGGAGTTCGCCGACTACATGGAGGCGATTCCGGGCGCGGGCGCGTCGGTGACGGTGATCGACATCGTGAAGCAGCTCGCGCGGCTCTTCCACGAGGGGGAGCCCAAGTGGGGCTTCGTGCCCGACAAGCAGAAGTACATCGCGGAGCTGTTCTTCCAGTTCACGCAGAGCGGGCAGGCGGGGGACCTCGACCGCTTCCTCTCCCAGGACATGCGCTACGGGACCATCATCACGCTCTTCCACGGCTACTCGCACGACCTCATCATGGAGGCGATCGAGAGCGGGAAGCGGTGGGCCGCCGAGCATTCGAGCGACGACGTCCACTTCCTCTTCGCGGGCGGGCTCTTCGGCGTGCTGGCCGCGGTGAACGAGGCCGTCGAGAGCTCGTACTGGACGACGCTCGCCCTCGTCATGCTCGCCGTCGCCGCGTGCCTCTACCTCACCTACGGCTCGGTCGTGGCGGTCCTGATCCTGATGATCCCGGTCATCCTGTCGCAGCTCGCCGCCGAGGCGTTCATGTACCTCTGGCGGATCGACCTGAACGTGAACTCGCTGCCGATCGCGGCCGCCGGCGCCGGCGTCGGCGTCGACTACGGCATCTACCACTTCAGCCGCATGATCGACGCCTTCGACGAGGGCCGGAGCCTCGACGACGCCGTCGACTACGCGACGGCGACGACCGGCAAGGCCATCATCTTCACCGCGACGACGATGATCGCGAGCACGCTCTTCTGGTGGTTCTCGGATCTCAAGTTCCAGGCGCAGATGGGGCTGCTCCTCGCCCTCCTCATGCTCTTCAACACCGTAGGCGGCCTCGTCATCGTCCCGGCCTGGATGAAGATCATCCGGCCGGGCTTCCTCTCGAAGCGCCGCACGGGGGCGGACGAGCGCGCGCCCGCCCGCCTGGCCGTCGGGTGATCGAGACCCGGCAGCTCACCAAGCGCTTCGGCGGCCACACCGCCATCGAGGACGTCTCGCTCGCGGTCGCGCGCGGCGAGGTCGTGGGGTTCCTCGGCCCGAACGGCGCCGGCAAGACGACGACGCTGCGCGTGCTCGCGGGCGTCTTTCCGCCGACGGCCGGCGAGGCGTTCGTCGGCGGCCACGACGTCGTGCGGGCGCCGCTCGCCGCCCGGCGCCGCCTGGGGTACGCGCCGGAGCGGCCCGCCCTCCACCTCGAGATGACGGTCGCGGGCCTCCTCGAGTTCGCCGCGCGGCTCCGCGACCTCGCCGGCCGCGACGCGCGCCGCGCGGCCGTCGGCGCGGCGGTCGAGCGCAGCGGGCTCGCGGGAACGGAGGGGCGGCGGATCGGCACGCTCTCGAAGGGCTTCCGGCAGCGGGTCGGGCTCGCCGTCGCGCTCGTCGGCGACCCGCCCGTCCTCCTCCTCGACGAGCCGACGGCGGGCCTCGACCCCGAGCAGAGCGCGGAGACCCGCCGCCTCGTGCGCGAGCTCGGCCGCGATCACGCCGTCCTCGTCTCGAGCCACGCGCTCGCCGAGGTCGAGGCGATGGCCGACCGCGTCGTCATCCTCCACCGCGGCCGCGTCCTCGCGGCCGACCGCCCCGCGGCGCTCGCCGCGCGCCTCCGCCCGGCGTCGCGCGTCGACGTCGAGGCGACGGCGCCCGCGCCCGCGCTCGCCGCCGCGCTCGGGGCGGTCTCCGGGGTCCGCCGCGCCGAGCCGATCGCCGGCGGCAACGGCCACGGCCGCGTGCGGGTCGAGATGGAGCCGGGACGGGACGCGCGGCCCGCCCTCGCCGCCCGCGTCGCGGAGCGGGGCTGGGGGCTCCTCGCGCTCGCGCCCGTCGAGACGTCGCTCGAAGAGGCGTTCCTCGCGCTGGTCGGCCGGGGGCAGCCGTGAGGAAGACGCTCGTCATCGCGCGCCGCGAGCTCGCGAGCCTCTACGGGGGCCCGCTCGCCTACGTCCTCGGCGCGGTCTTCCTCCTCCTGACCGGCTACTTCTTCTGGAGCGACCTCGTCTTCTTCGTCCTCGTCGGCGGCGCGAACCAGCCGCGCGGGCTCTGGCGATACGTCTTCCTCGACTTCCGCCTCGTGACGCTGCTCGTCGTCCCGCTCCTCACCATGCGGCTCTTCGCCGAGGAGCGGAAGCTCGGGACGCTCGAGCTCCTCTGGACGTTCCCCGTGCGCGACCGCGAGGTGCTCGCCGGGAAGCTCCTCGCCGTGCTGGTCGCGTTCACGGCGATGCTCGCCGGCACGCTCGTCGGGCCGGGGATCCTGTGGGCGTTCCATCCGTTCCCGCTCGGGCCCCTCGCCGCGGGCTACCTCGGCCTCTTCCTCCTCGGCGTCGCCTTCATCGGCTGCGGGCTCGCGGCATCCGCCGTCACCGAGAACCAGGTGGTGGCGGCGATGCTCGCGTACGGCGTCCTGGTCTTCTCCTGGTTCGCCACCTGGAACGAGGCCGCGATCGGCGAGCGCGTCGCCCCGTTCCTCCTCCAGCTCTCCCTCTTCGACCACTTCTACGGCTTCGCGCAGGGCGTGATCGACGGCCGCGACGTCGCGTACCTCCTCGCGTTCGCGGCACTCTTCGTCTTCCTCGCGCTGCGCGCGCTCGGCGCGCGCGCGTGGCGGGGCGTCGGATGAGGCGGCCGGCGGTCCTGCTCGGCATCCAGATCGTCGTCGTGGCGGCGATCCTCGGCTGCGCGCTCGCGCTCGCGACGCTCCACCCGTGGCGGCTCGATCTCACGCCCGAGCGGCGCTTCACGCTCTCGCCGCACACGCACGAGGTGCTCCGGCGCCTCGCGGGCGGCGTCCAGGTGACGTTCTTCTACTCGAGCCAGGAGCCGGCGCTCCGGCGCGAGGCGGCGGACCTCCTCGCGCTCTACGCGGAGGCCGACCGGCGGATCGCGGTCCGGCTGCTCGACCTCGACCGCAACCCGGTCGTGGCGAAGCGCCTCGGCGTCGCCGCGTTCAACACGGCCGTCGTCCAGGCCGGCGACCGCGTCGCGCGCGTCCCCGTCGTCGCCGAGGAGACGGTGACGGCCGCGCTCCTCGACGTCGCCGGGACGCCGCCCGTCGCGACCTACTTCGTCACCGGCCACGGCGAGCGCGACCCCCGCGACGCCGACGAGCGGCTCGGCGCGTCGGAGACCGCGCGCGCGCTCGCCGCCGAGGGGTTTCGCATCCACGTCCTCGCCGGCGCCGCCGTCGTCCCCGCCGACGCCGGCCTCGTCGTCCTCGCCGGCCCGCGGCGCGACCTGCGAGCGCCGGAGGTCGACGCGCTCGAACGCTGGGTGCGCGGCGGCGGGCACCTCCTCGTGCTCGCCGACCCGGGCGCGCCGCCCAGCGTCGCGCGCCTGCTCGCGCGCTTCGGCGTGGAGCTCGCCGACGACCTGGTCGTCGACGAGCAGGGGCGGCTCTTCGGCACCGACGGGCTCTCCGCCCGCGTCGCGTACCTGAACCAGGCGCTCGTTCCCGACGCGTCGGACGTCCAGGCGCTCCTGCCCGGCGCGCAGACGATGCGGCTCGCCGACGTGCCGGAGGTCGAGAGCGACTACCTCGCGATGACCGCCGAGACGAGCTGGGCCGACGTCGACCGCCGCGGGGAGTCGGGGGAGGTGCCGGCGTATCGCGAAGGGCGCGACCGGCGCGGCCCGCTTCCCGTCGCCGCCTGGGCGCGCGTCGGGGCCGGCGAGCGGGCGGGCCGCGTCGTCGTGGTCGGCGACGCCGACTTCGCGACGAACCTCCACGTGAACGTGCTCGGGAACCGCGACCTGCTGCTCGCGGCCGCGGGGCTCGTCGCGCGGGCGGATCCGCTTGCCGCGGCCCGCCCGGCGGCGCCGCCGGGCGGGACCTTCTCGCCGCTCACGCTGACCGTGCCGGAGGAGCGCGCGATCTTCTGGGGCGCCGTCGTCGCACCCGCCGGCCTCCTCGCCGCGACGGCGCTCCTCGTCGCGCGCCGGCGGCGGACGGCGCGAACCGCATGACCGAGCGCGGCACCGTGTTCCTCGTCCTCGTCCTCGCGGCGCTCGGCGCCTGGCTCTGGCTCTCGCGCGCCCCGCGCCCCGCGTCCGCGCCGCCCGCCGCGCCGCTCCTCCGCGTCCCGGCGGCCGACGTCGCCCGCGTCGAGCTCGCGGAGGGAGACGAGCGCGTCGTCGCCGTGCGGCGCGACGGCGCGTGGGCGGACGCGGCCGGGCGGGCGTGGGACGCGGCCGTCGTCGCCGACCTGATCGAGACGCTCCGCGGGCTCGCGCCGATCATGGTCGTCGACGCCGCGCCCGCCGACCCGGCCGACTACGGCCTCGGTCCGGGCGCGACGCGGCTCGCGCTCGCCGGCGCGCGCGGGGAGCGGCTCCTCGCGCTCGACGTCGGCGAGCGGAACCCCGCGTGGACCGGCCTCTACGTGCGCGTCGACGACGCGCGCGCGGTGGTGCTGGTCGGCGCCGTGCTCCGCTGGGAGATGGAGAAGCTCCGGGACGCCCGGCCGGGGGGCAAGCCTTGACAACGCGAAGGGGCAAACGCGACAAACGACGGCGGCGCGACGCGACCGCGGCGCGCACCGTGCGGGAGGGTGTATGAACGGCTTCCGATTCGGTCTCGCCGCGCTCGCGGCGGTGGCGCTCGTCTGCGGCCGGGGCGGACCGGCCGCCGCGGCGGGCGACGAGCCGTGGACGCTCGACGCGAACAACTGGCAGGAGGGCAAGGACCTCCTTCCGGAGCCGGTGCTGAAGCGGCTCCAGAAGGGCGAGTACTGGTTCAAGGTCGTCCCCGTCGACCCGCAGAAGTTCCACCACAACTACAGCCAGGCGTTCTGGGACGCGACGGCCGCGAACGAGGGCAAGTACGACGTCGAGCCGAAGCAGTGCGGCCTGCGGGACAAGTCGACGGGGAAGATCCCCGTCTTCGTCTTCGGCCTGCCGTTTCCGAAGATCGACAAGAACGACCCCCAGGCGGGCTGCAAGATCGCGCACGACTTCAACTTCGCCGGGCTCCAGGGCGGCGGCGGCGGCGCCACGTTCACGCTGAACGGCGTCGACTCGGGCGGCCAGTTTCGGCGCGTGAAGGCGTTCCTCCACACCCAGGGCTTCCAGGGGCGTCACTTCGGCCCGCTCAAGGACAACCCCGAGAACCTCCAGGGCCAGGCGCTCGGCGGCGCGATCGAGCCGCTCGACGTCGAGGGCGTGTCGACGCTCACGAAGCGGTACTGGGACTGGGAGAGCCAGGACGCCCTCTGGGCGTACGTGCCCTCGACCCGGCGCGCCCGGCGCGTGAACGCGTCGACGCGCTCCGACCCGGTCGCGGGCCTCGACATCTTCGCCGACGACCTCAACTGCTACGC
>DASRHG010000156.1:0-17646 GCA_035650655.1 Binatia bacterium | reverse complement strand
GAGGACACCACCAGCGTGTCCAGCGAAACGTTCGCACTGGTCACGTTCTTCGAGTTGGCGGCGTCCACGGTGCCGTCCGCGTTCACGTGCGCGTAGGCGACGGCGGTTCCAGGCGCGCCCGGCGTGCCGGGAGCGCCCACGTCGCCCTTCGCGCCGGGGGGTCCCTGCAGGCCGAGCGCCGCCGGATCGATCGCCGTCTCCTTCTTCTTGCATCCGCTCGGGCGCACGAAGATGGCGCCCGACTTCTTCTCGCAAAGCAAGGCGGCGACCGCCGTAGTCGCGAGCACGCCCGAGAGGATCGCAGTCGTGGGGATCAGCCGTAGCACCCGCATTACGCACCTCCGCGAACGCGCTTAGAGAAGCGGCACCGGCCCGTCAAGGGGCGCACCTTCTCAACGCGCTCGGCGGAACCTGCTGATGGTGAAGGGCCTGGGTGCGAGCCACCACGAGGATCTCCTGCGGTCAGTCGGGCCGTGGCGATCCTGACGGGCGCCCTCGCCGGGCCTCCGGCGGCCACCGTGATCGGCACCGAGCAGCAGCCGTCGACGTCGTGGCAGAGGACCGGAGCTTCTCGCAATTTCCTCGCGCTGCACTAGGGAGCACTAGGGACGCTCGACCCCGGGCGTCGTCCGTGCGCCTGGATTCGCCCCGCTTCTTCCGCTATAAGCCGCCAAAATTCCACGTCGTCGCTCCGGGTACGTCCCGCGTGGGGTCTACCCCTGCGGTGTATCGCATCCCGCGCGCGCCGCGGGTCCTACCCCATCCCGTGAGGAGGTCGTAATGCGTGTGCTCGTGCTCGGGGGCGACGGCTACTGCGGCTGGCCGACGGCACTCCATCTCTCGGCGCGGGGCCACGAGGTCGGGATCCTGGACAACTTCGCGCGGCGCCTCTGGGACCACGAGCTGGGCGTCGAGACGCTGACCCCCATCCGGCCGCTCCACGACCGCGTCGCCCTCTGGCGCGAGCTCTCCGGCCGGACGATCCCCGTCTTCGCCGCCGATCTCACGAACTACGCCGCCACTGCCGACGCGCTCGCCGCCTTCGAGCCCGACGCCGTCGTCCACTACGCCGAGCAGCGCTCGGCGCCCTACTCCATGATCGACCGCGAGCACGCGGTCTTCACGCAGACGAACAACGTCGCAGGCACCCTGAACCTCCTCTTCGCGCTCAAGGAGCTCCGGCCCGACTGCCACCTCGTGAAGCTCGGCACGATGGGCGAGTACGGCACGCCGAACATCGACATCGAGGAGGGCTTCATCGAGATCGAGCACAAGGGCCGGAAGGACGTCCTCCCCTTCCCCAAGCAGCCCGGCTCCTTCTACCACCTCTCGAAGGTCCACGACTCGCACAACATCATGTTCTGCTGCCGCATCTGGGGCCTGCGCGCGACCGACCTGAACCAGGGCGTCGTCTACGGCACGATGACCGACGAGCTCGCGCGCCATCCGGGGCTCGTCAACCGCTTCGACTACGACGAGGTGTTCGGCACCGCGCTCAACCGCTTCTGCGTCCAGGCGGCGATCGGCCATCCGCTCACGGTGTACGGCCGCGGCGGGCAGACGCGCGGCTTCCTCGACATCCGCGACACCGTGCGCTGCATCGAGCTCGCGCTCCTGAATCCCCCGCGCGCCGGCGAATACCGCGTCTTCAACCAGTTCACCGAGCGCTTCTCGATCGCGGATCTCGCCGAGAAGGTCCGGCACGCCGGCCAGAAGCTCGGGCTCCGCGTCGAGATCCGCCACCTCCCGAACCCGCGCGTCGAGAAGGAGGAGCACTACTACAACGCCGTCCACACGCGCCTCCTCGACCTCGGGCTCGAGCCGCACGCGCTCTCCGAGTCGCTGCTCGACTCGCTCCTGAACATCGCGATCGAGCATCGGGACCGGGTGCGCACCGACGTCATCATGCCGCGCGTCGACTGGCGCAGCACCCGCAACCGCACGCGTCTCGCCGCCGCGAGCGACGGCTCCGCCGGCGAGCCCCCGGGCCCTCTCGGGGCGGCGCGCGAGACGCCGGGCGCGGCGATAATCTTCAAGTGACGGACGGACGCGCGAGCCCCTCGCTCGTCAGCGTCGTCATCCCTTCCTTCAACGGGGCGCGCCTCCTCGCCGAGGCCGTCGAGAGCGTCCTCGCGCAGACGCATCCCGCCGTCGAGACGATCGTCGTCGACGACGGCTCGACCGACGACACGCCCGCCCTCGTCGCGCGCTGGGGCGACCGCATCCGCTACCTCCGCCAGGCGAACCGCGGCGTGTGCGCCGCGCGCAACGCCGGCCTCGCCGCCGCCCGCGGCGTCTACGTCACCTTCCTCGACCACGACGACCGCTTCACACCGGAGAAGCTCGCGCGCCAGGCGGCGGTCCTGGACGCGCACCCGGACGCGGGCGTCGTCTACACCGGCTGGCGCTTCATCGACGCCGAGGGCCGACCCTTCCCGCCCGTCGCGTGGCCGCGCCACGAGGGCGACGTGCTCGCGGAGCTGGTCATCGCGAACTTCGTCTTCCTGGGGGCCGTGATGGTCCGCCGGAGCCTCCTCGCCGAGACGGGCGGCTTCGACGAGGCGCTCCGCGGCGCGGAGGACTGGGAGCTCTGGCTCCGCCTCGCGCGGCACGGCGCGCGCTGGGCCTGCGTCGACGCGCCGCTCTTCGAGTACCGGCTCCACGACGAGCAGCGCCACCGGCGCGGCGCCGAGCGCCGGGCGACGAACCGGATCGCCGTGCTGCGCGCGGTCTTCGCCGACCCGCACCTGCCGGCGGCCGTGCGCGCCCGCGAGCGCGAGGCGTACCACCACGCCCACCTCCGGGCGGCCCTCGACTACTGGCGCGCCGGCGAGCGGCGGGCCGCGGGCGAGGAGTTCCACGCCGCCGTCCTCGCGCGTCCCGAGATCGTGAGCGACGCGAAGGCGCTGCTCGAGGTCTGCCGGCTCCTCGCGCCCCCGGGACGGCCGCACCTCGGGGCGATGGTCGAGGCCTGGCGGCCGCTCACCCGCGCCCTTCGCGTCCTCGTCGGCGACCTCCTCCGCCGGCCGGGCCTCGAGCCCGAGATCGCCCGCCGCGCATGGGCGGCGCGCCTCGCCGTTCTCCGCGTCACCGCCCGCCTCGCGCGCAAGCGCGTGCAGGCCCTCGTCGCCGGGTGATGCGCATCCTCGTCTTCTGCCCCGGCTGGGGCGCGATCGGCGGCATCGAGCGGAAGGCCGAGCGGCTCGCGGCCGAGTTCCGCGCGCGCGGCCACGAGGTCGTCGTCCTCGCACGCGGCCGGGCGGCGGCCTCGACGCCCGACGCCGTCCCGCCCGTCGTCCGGCGGAAGCTGCGCGGCGTGCCGCGCCGCTGGCGGCCGCTCGGGCGCCAGCTCCGGTTCGCGCTCGCGGTCGTGCCGACGATCCTCGGGCTCCGCCGCGTCGCGCGCGCGGCCCGGGCGGACGTCGTGCTCACGCTCGCCGTCTCGACGTTCGCGCCGTACGTGGCCGGGCTCGCGGGCGCGGTGCCCGTCGTGCTCTCGCTCGAAGGGCGGGAGGCGGGCGGTGTCTTCACCGCCACGCCGCGCGCCCTCCGCCTCGCGCTCCGACGCGCCGCGCGCGTGGTCGCGTGCAGCCGCTCGCTCGCCGCGAGCGCGGTCGTGCTCGCGCCCGAGGTCGCGCCGTGCGTCCGCATCGTGCCGAACGGCGTCGACGCCGGCCGCTTCGCCACGGCGACGCCGTTCGCGCACCGCCGCCCGTACGTGCTGGCCCTCGGCCGCCTGACGCCGCAGAAGGGCTTCGACCTCCTGATCGACGCGTTCGCACGGCTCGGCACGGCCGCCTACGGCGTCGACCTCCTGATTGCAGGCGACGGTCCCGAGCGCGCTGCCCTCGAGGCCGCCGCGGCCCGCCTCGGCCTCGGCGACCGCGTGCGCTTCCTCGGGGCCGTCGACGAGGCCCGCGCGGCCGCCCTGTACCGCGGCGCGTGCGTCGTCGCATGCCCGTCGCGCTGGGAGGGCCTGCCCCTCGTCTGCCTCGAGGCGATGGCGAGCGGCGCGGCGGTCGTCGCGGCCGCCGTCGACGGGATCCCGGACGCCGTCACGGACGGCGAGACGGGCGTCCTCGTCGGGGCGGAGGACCCGGCCGCGCTCGCCAGCGCGCTCGCGGCCCTCCTCGCCGACGACGAGCGGCGCCGGCGGCTCGGCGAGCGGGCGCGCGCCGTCGCGCGCGAGCGCTTCGCCTGGGCCGACGTCGCCGGCGCGTACCTCGACGTGCTCGGGGAGGCCGCGCGGGGCGGCAATTGCCCTCCGGGACTTCGGCCGGTATGACAGAGGGCCGCCGCCGGCGGCACGCGTGAGAGTCCTCTTCTTCTCCCCGCATTACGCCACCATGGGCGGCACCCGGCTGATCGTGGACGCGCTCGCCCGCGCGACGCGCGCGGCCGGGCACGAGGCCGTGGCGATCGTCGACGGCGACGCCGGCGGGGCGCCCGTGCCGGCGACCGCCGTCCCGCTCTACCCCTTCCCCGCGCGGGCGCGCGAGTGGTGGCGCGTGCGGCACTTCGGGCGCCGGTTCCCGGCGGCCATCGTGCGGCTCGTCCGGGCCGTCCGCCGCGCCGCCCCCGATCTCGTGAGCGTCCACTGCGTGCGCCGCTTCGCGCCCTACGTGGCGGCCGTCCGGCGCCTCACCGGCGTGCCGCAGGTGCTGAGCCTCCAGGAGGCGCACGTGCCGCCCGGGATGCCGGAGAACCCGGGGCTCTTCCGGATGCTCGTGCGCGCGGCCGACGGCGTCGGGGCCTGCTCCGCCGAGGCCGCGGCGTACGCGCGCGCGGCGGGCGCGGGGCTCGTGCGGCTCGTGCCGAACGGCTACGACCCGGCGGAGCTGGCCGGGGGCGCCCCGTTCCCGCATCCGCGGCCCTACGTCCTCGGCGTCGGCCGGCTCGAGATGCAGAAGGGCTTCGACGTCCTGATCGACGCCCTCGCCCGGCTGCCGCGCGCCGACGTGGACCTCCTCCTCGCCGGCGACGGCAGCCGGCGCGCGGCGCTCGAGGCGCTGGCCGGCGCGCGCGGCGTCGCGTCCCGCGTCCGCTTCCTCGGCGCGACGGACCGCGCGACGACGGTCGCCCTCTTCCACGGCGCGGCGGTCGTCGCCTGCCCCTCGCGCTTCGAGGGCCTGCCGCTCGTCTGCGTCGAGGCGCTCGCGGCCGGCCGGCCCGTCGTCGCGAGTTGCGTGAACGGCATCCCGGAGCTGGTCGCCGACGGCGAGACGGGGCTCCTCGTGCCGCCCGACGACGCGGCCGCGCTCGCGGCGGCGCTCGGCCGGCTCCTCGACGCGCCCGCGGCCGCCGCCGCGCTCGCCGCGCGGGGCCGGGCGAAGGTCGCGCGCGAGCACACCTGGGACGCGGTCGGGCGCGCGTACCTGGCGCTCTGCGCGGAGGTGCTCGCGCTCGGCGCACGGGCGGCGGCATCATGAGCGCCGTCCCGCGGCGCGTCCTCGTCATCGGGCTCGACGGGGCGAGCTTCCGCCTCCTCGCGCCGTGGGTCGCGGCGGGCGAGCTGCCGGAGCTCGCCGCCCTCATGGACGCTGGCTGCCACGGCGAGCTCACGTCGACCGTCCCCGCGCTCACGCCGCCGGCGTGGGCGACGTTCGTCACGGGCAAGAACCCCGGCAAGCACGGCATCTTCGGCTTCCGCGCCCTCGCCGCACACGGCTACGCGAGCGGCGACCTCGTGACCGCCCAGTCGCTCCGCGCGCGGACGCTCTGGGACATCGTCGGCGCGGCCGGCCGCCCCGTTGGCGCCGTCAACGTACCGCCCGCGTGGCCGGTCCGACCGGTGAACGGGTTCATGGTCGCGTGCCTCCTCGCGCCGCCGGGCGCGACCGACATCGCCTGGCCGCCCGACGTCCGCGACCTCCTCGGCCCCGACTACGAGATCGCGATCGAGCCGCCGCGGCGCCTCGTCCGCAGCGCGCCCGACTATCGCGCCCGCTGCCTCGAGTACCTGGACCACCTCCGCCGGCTCGCGGAGCGCCGGATCGCGGTGACGGAGCGGCTCGTGCGCGAGCGGCCGTGGGACCTCCTCGGCGTGGTCTTCTACGAGCCGGACCGCATCCAGCACTTCTTCTGGGACTACCTCTGCGGAGGGGCGCCCGGGGACGTCGACCCCGCGGTCGCGGCGGAGATCGCGGCGGCGGCGCGGCCCGTCTACCGGCTCCTCGACGCCGGCATCGGCGCGCTCGTCCGCGCGGCGGGGCCGGACACCGCCGTCGTGCTCGTCTCCGATCACGGCTTCGGGCCCGCCCCGACGCGGCTCGTCCGCGTGAACCGCTGGCTCGTGGACGCGGGCTACCTGCGCGCCCGCCGCGGCTGGCGGCTCCGGCGGCGGCTCGTGCGCCGGCTCCCGGCGCGGCTCCGCGCGCGCTGGGACACCGTGGATGCCGCCGTCGACTGGGGCCGCACGCGCGCCTGGTGCGAGGTGATCGAGGCGCGGAGCGCCGGCGTGTGGCTCAACCTCGCGGGGCGGCAGCCCGAGGGCCGCGTCGCGCCCGGCGCCGAGTACGAGCGGCTCCGCGAGGAGATCGCGGACGGGCTCGCCGCGCTCACCGAGGGCGGGCGGCCCGTCTTCGAGCTGGTCGCCCGCCGCGAGGACGTCTACCAGGGCCCCTGCACGGCGCTCGCGCCCGACCTCGTGCTGACGACGGCGCCGCGCCACGGGCTCCGCTTCGACGGGGTCCGCCCGGAGCTGCGCGCGCGGGCGGTGTTCGGGCCGTTCGTCGACGCGGTCTGGCCCTTCGCCGGCGCGCACGACCCGGCCGGCCTCTACGTCTTCGCGGGCGCCGGCATCGCCCGCCGCGGGCGCACGGCGGCGGCGCCCCTCGCGGCGCTCGCGCCGACGATCCTCGTCCTCCTCGGCCTGCCCGTTCCCGACGGCATGGACGAGGCGCCGCTCGTCGGGCTCCTCACGCCGGAAGCGCGCGCCGCCCTCCCCGTCCGCAGCGAGCCCGACGTCGACCCCGCGCCGGCGGACGGCGACGGGTACCGGAGCGCGGCCGAGCGCGCGGAGGTCGAGGCCCGCCTGCGCGCGCTCGGCTACGTCGAGTGACGACCGGCATGCGGCTCGCCGTCTACTGCCCCCACTACGAGGACCTCGGGGGCGTCCGCCTCGTCGCGCAGCGGCTCACCGGGGAGATGCTCCGGCGCGGACACGAGATCACGGTCATCGCCCGCTGGTACGCCGCGCTCGCGCCCGGCCGGACCCGGGATCCAGCGACGGACGCGGCGCTCGTCCGGCTGCTCCTCCCGCGGACACCGCACCGGGGCGCGGGGCTCACGGCGCACCGGCGCTTCGTGCGGCGCTTCCCGCGCAGCGTCTGGCGGCTCGTGCGGGAGCTCGGGGCGATCCGGCCCGACGTCGTCGCGGCCCACTGCTCGAAGTTCCACGCCCCCTATCTCGCCGCGATCGCGGCCGCGCGCCGCGTCCCGATCGTGCTGCACCTCCACAACGGCGCACGCACCGCGGACGGGCCGGAGAGCCCGGCCCTCACGCGCCTCCTCCTGCGCGCGAGCCGGCGGGTGATCGCCGTCTCGCCCGCGGTCGCCGAGTACGCGCGGCAGGCGCTTCCGAGCGCAGCGGACCGCGTGGTCGTCGTGCCGAACGGCGTCGATCCGGAGGAGTTCCTCGAGGTGGCGCCGATCGCGCGGGCGCGGCCGTTCGTGCTCGGCGTCGGCCGCCTCGCCGAGCAGAAGGGCTTCGACCTCCTGATCGACGCGCTCCCGGCGACCGACCTGGATCTCGTGCTCGCTGGCGACGGGCCCGAGCGCGAGCGGCTCGCGCGGCGGGCCGCGGCGCGCGGCGTCGGGGACCGCGTCGAGTTCCTGGGCGCCGTCCCGCGCGCGACGGTCGCGGGCCTCCTCCGCGGGGCCGCGGTCGTCGCCATGCCCTCGCGCTTCGAAGGGCACCCGCTCGTCTGCCTGGAGGCCATGCTCGCCGGCGCCCCGCTCGTGACGGCGGCGATCCCGGGGCTGCCGCCCGAGCTCGTCGACGGAGAGACGGGGCTCATCGTCCCGCCCGAGGATCCACGGGCGCTCGGCGCGGCACTGACCGCGCTCGCCGCGTCGCCCGCGCGCGCTCGGGCGCTCGGGCGGGCGGCTGCCGCCGCCGCGCGCCGCTTTCCGACCTGGGACGCGGTCGCGACGCGCGTCCTCGCCGAATACGCCGCGGCGTGGCGCCCGACGGCCCCGCCCGCCGCGGGCCTCGGCGACGGTTCCGATGCCTAGAGCGGCTCACCGCCTACGACTGTGAGGAGACGACGTGCCGGATCGCGTGGACGGCGGCCGGCGGCGTATAGGCTCCGCTCCCGGAATGCGGGCCGGGCGCCCCGCTTGGCACACGCCCACGGGGGTGCTGCTGAGCCTCAGACGCGCTCGTAGGGGTCGAAGAGCTTCTTGTACTCCTCGAGCGCGAAGCGGTCGGTCATCCCCGCGATGTAGTCCGCGATCACGCGGGCGACCGGCTCGCCGTCCTCGCGTACGCGCCGGGTGACGTGCGGCGGGAGCTGGCGCGGCTCGGCCATGTAGACCTCGAAGAGCGCCGTCATGATCCGATCGGCCTTCTGCGTCATCCGCGTCACGCGATGGTGCGTGTAGAGCCGCTCGTAGAGGAAGGCCTTGAGCTCCCGGTTCCGCGCCGTCATCTCGGGCGAGAACTCGACCAGCCGCGGTTTCACGCGACGGACGGCGTCGACGCTGTCGATGCGCTCGGCCCGGAGCCGGACGAGGAGCGAGTCGACGAGGTCCGTCACCATCCGGTCGATCATGCGGCGGACGGCCTGGTAGTGGAGCACGTGGTCCGGCGCGGCCGGGGCCGCGCGGCGCACGCCGTCGATCGCCTCCGCCCAGAGGCGGGCCCCTTCGCGCAGCTCGCCGGCGTCGAGCATGCCCGACTTGAGCCCGTCGTCGATGTCGTGGGCGTTGTAGGCGATCTCGTCGGTGAAATCGACGATCTGCGCCTCGAGGCACGGCGCGAGCGACGCGTCGAACTCCGCGACCGGCGGCCGGTCGTAGCGCGTGGAGTGCTTGACGATGCCCTCGCGCACCTCCCACGAGAGATTGAGCCCGCGGAAGGACGGATAGCGCTCCTCGAGCACGTCGACGATGCGGAGGCTCTGCGCGTTGTGCTCGAAGCCTCCGTGGGCGGCCATCAGGCGGTCGAGCGTCCGCTCGCCGGCGTGCCCGAAGGGCGTGTGGCCGAGGTCGTGCGCGAGCGCGACCGCCTCCGCCAGGTCCTCGTTGAGCCCGAGCGCCCGGGCGAGCGTCCGCGTCACCTGCGCGGCCTCCATCGTGTGCGTGAGCCGCGTCCGGTAGTAGTCGCCCTCGTGGTTCACGAAGACCTGCGTCTTGTACTCGAGGCGGCGGAAGGCCGAGGAGTGGATGATCCGGTCGCGGTCGCGCTGAAAGACCATGCGGAACGCGTGCTCGGGCTCGGGATGCCGCCGTCCCCGCGAGTCGCGGCTCCGCATCGCGTACGGCGCGAGCGCCGCGGCCTCGCGCGCCTCGAAGTCGACCCGGCTCGGCATCGGCGAGGCCAGGGTCTACTCCGCGTGCCCCGGCGGGGCAAGCCGCCGGCGCCGGGGGTCGCCGCCGTCGCGTGCCGGCCCCGGCGGCGGGCGGGCGTCCGGGGCCGGAGCGGCTTGCTTTCTAGGTGCGAGAGTCTACACGCGTAGACTTTTCGCCAGTCGGGACTCGCACCCGGCCGGCTGCACCCCGCGGGCGCCCTGCTCAGTCCGTTTCCGCCTCGATCGTGAGCTCGACCGTCGCGCGCACGTCGCGGCCGACGTGGACGACGATCGGGAAGGTGCCGAGCTGCTTGAGCGGCTCCTCGAGGTCGATCCGGCGCCGGTCGACGGTGACGCCCTTCTCGGCGAGCAGCCGCTCGACGTCGAGGTTCGTGACCGAGCCGAAGAGCCGGCCGTCCTCGCCCGCGCGTGCCTTCACGAGGAGCTTGAGTCCCGCGATGCGTGCCGCCACCGAGTCCGCAGCCTTCTTCTCGCGCTCGGCCTTCGCACCGATCACCCGCTTCTGGTGCTCGAGGACGCGCAGGTTCTTCCGGCTCGCCTCGACGGCGAGCCCGCGCGGGAAGAGGTAGTTGCGGGCGTACCCAGGCTTCACGCGCACCACCTCGCCGATCTTCCCGAGATGTGGGACGTCGTCGCGGAGAATGACCTCGACTGCCATGGCTCAGCTCCTCACGGATACGCCGTCGTGTACGGCAAGAGCGCGACCGTGCGCGCGCGCTTGATGGCGGTCGTCAGCTGACGCTGATGGCGCGCGCAGTTCCCGGTGATACGGCTCGGAATGATCTTGCCGCGCTCGGAGAGGAAGTTCCCGAGGGCGCGGGTGTCCTTGTAGTCGATCACCATCGACTTGTCGGCGCAGAAGCGGCAGACCTTGCGGCGCCCCATGCCGCGCCGGCGGAAGGTGCGCGCCTCGCCCTTTCCGCCCCGGCGCTCGCCCTTGTCGGCCATCAGGACACCTCCTCCATCGCCTCGAGGTCACCCTCGAACTCCGACTCCTCGCGCTCGGGACGGCGCGCCGGCCGCTCGGGCGCCGGGGGCGCGTTCTCGGCCTGGCGAACGGTGACGAAGCGCAGGGCCGGATCGGCGAGGCGGAGGTTGCGCTCGATCTCGGCGACGGCCTTCGGGGTCGCCCGGTACTCGTACAGCACGTAGAAGGCGCGCCGCTGCTTCGCGATCAGGTACGCGAGGTCGCGGAGCCCCCACTCCTGCACCTGGCTCACGGTGCCGCCCTGCTCCTCGATGAGCGCCTTCCAGCGCTGTGCCAGCTCCTTCGCGCCGGCCTCGCCCTGGTCGGGGTGGATCAGGACGAGGGTCTCATAGCGGCGATCCGCCATGCACTGCCTCCCTCTGGTTGATGCGGTTCATTGCGTGCGCCGGGCCCTCGGCGAGCACGAGCTCGAGCGCCCCCGCGGCGCGCTCCTCGGCCGCCCCGAGGCGCTCCGCCTCCTCGCCCGTGGCCGGCGCGAGGACCCACTCCACCGCCGTGCGGCCGGCGGGCGGGCGGCCGACGCCGACCTTCAGCCGGAGAAACCCGGGATCCCCGAGCGCGGCCGTGAGCGACTCGATGCCCCGATGGCCCCCCGTGCCGCCCCCGGCCCGGAGCTTGAGGCGCCCGACGGGCAGGTCGACGTCGTCGTGGACGACGAGCAGGCGGTCCAGCGGGAAGCGGTAGTAGCGCGCGAGGCTCCCGACCGCGTTGCCCGACAGATTCATGAACGTCTGGGGCTTCACGAGGAGCACGCGCTCGCCGTCGCGCCGCGTCTCCGCGAGGAGCGCCTGGTGCGCCTCACGAGCGATCTCCACCCCGAAGCGCGCCGCGACCGTGTCGAGGACGCGGAAGCCGACGTTGTGCCGTGTGCGCCGGTAGCGCGCACCCGGATTGCCGAGCCCGACGAGCACCCACACTCACGACCCCTCGCCTCCGCCCTTCTTGCCGCCGCCGGGCGCGGGTCTCGCGCCGGCCGCCGGCGCCGCTTCGGCGGCGGGCGCCGCCGCGCCCTCCGCCGCGGGCGCGCCCTCGGCCGGTACTGCCTCGGCCGCCACCTCGGGCTTCTTCTCCTCGACCGTCGGCGGCAGCACGGTGACGAGCGTCTGCGAGCCGTCACCGACGAGCGTCACGCCCTCGGGCAGCGTGAGCTCGGCCAGGTGGATCGCGTCGTGGATGCCGAGCCTCGTCACGTCCACCTCGAAGACCTCCGGGATCTCCGTCGGGAGGCACTCGACCTCCACCTCGCGCATGACGGGCTGGAGGATGCCGCCGGCGACGACGCCCTCGGCCTTGCCGACGAAGCGCAGCGGGACGGAGACGACGAGGCGCTCCGTCAGGTCGACCTCGTAGAAGTCCGCGTGCAGCACCTCTCCCGACACCGGGTGGCGCTGGATCTCGCGGACGAGGACCATGCGGTCGTTCAGCTCCGCGTCACCGTCGGCGCGGACGCGGATCAGGTGCGAGCCCTCGAGGTGCGTGAGCTTCGCCTCGAACTCGTCGGCGCGGACGCCGACGGTCGTCGCCTTCCGCTTCGGACCGTAGATGACGCCGGGGACCGTGCCCGCCCGGCGGAGCTTCTTCGCCTTCTCCTTGCCGACGCCCTCGCGGCGCGCGACGGTGATCTCGACCGTTTCCATGAAGCGTTCCTCAGATGAAGAGGCTCGAGATGGAGTCCTCTTCGTGGGTGCGGCGCACCGCCTCGCCGAGGAGGGGGGCGACCGAGAGCCTGCGAATCTTGGCGAGACCTTCCGCCTGGGGCGAGAGCGGGATCGTGTCGGTGACGATGAGCTCGTCGATGTTCGAGCGCTCCAGGCGCGCGATGGCGGGGCCGGAGAGAACGGGGTGGGTCGCGCACGCGAGGATGGTCGGCGCGCCGGCCTTGCGAACGGCGTCGGCCGCGGCGCAGAGCGTGCCCCCCGTGTCCACCATATCGTCGACGATGACGGCGACGCGGGCGTCGACGTCGCCGATGATGTGCATCTCGGCCACCTCGTTCGCGCGCGTGCGGCGCTTGTCGATGATGGCGAGGTTCGCGCCGAGGCGCTTCGCGAAGGCGCGCGCGCGCTCGACGCCCCCCGCGTCGGGCGAGACGACGGTGACGGGCCGGCCCCCGATGCGCTCCTGGAGATACTGGAGCAGGACGGGTGTCGCGTAGACGTTGTCGACGGGGATGTTGAAGAAGCCCTGGATCTGGCCCGCGTGGAGGTCGAGCGTGAGCACGCGCGAGGCGCCGGCCGTCGTGATGAGGTCGGCGACGAGCTTCGCGCTGATCGGCACGCGCGGCGCGACCTTCCGGTCCTGGCGCGCGTAGCCGTAGTACGGGATGACCGCCGTGATGCGCTTGGCCGACGCCCGCTTGAAGGCGTCGAGCATGAGGAGCAGCTCCATCAGGTTGTCGTTCGTCGGCCGGCACGTGGACTGGATGACGAAGACGTCGCCGCCGCGCACGTTCTCGGCGATCTCGACCTGCACCTCGCCGTCGCTGAAGCGGCCGATCTCCGCGCGCCCGAGCGGTACCCCGACCTCGCGGCAGATGGCCGTCGCGAGCGGGCGATTCGAGCTGCCCGCGAATATCTTGACCTCGTCCTTCACCCGTCGAGTGCAGTTCCCGCGCGCTGGGCGGGAAGGAGTCGAACCTTCGATGCCGGATCCAAAGTCCGGTGCCTTACCAGCTTGGCGACCGCCCAAGGCGCAGCCTGGCCGCCCCCAGAGAAACCGGCATGCTAGGTTTTGCTCCTCGTGATGTCAACCAGATCGAGGGGTTCCGACACCGTCGATTGCCCCCGCGGGCGAGCTGTGGCAGAACCGCCGCGTGCTCGCCTTCGAACGCGTCGCGCACGCGGCCGCGGCGCGCGCCGGGGCGCTCGTCCGGGCCCGCTATCGCGAGCAGCACGCGCTCGAGCTCAAGTCGGCCGTCGATCTCGTGACCGCCGTCGACCGCGAGGCGGAGCGGCTGATCGTCGATGCGATCGCTGCGGCGTTCCCCACGCACGGCATCGTCGCCGAGGAGTCGCCGCCGCGTCCCGGGTCGGATCCGCACCGCTGGTACGTGGACCCGATCGACGGCACGACGAATTTCGCCCACGGCTACCCGCACTTCGCCGTTTCCATCGGGCTCGCGCGCGAGGAGGAGATGCTCTTCGGCCTCGTCTACGACCCCATGCGCGAGGAGCTCTTCACCGCCGTTCGCGGCGGCGGCGCGCGCCTGAACGGTGCGCCGATCGGGGTGTCCGCGGTCGGCCGGCTGGACGACGCCCTCCTCGGGACCGGCTTCCCGTACGACCGGCGCGAGCGCGGCGAGTTCTACGTCGCGTTCTTTCTCGAGGGGCTGCGGCGGGCGCAGGGCGTCCGGCGCACCGGCTCCGCCGCGCTCGACCTCTGCTGGCTCGCCGCCGGCCGCCTCGACGCGTTCTGGGAGTGGAAGCTCCATCCGTGGGACGTCGCGGCGGCTCGGCTCGTCGTCGAGGAGGCGGGCGGTCGGGTGAGCGACTTCGCGGGCGGGCCGCACCGGCTCTCGGCCGAGGAGACCGCCGCCTCGAACGGCCGCCTGCACGACGCGCTCCTCGCCATGCTCCGTGACGTGCGAGGCCATGCCTGACCGCTTCTCGCTCGCGGGGCGGCGCGCGCTCGTCACGGGCGCGAGCCGCGGCATCGGCCGGGCGATCGCCCTCGCCTTCGCCGAGGCTGGAGCCCGCGTGGCGCTCGCGAGCCGCAAGCAGGAGGGCGTCGACGCCGTCGCGCGCGAGATCGCGGCGGCCGGGGGCGAAGCGCTCCCCGTCGCGTGCCACGTCGGGCGGCGCGTGGACGTCGAGGCGCTCGTCGCCCGCGTGGCGGACGCCTGGGGCGGGCTCGACGTGCTGGTCAACAACGCCGGCACGAATCCCGCCATGGCACCCGTCTGCGAGCTCGCCGACTCCGTGTGGGACAAGATCCTCGAGGTGAATCTGACGGGTGCGCTCCTCCTCTGCCAGCGCGTGGCGCCGCTCATGGTCGCCCAGGGGCGGGGCTCGATCATCAACATGTCGTCGGTGGCGGGCGCGGATCCGTTCCCGCTCCTCGGCGCCTACAGCGTGAGCAAGGCCGCGCTCGACGCGCTCACGAAGGTGCTTGCGCGGGAGCTCGGGCCGTCCGGCGTCCGCGTGAACGCGATCGCGCCCGGCCTCCTCGACACGCAGTTCTCCGCCGCCCTCCTCGAGTCGCGCTCGATCTACGAGTCGACCATCGCGAAGACGGCGCTCGGACGCCACGGCGTGCCGGACGAGGTGGTCGGTGCGGCGCTCTTCCTCGCGAGCGAGGCGTCGTCCTTCGTCACCGGGCAGGTGATCCGGGTGGACGGCGGTCAGCGCATGTGATACCGGCGTCCTCCCTCGCCCCCGTGGTGAAATGGATATCACACAGGCCTCCGGAGCCTGGGGTAGAGGTTCGATTCCTCTCGGGGGCACTCCTCCGCGGCCGCCCGCCCGGACGTGCTTGATTACGTCCGGGCCTTCGTTCTACATTCAACAGACTGCGTCCGACCTGGCCGGGGCCGGTCTGGCGGGAGGAGGGGTGATGGAACTTCCCAAGTGCCAGAAATGCAACAACGGGACCCTGATCCCGTTGTCGGACTACGGCCAGGAAGGCGCGTCCGTGATCTTCAAGGCCTGGGCGTGCACGAACCCGGAGTGCGGGTTCTCGCTGCGCGTCGACAAGGGCGAAGTCACGTACGGGAAGAAGATCGAGCACAAGCACTGAGCCGCGCTCCTCGCGCACACGGAAGGTCTGCCGGCGCGGTCGCTATCCCTTGAGGAGCCGCTGCACGGCCTTCCAGTCCGGCGACGCCGCCGTCCGCACGAGCTCCAGGAGCGCCTGCTCGGCCGACGTCGGCAGCATCCCCGCCGCGCGCATCTTCTCCCACGCGGGCCCCACGTCCTCCGCGCGCCGTGACGACGTCGCGTCGCGCGCGACGTGGACCTGGTACCCGTTCGCCACGAGGTCGTGCACGGTCTGGCTCACACACGCGTGGGTCTCGATGCCGGCGACGAGCACCTGACGCCGGCCCGTCGCCGCGAGCCGCTCGGCGAACGATTCGGCGCCGAGACAGCTGATCGAGAGCTTCTCGACGATCGGGAGCCCGGGTGGGAAGTGCGCGCTCACCTCGGGCGCCGTGTGCCCGAGCCCGCGCGGGTACTGCTCCGTGACGAGGAGCGGCACCCCGAGCGCCGCCGTGCCGCGCACGAGGGTCGCGCACGCACGCGCGACGCCGTCCCAGCCAGGGAGAACGCGGCGATAGGCCTCCTGGAGGTCGATGAGCAGCAGGACCGTGTCGTCGCGATCGAGGAGCGTCGGGTGTCGCATCCCGCGATCCTAGGCCGGCCGCACCGCTCGCCGCAATGCTCGCTTTACACCTCCGCCGTCGCCCGGTAGATGCGCGCCGTGGGGCGCGCGAGGCGGAACGTCGGCGGCGGCGTCCTCGCGCTCGCGGTGCTCGTCGTGACGCTCGCGCCGGGGCTCGCCGCCAAGATCGCCGCGCGGCGCGCCGCGACGCGGCTCGGGACGCGGGTCGACGTCGGCTGGCTCCGCTGGAACCCGCTCACGGGATGGTGGGTGCTCGAGCATCTCCGCGTCGCGGCCGACCACGGGCCGGCCGCCATCCGCGCCCGTCGCATCGCCGCGCGCGTCGGCACGTGGGACCTCGTCCGCGGCGAACCTCGGCTGCGCGGGCTCGAGCTGCGCGCGGCCCGCATTCGGCTCCGGGCCGGCGCCGGCGGGTGGGAGCTGCCGCTCCCCGCGGTGCCGGCGGCCGAGGCGGAGCCGCCTGCCCGCGCCGACGGCACGCCGCTCCCGGCGCTCGTCGTCGACCGCGCGGAGGCCAGGAATCTCGTCGTCCGGCTCGAGCGCCCGCGCGCCCCGACCTCCGCGCTTCGCCTGCGGCGCCTGGCGCTCGCGGCCGCCGTCTCGCCCGAGCGCGTCGTCGTCGCCGGACGGACGAACGGCCGCCTCGATCGCGGCCCACTCCGCGTCACGGCCCGCGTCCGGACCGCCCCCGCCCGCCGCCGCGTCCGCGTCGCCGTCACGACCCGGCGCGCGGACCTCGCGCGCACGCTCGGCTTCGTCGCGGACGGCGGCGCGCGCGACGTGCGCGGGACCGTCGACCTCGCCGTCCGCTACGACGACGCGGTCCACGGCGGGCATCGCCACGGTCGCGTGCGGGGCCGGCTCGCGGGCCGCGCGCTGGCCGTCGGCGCCCACGGCCGGGACGGTGTGCGGGTCGGCGCCCTCTCCCTGCCCCGCTTCGCGCTCGACCTGGTCCGGCGCCACGCCGTCGCGTCGGCCCTTCGTGTCCGCGACGTCGATCTCGTCGTCGAGCGGGAGGACGCCGGCATCGGGATTCCCGGCGTCCTCGCGTCGCGCGCGGCGGGGCCCGCGGACGAGCCCGCGCCCGCCTGGACGTACGAGGCCGCCGGGGCGACGGTCTCGAACGCGCGCGTCGAGTACCGTGACCGTCGCGCACCGGACGCTCCGGTCACGCTCGCCGTCGCCCGGGCGGAGGTGGGCGCGGTCGGAGCGCCCGAATCGCCCCTGCCCGTCGCGGCCGACGGCACGCTCGCGAGCGGCGGCCGCGTCGCGATCCGGGGACACGTCGTGCGGGCGCCCCTCGGCGCCAGCGTGCACGTCGCGCTCGATCGCGTCGCCGTGCCGGCGCTCGCCCGGTTCGCCGCCGTGCCCGTCGAGCTCGAGTCCGCGACGGCGTCCGGAGAGGTGGATGTCGCTGGCTCGGCGGCGCACGGCCTCGAAGCGAGCGGCACCGTCGAGCTGGACGACGTGAAGACGATCTCCCCCGACCCCCACCGTCCGGAGAACGTGATCGCGTGGAAGAGCCTCCGCCTCGCCGTGCGGCAGGCGCGGACCGATCCCCCGTCGCTCGACGTCGCGCGCGCGGACCTCGCGTGGCCGTACGTGCTCGTCGACCGAACGCCGGAATCGATCTTCCCGCTGTCGCTCGCCGCATCGACGGCCCCGGCGCCCGAGGGGGGCGGCGTCCCGATCCACGTCGGCCGATTGACGGTCGAGGTCGGCCGGATCGACTTCCGGGACGCCGTGCTGCAGCCGCCCTATTGGCGGTCGCTCGCCGCGCTCGCGCTC
>DASRHG010000155.1:0-3402 GCA_035650655.1 Binatia bacterium | reverse complement strand
GCCCTTGCCCGTGACCACGTTCCCGGTGCTGAAGACGTTCTCGTAGCCCGGGAGCCGGCCGAGGTCGGGGTCGGCCCAGCGGTAGAGCCCGTCCTCCTGCTCGATGCCGCGCATCGGCTCCGGGATGCTGCCGATCGAGCTGACGACGAGTGGGGCGCGGACGTCCTCGACCTCGCCGGGGATCGGCACGGGGCGCCCGCGCTCGACGCGCGTCCGCTGGAAGCGGAGGCCGACCAGCCGGTCGCCCTCGACCAGGAGGCCCGTCGGGACCATGAGCGGGCGCACCCGGAAGCGGTACTTCTGCATCGCCTTCTCGAGGATCTTCCGGCGGACCGCCTCGAACTTCGCCCGCCGGGCCTCGTCGGCGTCCGGCGGCACGTCGGCGAGCGGCATGTCCTCGATGCGCCGGCGGTAGAAGAGCGTCGCGCCGCGGAGCCCGAGCGCGTCCCACGCGAGGCCGTTGGCGGCGAGGACGGCGTCGACGCCCTCGTGCTCGAGGTGGAGCGCGTCCGTGACCACGCCGCGCGCGGCGAGGGCGCGGCGGACGGTCTCGATCTGGAGCGCCTTCAGCACGTCGATCGATGCGAGCCCGCCGCCGACGACGATCGCCCCGTCCGCGACGTCGTAGCGCGGGCCCGCGTAGCCGCGCTCCGGAAAGTGGTTGAACCAGTAGATGAAGGCGTTCTGGTAGACGAGGCCGCGCCCGACGTACGCGTCGGCGCCCTCGAGCGGAAGGGGCCGGTCGCGCCAGGCGCCGTGGGCGAGGAGGACGGCGCTGAAGCCCCAGTCGTGCACGAGCGCGGGAAAGTCGACGTCGCGCCCGACCTTCGTGTTCGGCACGAACACGACGCCGGGGCGGTCGAGCTTCGCGTTGATCGTCTCGTACTCCTTCTTCCGGAGCTTCACGTGCCACCGGGGCAGGCCGTCCTCGATCTTCCCGTACGGGCGCGCGTTCTGCTCGAACACCACCGCCACGACGCCGTGGTCGGCGAGGATGCCGGCGGCCTCGGCGCCGGCCGTCGCGCCGCCGATGACCGCCACGATGTGGGTGGGCCGGCTCATGAGGGCGTGCAGAATAGCTGAACGCGGGGGGCAATGTGCAAACCCCCCGGCCCGCCGGTCCGACCGACCTCCCTCAGGGGAAGGTCGGGGTGCAGACGAGGTTCAGCTTCGCGCGGACCGTCCCTCCGGTCGTCCGGACGGCGACCTTGAGCGCGCGGGGCCGGTGCGATCGGGCGCTCGCGGGCACGACGACGTCGAAGTAATCCGTGCACGCGTCCGCCGTCCCGAGCGCGGGCGTGAAGGCGATGCCCGTGTCGGACGTCGTCTCGCCGCCCGGTCCGTTGACGCCGGCGAGCGCCGCGAGGAGCGTCGTCGCGTTCGCGAGGTCCGCCGGGTCGGTGATCCGCGAGAGCCGGCGGCCGAGCGTGACGCCCGTGATCGGGGAGGTCGTGCAGCGCTGGCGCGGGTCGGTGTTGTTGAGGCACACGGCCACCCGGAACGTGCACCGGCCGTCGGGCGCCCCGTCGACGTCGCAGAACGGCTGGCCGTCGGCGCACGCGACCTTCGTGTCGGGAAGGCCCTCGCGTCCGAGCGAGAGGTTCGGGTGGACGAGCCACTCGAGGGAGCAGCCGCGCGGCGAGCGGGCGCCGGGCGAGCAGACGCCCGGCGCGAAATCCGTGCACTGGGGCACGGGCGGCGTGCACGCCGCGTCGAAGACGCAGCCGCCCGCCAGGTTCGACCAGAGCGAGTTCACGAGGAACGTGTCGCCGCCCGCGGCGATCTCGGCCTCGCAGCCGAAGCTCGCACAGATGTCCGCGTTCTCCTCGCCGGTCCGGTCGTCGTACCAGCCGCCCGCGCCGACGGGCGGGGCGTCGGGATCCGTCACCGTCTCGGCGACCTCGTGCGACGCGAGCGCCTCGAGCGAGCGGCCGGCGCGCGTCGCGGGGTCGCTCGAGTCGTCCGGGTCGAAGAAGCACGTGAAGCCGTCCTGCGTGCACGGGAACGGCAGCACGACGTAGCGGAAGCGGTCGGGGTCGTCCGCCAGGCGACGGAAGCTGTCGTGATACGCGCAGAAGAAGAAGCTCGAGCCGCCGCAGCCGGTCAGGCCGAAGGCGCGGACCGGGACGCCGGCGGGAGGCACGACGACGTAGATCACGTCGTCCGTCGGCGCCGGCGCGCGGCTCGCGTCCACCTCCGTCAGGATGCGCGCCTGGATCGCGGCGTCCGTCAGCTCGTCCCCGGCGTGCTGCACGGGCGGCGTCGCGACGATCTCGTCGCCGAGGTAGCTGCCCGCGTCCATCGGGCTGCCGGGAAGGGCGTACTCCCGCCACGAGCAGCCGTAGCCGCTCCCGGCGAGCTGCTGGAGGATCGCGCGGACGCGGCCGGCGACCGCCTGGTGCGTCGCGTCCGTCTGCCACTCGGGTCCCCAGAAGATGACGAACGGGGCGGGATGCTCGACGAGGTCCCCGCCGTGGTACGTGAGCGTGTTCCGTCCGGGGTGGCACTCGACGCCCAGCTGGCCCGCGGGCGTCGAGAACGGAAGCCCGTGCGGTTGGATCTTCCCGCGGGGGGCGGCGGTGGCGGGGGAGGTGGCCGTCAGGAGGAGCGCGGCGGCGGCGGTCGCGCGTCGGAGCCGGGTGGTCGCCATCGGGCCCGACGAAAGCAAGGGGCGTTCCCGCACTCCGGCGACCCGCGCGTGTGGGAAAGGACTGCACGGACGCAATATCCGGCCCGAACCTCGCAGAACGACGCGAAAACCGGGGCCGCGCCTCAGCGCCGGGCGAGCGGTCTCAGGAGGCCTTCCTGCGCGACCGAGACCACGTGCAGGCCCGCCTTCGTGTAGAGCCGGCCGGTGACGAAGCCCCGCGCCGCGTGCGCGACCGGGCTCTCCTGGACGTAGAGGAGCCACTCGTCGGCGCGGAACGGACGGTGGAACCACATCGCATGGTCGAGGCTCGCCAGCATGTACGCGGGGTCGTTCCACGCGATCGCGTGCGGGAGCGTCGCCGTGTCGAGGAGAGTCATGTCGGACGCGTACGCGACGACGCACTGGTGGAGGAGGAGCGGGTCGGGGAGCGCGCCGTTCGTCTTGATCCAGACGAGCTGCTGCGGCGGGCGCGGCGCCGGGCGGAACGGGTCGCCGAACTCGACCGGCCGCACCTCGATCGGGCGGTCGCGCGTCATCCACCGCCGGACGTCCTCCGGCACGCGCGCCAGGTACGGCGTCACGCGCTCGGCGTAGCTCGGGAGGGTCTCGGGATCGGGCGCCTCGGGCATCGGCAGCTCGTGCTCCGGGCCCGGCTCGGCGATCTGGAAGGACGCCGACAGGTGGAAGATGGCCCGCCCGCGCTGGATCGCGACCACCCGGCGCGTCGTGAAGCTGTGCCCGTCGCGGATGCG
>DASRHG010000154.1:0-17179 GCA_035650655.1 Binatia bacterium | reverse complement strand
CGTGCCGCCGGTATCGACCCCGACGACGGTCGCTCCGGCCTTCAGGAGGCCGGCTTCTCGCTCGTGCCGGAGGAGGGCTTGGTGTCCGACTTGCTCTCGGTCTTGGTCTCGGCCTTGGAGTCGGCCTTGGCCTCGGAGCCGCCGGACGCCTCCTTGCCGTTGCCGCCGCCCGCCCGGGCGTAGTCGGTGACGTACCAGCCGCTGCCCTTCAGCTGAAAGCTCGTGCTCGAGATGAGCCGTCGCACCTTGCGCTTGCACTTGGGACAGCGCGAGAGCGGCGGGTCGGTGATGCGCTGCATCTCCTCGAAATCACCGCACTGCTCGCAGCGATACTCGTAAATCGGCATCCTCGTCCGGTCTAATGACGGTCCCCGGCCCTGTCAACGGAGATGATCGGGGCCAGGCGGTCCCGGACGTCGCCGACCGAAAGCCCGCGGACGCGCACGCGTTTCTCCCGACCGTGCGCTCCCGCCTCGAGCGTGAGATCGGCGGGGCGGACGCCGAGGTGTCGGGCCAGCACGACGAGCAGCTCCCGGTTCGCGGCGCCGCCTTCGGGCGGTGCCGCCACCCGGACCCGGAGGGCCTCGCCGTGGACGCCGACGATCCCGCTACGCGAAGCACCGGGGACGACCCATACGTGGAGCAGGGTCCCGCCGGCGATCGGCGCCAGCCACCCCTCAGAGGGCGGCATGGAGCGAGCCCGCCACGCCGCCGGTGATCTCGAACGCCAGCCGGTAGAGGCTCTGCACCAGGACGATCTTCGTGAACTGAATCGCGAGGATCAGGACGAGCGGCGAGAAGTCGATGCCGCCCGCGAACACGAAGGGCAGGCGGCGGCGGATCTGGTAGAGGACCGGCTCCGTCACCGCATAGAGGAACCGGACGATCGGGTTTCGCGGGTCCGGGTTCACCCACGACAGCAGCGCGGCGATGAGGACGATCCAGAAGTAGAGCGAGAGCAGGCTGTCGAGGATCGTCGCGACGGCGAGGACGATCCGTCCCAGCACGAACTCCGCCATGGAGATCTAGGCGGCCGCGAGCTCGCGGGCGCGACGCGTCGCGGTCTCGACGGCGGCGATGATCGCCTCGCGGAAGTGATGCGTCTCGAGCGTGGTCAGTCCCGCCTGCGTCGTGCCGCCGGGTGACACGACCATCTCGCGGAGCTCCCGCGACGAGAGGCCGCTTTCGGAGAGCATCGCGGCGGCTCCGCCGATCGTCGCGTGGGCGAGCTGCGCGGCGAGGCTCTGCGGCAAGCCGCCCCGGACGCCGCCTTCGATGAGACACTCGGCGAAGAGGTAGACGAACGCGGGACCGCTCCCCGACAGCGCCGTCACCGCGTCCAGCAGATCCTCGCCCGTGATCGACACCGCCTCCCCGACCGCTTTGAAGAGCTTCAGCGTCTGCTTGAGATCGGCCGGGGTCGCCTTCGACCCGGCGACCGCGACCGAGACGCCCCGCCCGACGAGCGCCGGAGTGTTCGGCATGACGCGCACGACCCGGGCCTGCCCGCCGAGCCCGGCCTCGAGCCGACGGAGGGGGAACCCGGCCGCGATCGAGACGAACAGCTTCCGTGGCGTGACCTCCGCCCGGATCTCGTCGAGGACCGCGGCCATGTTCTGCGGCTTCACGGCGAGGATGATGGTCTGCGAGCCGCGGACGAGCGCCCGATTGTCGCGCGTCACCTCGATCCGGTGCAGGCGCTTCAGGCGTCGGATCTGGACGTCCACCGGGTCGCTCGCCCAGATGTCGTCGGGGTCGTAATGCCCCGCCCGGAGGAGCCCGCGAATCAGGGCCCCTGCCATGTTCCCGGCGCCCACGAAGCCGATCTTCTTCATGAACCGTCTCCCCCTACGGAAGAACCGGGCCGACTCGCGCCGAGACCACGAGCTCCAAAGAGCGCACGCCCCAGTCGGAGCAACGTCGCGCCCTCTTCAACCGCCACCGTAAAATCGTCACTCATTCCCATAGAGAGGTGGGGCAGTTCAACCCCGAGGCGGTTTTGGGTGCGGTCGCGCACCTCGGCGACCAGCCGGAAGTGGCGCCGTGAGGACTCGGGCTTCTCGGGAGCGGGCGGGATCGTCATGAGCCCCTGGAGCGCGAGCGCGGGGTAGCCGAGGACCTTCTCGGCGAGGGCGTGCAGACCCTCCGGCGGTACGCCACGCTTCGTCGTCTCGCCACCGACGGCGATCTGTAGCAGGACGGGAAGACGACGGCCGGCGCGCTCCGTCTCGCTCGCGAGCGCGGCGGCGAGGCGGGCGGAGTCGACGGTGTGCACGACGTCGAAAGACGCCACGGCCGCGCGGACCTTGTTCCGTTGGAGCCCGCCGATCAGGTGCCACGTCCCCACCCCACCGACGTCTGCCCGCTTCTTCACCCCCTCCTGCACGTAGTTCTCGCCGATGTCCGTGAGCCCCGCCGCGAGCGCCGCGGACACGACGGTCGCGGGGAACGTCTTCGTCACGGCGACGATTCGAATCGATCCGGGATCGCGGCCCACGCGCCGCGCGGCCGCATCGATTTCGCGTCGGACCGCAGCGAGCGCGGCGACGATCGACCCGTCAGGCGCCAAGCAAGCCGGCTTCCTCGAGCGCCCGGCACACCTCGACGAGCGGGAGGCCGATGACGTTCGTGAACGAGCCGTCGATCCGATCGATGAGCCCAGCACCGAAGCCCTGGATGGCGTAGCCGCCGGCCTTGCCGTCCGGCTCGCCGCTGGCGACGTACCGCCGGATCGTCTCCGCGTCGAGCGGACGGAAGCGCACGCGCGTGACGACGACGTCTTCCGCCCGCATGCGCCCGCCCGGACCGAGCAGCGCGAACCCGGTCGCGACCCGATGCTCCCGGCCGGCGAGCCGGGCGAGCATGTCGGCGGCCTCGCGCGCGTCGGCCGGCTTGCCGAGCATCGCCCCGTCGATCTCGACCATCGTATCCGCGCCGAGGACCCACGCCGCCGTCCGCCGCGCCCCGACCGCGGCCGCCTTCGCGCGTGCGAGACGGGCGACGAGCGTCGGCGCCTCTTCCCCGGGCTCCGCGCGCTCGTCGATGTCCGCCGCGTCGACCTCGTAGGCGATGCCGAGCCAGCCGAGCAGCTGGTGCCGACGCGGCGACGCGGATGCGAGGACGAGCACGGCGCGCATGGTCCGGGGGCGCCTGCGAGGTGTCAAGGACACCGTGCTCACGATGGCGAAGCAGCGGGAGCTCATCACGCGTCAAGTTGCCGGACTCCCAACCGCGTGGTACCCGAGCGCGGGGTATGCGGGGTCCGGGGTGGGCCGGCTGTCTTCTCGTCGCGGCCGCATGCGCCCTCGGCCGATCCGGCCAGACGGGTCCCGCTTCCGGCCCTTCGTCGGATCCTCTCGGCGCCGGGATATTTGCGCTCCGTGGCGGCCGTCCGACGGAGGCAACGACGCTCCTGACGGAGGCCGCGCGGCGCTATCCCGCACTCGAGGACTACGCGCTCTATTTCGAGGCGCGGGCCGCGGCGGGGAGCGGACGCCGGACCGAGGCGCTCGACACGATGCGCCGTCTCCTCGACGCACACCCGGACAGCGTGTGGATCGGGCCGGCGCGGCTCCTCACCGGAGAGCTCGTCGCGGCCGCCGACGATCTCCCCGCCGCGCGCGACTGGCTCCAGTCGGCGCGGACGAGCCTGCCGAGCGGCGGCGATCGTTGGGCGCGGGCGATGTTGCGCCTCGCCGACGTGCAGCTCCGGCTCGGCGACGCCGCCGCGGCCTTCGATACCGCTCGGGAGCTCCGCCGTGCCCGTCCGCGCGGGCTCGCGGCCCGCCGCGCGCGACGCCTCATGGCACGGGTCGCGCGGGCACGGCCCGACGTCGTCGTTGACCCCGTCGACGAGGCCGAGATGCGTCTTCGCGAGGGCGACCCCGCCGGCGCGCGCGACGAGGCTGCCACGGCGCTCGGCACCGAGCTCGAATCGTCCCTGCGTGCCCGTGCCCTCTGGGTGCGGGCCCAGGCGGAGCACGCGCTCCGGGACCATGCGGCGGCGGAGGCGACGTGCCTCGCGCTCGCGGAGGAGATGTCGGATCCGCTCGCGGCGAAGGCGCTCGTCGCCGCGGCGGGGTGGCGCTGGAACGCCGACGACGATCAGGGCGCGCTCCGTCTCTTCCATGAAGCGCTCCGCCGCTTTCCGACGAGCCCGCCCGCGGGCGAGGCGCTGTACGGGATCGGGCGCATCGCACAGGAGCAGGGACACTACCAGGAAGCGCAGACGTCCTACGCGCGGAGCGCGGAGCTCTTTCCACGCGCGCCGACCGCCGCCGACGCACGCTGGCGGACGGGGTGGGTCCTCTATCTCGCCGGCGACTGGGCGGGCG
The DNA here is from genome assembly GCA_035650655.1 of Binatia bacterium. Classification (GTDB taxonomy): domain Bacteria; phylum Desulfobacterota; class Binatia; order DP-6; family DP-6; genus DASRHG01. The sequence continues at coordinate 12,845 of DASRHG010000154.1, read as the reverse complement.
CCGAGCGCGCATTCGGCCGACTCACCGAGCGGGGGCCCGCGCCCGGGCGGATCGCTGCCGAGTACTGGCGCGCGCGGAGCCTCGAGCGTCTGTCGCACCGCGACGACGCGGAGGCTCTCCTCGCGCACGTCGTCGAGCGACATCCAACGTCGTACTACGCGACGCTCGCCGAGCGGGAGCTCGGCCGCGACACGTCCGCCGGGACGCCTCCCGCATCCGAGCCGCCGGCGGTCTTCCCCGCGGACCTGACCGGCACGCACGCCGAGCGCGCGCGCGTCCTCGCCGACCTCGGCTTCCGGCGGTTCGCTCGCACCGAGATCGACGCCATCGACCCGAAGGACGTCCCGCGGCGGCGCGTCCTCGAGGCGTATCGCGCGATCGGTGCGATCGGGGCCGCGCTCCGCGCCGCGCACGCGGCGCACGCGAGCTCGCACGGCGCGCTGCGCGACTACCTCTACCCGCTCGGGTACTGGGGCGTCGTCCAGAGAGCCGCGCGCGTACACGCCGTCGATCCGCTCCTCGTGCTCGCCGTCATCCGCCAGGAAAGTCTCTTCGAGCCGGCCGCGGTGTCGTCGGCCGGCGCACAGGGGCTCATGCAGCTCATGCCCGCGACGGCGCGCCGCCTGGCGCGGACGCCGGGACGACCGGCGCTGACCGATCCGGCGGTCAACATCGACCTCGGCGTCGAGCTCCTGGCCCGGCTCATCACGAGCTACGACGGCTCCGTCGCGAAGGCGCTCGCCGCCTACAACGGCGGCGAGGACGCGGTGGCGAAGTGGGAGCGTCGCTACGCGGGTCGCGCGCCCGACGAGTTCGTCGAGCTGATCAGCTATCGCGAGACCCGCGACTACGTGAAGGCGGTGCTCCGCAATTACCGCGTCTATCGACAGCTCTACGCGGCGGCAGCGGCGAGCGAGTCGACGACGAGCTTCGGGAGTCCCCCGAACGCGCCGTTCGACATGATCACGATGACGTCGCCCGCCTGTCCCGACCCGACCAGGTAGTCGCGGATCGCCGGCACGCCGTCGATCGTCCGGGCCGGCGTGCCGCGCCCGGACAGCGCCTCGGCGATCGTCTCGGGTGCGAGGCGCTCCGCCGGCGGGATCGGATCGCCGGGCTTCGTGAACACCGCCGCGAGGACCACGTCGTCGGCGGCGCCGAGCGCGGCGACGAACTCCTCCTGGAAGACGCGGCGGCGGCTCGTGTTCGAGCGCGGCTCGAAGACGGCGCGCAGCCGGCGCCCCGGGTAACGGAGGCGCAGCGCGGCGAGCGTCCCGGCGACCGCGGTCGGGTGGTGCGCGAAGTCGTCGATCACCGTGATGCCGCCGACCGTGCCGACCTCTTCCTGCCGTCGACGGACGCCGCGGAACGCGGCGAGGGCCGCTGCGCCCTCCTCGAATCCGACGCCCGCCTCCGCCGCCGTCAGCAGCACGCCGACCGCGTTCCGTGCGTTGATCGCCCCTGGGATCTGGAGCGTCACGCGGCAGATCGCCCGGTCCTTCTGCCGGACGGTGAACCGCGTCGTGCCGTCGTCCGTGAGGTCCGTGATGCGCCACTCGTTCTCGGGACCAACCCCGAAGCGGTGGACGGTTCCCCGGACGCCCGCGATGACGTCCGCGACGTGCGGGAAATCGCCGCACGCGGCGACGGTCGCGTCCGGCGGCAAGATCGCGATCAGCTTCCGGAACGCGTCCTTCACGTGGTCGAGGTCGCGATAGATGTCGGCGTGGTCGAACTCGACCGCCGTCAGCAGCAGCACCTCGGGCCGGTAGTGGAGGAACTTCGGCCCCTTGTCGAAGTATGCGGAGTCGTACTCGTCGCCCTCGATCACGAACCAGCGGCCGCTGCCGAGCGCGAAGCTCCGACCGAGCTCGCGCGGCACGCCGCCGACGAGGAACCCCGGGTCGCGTCCGGTACGTGCGAGGACCCACGCGAGCATCGCCGCCGACGTCGTCTTGCCGTGCGTGCCGGCGACGACGAGCGGCGTGCGTCCCGCGAGGAACATCTCCTCGAGTGCGCCGGGCATCGACGTCATCCGGAGGCCACGCCGCTCCGCCGCCTCGGCTTCGGGGTTCGTCCGCCGGACCGCATTGCCGCAGACGACCAGGTCGACGCCCTCGAGCCGCGCCGGATCCCAGCCGGAATGGACCGGGATGCCGAGCTCCTCGAGGAGCGTGCTCGCCGGCGGATAGACGTGCTCGTCCGAGCCCGTCACGTCGTGGCCCGCGGCGCGGAGCAGGCCTGCGAGCGCGCTCATGCCGACGCCGCACGCGGCGATCAGATGGACCTTCATCCGTCCAGCACCTCCCACACCGCATCGTGGACCTTCGGGCGGACGTCGCGGATCTTCTCGTTCGTTCGCCGCGGATGGACGCGGTTCGTCAGCAGGACGACGATCGCGCTCCGCCCGAGATCGATCCAGAGCGAGGTCCCCGTGAAGCCGAGGTGGCCGACGGCGCCCGACGACACCCGGCTCCCGGCGCTCGAACTGCCTGGCGTCGGCGTGTCCCAGCCGAGCGCCCACGTCGAGCCCGGGACGGTCCGATCGATCGTCCAGAACTCGCGCACGATCTCGGGCGGCACGAACTCGTCCTCGCCGCGCCAGCAGGCAAGGAGACGCGCGGCGAGCGTGTGGACGTCGGCGGCATTCGCGAAGAGCCCGGCGTGACCGGCAACGCCGCCCATCGCGTAGGCGTTGTCGTCGTGCACCTGGCCGCAGAGCACGCGGCCACGCCATGGGCACCGCTCCGTAGGCGCGATCATGCCCTCGACCGGCGTCAGCCGTCGCGTCCGGAGCGTCGTCAGGTCGACGAATGCGGTCGACCGCAGCCGCAGGGGGCGGAAGATGCGCTCGTGGCAGAATCGATCGAGGGTCGCGCGCGTGACGACCTCGACGAGCTCGCCGAGGAGCATGAAGCCGAGGTCGCTGTACTCGCTCCGCGCCCCGAGCTCGTACTCCGGCCGCTCGCGATGGACTTGCTCGAAGACGAACTCCTTCGCGCCGTGGCTCGCGACGAAGTTGAGCCGTCCCTCGCGCTCGATGCGCTCGACGTCGCGGTAGTACGGCCGCCAGCCGGCGAGTCCCGAGCAGTGCGCGAGCAGATGGCGGAACGTCACGTGCGTCTTCCCGTGCACGCCGAAGTTGTGGAAGAAGCGGGTCGCGCGGTCGTCGAGGGATACCTTCTTCTCCGCGAGGAGGAGCATCAGCGCGGTCGTCGTCGCGAGCGGCTTCGTCAGCGACGCGAGATCGAAGATCGTGTCCGGCTGCATCGGGCTCGTCTCGGGCTCGAGGCTCCGGGACCCGTAGGCGGCGTGATGGACGACCTGGCCCGCGCGCGAGACCAGCACGACGGCCCCGGGAAAGGCGCCCGCGGCGACCGCCTCGTCGAGCGCGCGCGCGAGCGGGGCGAAGTCCACGTCAGACGACCGCCGGCTCGAGCGCCGTGAGCCGTCCGCGATCCGCATCGAGCGTCACCTGCACGCCGAACGGCAGGGCCATGTTCTCGGACCCGGCCTTGTTCGGATCGTGGCCCGCCGGGAGACCGTATGCGATCGGGCAGGGAAGATCGTCGCAGCACGCGCGGACGACGTCGAGCGGGCCCACGCCGTCGACTGGCGGACAGGCCGCCATCGTCCCGAAGACGACGCCGGCGACCCGATCGAGCTTCCCGGCCTGGCGGAGCTGCGTCAGCAGCCGGTCGAGGCGGTACGGCCGCTCGGCAACGTCCTCGAGGAACAGGATCGCGCCGTCGGTGTCCGGCGCGTACGGCGTGCCGAGCATCGAGACGAGGACGGAAAGACAGCCGCCCATGAGGTGTCCAGTCGCCCGGCCCGGCGTGACCGTCTCCGGCGCCTCGACGTCCCACAGCAGGTCGGCGTCCATGAGGAGCGCGCGGAGCCGACCCTCGGACCGTGCCGCGAGACCGCGCGCGAGGTCGTCGGCGACCATCGGGCCGTGGATCGCGACCACACCCGCGGCGACGGCGGCGGTGAGCAGCGCGGTCGCGTCGCTGTAGCCGACGATCGGCTTCGGGTCGCGCGCGAGCGTTCCGAAGTCGAGCGACGGGACGAGACGCTGGCTGCCGTAGCCGCCGCGCGCGCACACGATGGCGCGGACCCGCGGGTCGCCGAGCATGCGCTCGAGGTCGGCCCGCCGCGCGTCGTCGGCGCCGGCGAGGTAATTGTGGCGGTCGAGCACGGCAGAGCCCACCTCGACCCGCACGCCCCACGCCTCGAGCACCTTGATCCCCGCCGCGAGCCGCTCACCGTCGACCGCTCCCGCCGGGGCGACCACGCCGACCACGTCCCCGGCGCGGAGCCGGGGAGGTTTACGGATCGGCGAACGACTCAACTTCGTTCGGAGATACCGGCGCGACCCCAGCAAGTCAAACATCTCGGGCACTTCGTTGCAAAACTGAATCGTGGGGTCTAAGTCGTCGGTATGCGGCCGTCGCCGGCACAGATCGCGCGGGTGGCCGACAGCCTGGTGAAGCGTCTCGTCCAGGCGCAGGTGCTCGAGCTCGACGCCCCGGAAGACACCGTTCGCGCCCGCTTCGAAGCGATCCTCGCGCGGAACTTCGACGAGGAGGCCGAGATCGAGCGCGAGGCGCAGGCCGAGGCCGAGCGCGTTGTGCGCCAGGGCGCCCCGGGCGTCCGGCGGGAGGACCTCGACCTCCGACGGGTCGAGCAGCTCGTGAAGCAGCGGATCGCGAAGACGAAGGGCTTTCCGCTGTGACGCTCTCCGAGGCCCGCCTGTCGTTCCTCTCGCACGCGTTCTTGAAGGCGATCGGGGCCGAGAAGCTCGGGCGGGTCCGCAACGAGCGCCTGTTCCTCGCCGAGGCGAAGCGTGCGCTCACCGACGGGTTCTCGCTCGACGGTCGGCTCGACCAGCTGGCCCGCGCCCGGATGCCGAAGCGGGTCGTCCCCGGAAGCCGCGAGTGGGACGTCCTCTATCGACGGTACTACGAGGAGGAGCGCCGGAAGCTCGGAGGCTGACCCTCCGCCTATCTTGACACTCCGGGCGTGGTGGTTAGTTAGGGTCGCGCAATCGCTGTACCCAGGGGCCACCCTGGGGCCACGAACGCCCAGATTATACCGGTTTTCGAAGACGTAGAGCCCAAGAGGAAAGGAGCGGTCGGCATGAAGATCAGGCCCCTTCAGGATCGCGTCCTCGTCAAGCGCCTCGAAGATGAGGTGGAGAAGACGAAGGGCGGCATCATCATCCCCGACACGGCGAAGGAGAAGCCCCAGCAGGGCAAAGTCATGGCCGTCGGCAAGGGCAAGGTGAACGACGACGGGAAGGTGACGCCGCTCGACGTCAAGGTCGGCGACACCATCCTGTTCGGGAAGTACTCCGGGTCCGAGGTGAAGCTCGACGGCGAAGAGCATCTCATCATGCGCGAGGAGGACATCCTCGGCGTGCTCGAAGGTTGAGGGAGGAACGTAGGCCATGGCAGCGAAGCTCGTGAAGTTCAGCCAGGACGCCCGGGAGAAGATCCTGCGCGGCGTCAACATCCTCGCGGACGCCGTGACCGTCACCCTCGGTCCGCGCGGTCGCAACGTCGTGCTCGAGAAGTCCTTCGGCGCGCCGAACGTCACCAAGGACGGCGTGACGGTCGCGAAGGAGGTCGAGCTCGAGGACAAGTTCGAGAACATGGGCGCGCAGATGGTGAAGGAGGTCGCGTCGAAGACGTCCGACGTCGCCGGCGACGGCACCACGACCGCCACCGTGCTCGCGCGCGCGATCTTCACCGAGGGTCTCAAGATGGTCGTCGCCGGGCACGACCCGATGACGCTCAAGCGCGGCATCGACCGGGCCGTCGGCGCCGTCGTGGACGAGCTCAAGTCGCTCTCGAAGCCGACCAAGGAGCAGAAGGAGATCGCGCAGGTCGGCACCATCTCGGCGAACAACGATCCCACCATCGGGGAGATCATCGCCGAGGCGATGAGCAAGGTCGGGAAGGAAGGCGTCATCACGGTGGAGGAGGCGAAGGGGCTCGAGACCCAGCTCGAGGTCGTCGAGGGCATGCAGTTCGATCGCGGCTACCTTTCCCCGTACTTCGTCACCGATCCCGACCGGATGGAGTGCGTCTACGAGGACGTCTACCTCCTGATCCACGAGAAGAAGATCTCGGCGATGAAGGACCTCCTGCCGTTGCTCGAGCAGGTCGCCCGCTCCGGAAAGCCGCTCCTGATCATCGCCGAAGATCTCGAAGGCGAGGCGCTCGCAACCCTCGTCGTCAACAAGATCCGCGGCACGCTCCAGTGCGTCGGCGTGAAGGCGCCGGGCTTCGGGGATCGCCGGAAGGCGATGCTCGAGGACATCGCGATCCTGACGGGCGGCCGGGTGATCGCCGAAGAGCTCGGCATGAAGCTCGAGAACGTCACGCTCCAGGACCTCGGCCGCTGCAAGCGCGTCGTCATCGACAAGGACAACAGCACGATCATCGACGGCGCGGGAAAGAAGGCGGACATCGAGGGGCGGATCAAGCAGATCCGCGCGCAGATCGAGGAAACGACCTCCGACTACGACCGCGAGAAGCTCCAGGAACGGCTCGCGAAGCTCGTCGGCGGCGTCGCGGTCGTCCGCGTCGGCGCCGCGACCGAGGTCGAGATGAAGGAGAAGAAGGCGCGCGTGGAAGACGCGCTCCACGCGACGCGCGCCGCGGTGGAGGAAGGCATCGTACCGGGTGGCGGCGTCGCGCTGATCCGTGCCGCCGCGGCGCTCGAGAAGCTCAACGTCTCCGACGAGGAGCGTTTCGGCGTGCGCATCGTGAAGAAGGCGATCGAGGAGCCGCTGCGCTGGATCGCGAACAACGCGGGCGCGGAAGGGTCGATCGTCCTCGACAAGGTGCGCAGCGGGAAAGGCGCGTTCGGCTTCGACGCCGCGAAAGAGGAATACGGCGACCTGCTGAAGGGCGGCATCATCGACCCGACGAAGGTCGTCCGCACCGCGCTGCTGAACGCGGCGTCGGTCGCGGGGCTGCTACTCACCACCGAGGCGATGGTGGCGGAGAAGCCCGAAGAGAAGTCCGCGACGCCCGCGATGCCTCCCGGCGGCATGGGCGGCATGGGCGGCATGATGTAGGTCGATTGCGAGGATCGTCGCAGAGCCCCCGGGCGCGTTCGTCCGGGGGCTTTTTTTTCGCCGCGCGGGCGTCGGCGCATGGACGATTCTGTTTTCGAGCACGTTTGTTGACAGCCCGACGGACCTCAAGTAGCGTCCCAACTTCTTCCCCCAACGGCGGCTACCTCCGGATGTTCGAATCCCTCGGCGAGAAGTTCGATTCCCTGCTGCGAAAGCTCCGGGGACAGGGAAAGATCACCGAGCGGAACATCGAGGAGGCGCTGCGCGACGTCCGCCTCGCGCTTCTCGAGGCCGACGTCAACGTGAACGTCGCGCGCGATTTCGTCGAGCGCGTGAAGCGCGACGCGCTCGGCACCGAGGTGTTGCAGAGCCTCACCGCCGACCAGCACTTCGTGAAGCTGATCCACCGGGAGCTCGTCTGCCTGCTCGGCGAGACCCCCGCATCGCTGGACCTCGGCGGCCCCGTCCCGACCGTCATCATGATGGTCGGCCTGAACGGCTCCGGAAAGACGACGACGACCGCGAAGCTCGCGCGCTGGCTCCGCGACGAGCGACGGCGCACCCCCTTCCTCGTCGCCGCGGACCTGTACCGCCCGGCGGCCGTCGAGCAGCTCGAGACCCTCGGCCGCCAGCTCGACGTGCCCGTCCACGCGACCGCCGGCGCCCGCGACCCGGTAGCGGTCGCGCGCGACGGCGTCGCGACGGCGAAGAGTCGCGGTGCCGACACCGTTCTAGTCGACACGGCGGGGCGCCAGACCGTCGACGAGGAGCTCATGCGCGAGCTGGAGCGCATGGTGACGGCGATCGCGCCGCAGCAGGTGCTCCTCGTCGCCGACGCCATGACCGGTCAGGACGCGGTCGCGACCGCGCAGGGCTTCGCCGGGCGGCTTCCCGTCTCCGGCGTCGTGCTGACGAAGATCGAGGGCGACGCGCGCGGCGGCGCCGCGCTCTCCCTCCGCGCCGTCACCGGGAAGCCGATCGTCTTCGCCGGAACGGGCGAGAAGCTCGACGCGCTCGAGCCGTTCTACCCCGAGCGCATCGCGTCCCGGATCCTCGGCATGGGCGACGTCCTGTCGCTCATCGAGCGTGCCGAGAAGGTCTACGACCGCTCGCAGGCCGAGACCCTCCAGAAGAAGCTCCGCCGGAACGACTTCGACCTGGAGGACTTTCGCGAGCAGCTGCGGGCCGTGAAGAAGATGGGGACGGTCGCCGAGCTGCTCGGCATGATCCCCGGCATCAAGAAGCTCCTCCGCGGCGCCGACCTGAGCGGCGCGGAGGACGAGCTCAAGCGCACCGAGGCGATCATCGACTCGATGACGCGCCAGGAGCGGAAGAACGTCCAGATCCTGAACGCGAGCCGGCGGAAGCGGATCGCCAAGGGCAGCGGGACGTCGGTGGCCGAGGTGAATCGGCTCATCAAGCAGTTCACGCAGACGAAGAAGGTCCTGAAGCAGCTCGGCTCGGGACCTCTGCCCAACGTGCCGGGACTCCCCGGCATGCCCCGGTGATCGGGACCGAAGGAGACGTCATGCCCGTGAAGATCCGACTGGCCCGCCATGGCAGCAAGAAGCATCCGATGTACCGCATCGTCGTCGCGCACTCCGAATCGCCGCGCGACGGTCGATTCATCGAGCAGGTCGGCCTGTACGACCCCAACCGCTCCCCCTCCCTCGTCCAGTTCCAGGCCGAAAAGCTGGCCGCTTGGTTGAAGAAGGGCGCGCAGCCGACGCAGACGGTCGCGCAGCTCATTCGCCGGAGCGAGACGGCCAGCCCCACGCCCTGATCATGGCTGATTCAAGGAGCAGTAATTTCCATGAAGGAACTGGTGCTGTTTGTCGCGAAGCAATTGGTGAATCATCCGGACGCCGTTGAGGTGAAGGAGACGCAGGGTGACACCGCGTCCGTCCTGGAGCTCAAGGTGGCGAAGGAGGATCTCGGGCGCGTCATCGGGAAGCAGGGACGCACCGCGAAGTCGATCCGCACGATCCTGAATGCCGCCGCGTCCCGCACCAACCGCAAGGTCGTCCTCGAGATCATCGAAGAGAAGTGAGCCGCCACTGCCGGCCGGCGACCCCGTCGTCGCCGTTGGCGAAGTCGTCGCGGCGCACGCCCTCCGCGGCATGCTCCGCGTCCGTCCATATCAGCCACCCGCCCCGAGCCTCTCGGCGGGCGCGCGCGTGCTGATCGAGCACGGCGGCTTCCGACGGGAGATCACGGTGCGGTCGGCGACGCCCCACGGGCGCGCGCGGCTTCTCGTCGCGCTCGACGGGGTCACGGATCGGACGACCGCCGAAGGGCTCGTCGGCGCGCGTCTTCTCGTCCTGATCGCCGACCTGCCGCCGGCGGACGACGCCGAGTTCTACTACCACGAGGTCGTCGGCTTCGCCGTCGCCACGACCGACGGCGAAACGCTCGGCACCGTCGCCGAGACGTTCTCGACGGGCCTGAACGACGTCTGGGTCGTGCGCGGCGGCCGGCGCGAGTACCTGATCCCGGTGATCGCCGACGTCGTCCGCACGCTCGACCGGCCGGCACGCCGGATCGTCATCGAGCCACTCCCCGGCCTGCTGGAGTGATCCCGGGCCGTGCGCATCCACGTCCTCTCGATCTTTCCCGAGATGCTCGGCTCGCCGCTCGCGAGCGGCGTCCTCCGCCGCGCGCGCGAGCGCGGCATCGTCGAGGTCGCGCTCCATCAGGTTCGGGATTACGCGACGGGACGACACCTCCAGGTCGACGATGCGCCGTACGGCGGCGGGCAGGGGATGGTGATGATGGCCGAGCCGCTCGTCGCCGCGATCGGGCACGTCGCGGCCGTCGATCGCCCGCGACGGATCCTGCTCTCCCCGAAAGGCATCGTGTTCCGTCACGAGCATGCGCGAGTGCTCGCTCGCGAGCACTCGCTGTTATTGATCTGCGGTCGCTACGAGGGCGTCGACGAGCGCGTCCTCGCGCACGTCGACGAGGAGCTGTCGATCGGCGACTACGTGCTCTCCGGCGGGGAGCTGGCGGCCCTGGTCGTGATCGACGCCGTCGTGCGCCTCCTGCCCGGCGCGCTCGGCAACGAGTGCTCCCCCGAAGACGACTCGCACGCGACCGGGCTTCTCGAGCATCCGCAGTACACGCGGCCGGAAGAGCTCGGCGGCGCGCGCGTTCCGGACGTCCTCCTCGGGGGCGACCACGCGGCGATCGCGCGCTGGCGGCGCGAGCAGTCGCTGCGCCTGACGCTCGCCCGCCGCCCGGACCTCCTCGCCCGGGCCACGCTCACCGACGAGGACCAGCGCTTCCTCGCGACGCTCGGGTGGCATCGTGGCTGATCTGTACCTCGCGCTGCTCCACCACCCGGTCTACGACAAGAACGGGGCGATCGTGACCACCGCGGTCACCAACATGGACGTGCACGACTTCGGCCGCCTCGCCCGCACCTACGGCGTGCGCGCCTTCTACGTCGCGACGCCCGTCCCGACGCTGCGGCGGCTCGTCGAGCGGATCATCCGCCACTGGGACACCGGCCCGGGCGCCGCCTACAATCACACGCGGAAGGAGGCGCTCGCGCTCGCCCGGCTCGCGCCCGATCTCGATGCGGTCGTCGCCGACATCGAGCGCGAGGCGGGAGTGCTTCCGCGCCTCGTCGCCACGACCGCCCGCGAGGGTGGCCGCCGGCTCGGGTTCGCCGAGCTGCGGCGGCGGCTCGGCGAGCACGGACGCCCAGAGCTGCTCGTGTTCGGCACGGGCTGGGGTCTGACCGAGGACGTGCTCGGCCGTGTCGACGACGTGCTCGACCCCGTGCGCGGCACCGCCGGGTGGAACCATCTGTCGGTGCGGAGCGCGGCCGCCGTCATCCTTGACCGTCTCTGCGGCGACCGATAGAAGGAGCGGTTCCCACCATGAACCCCATCGATCGGATCGAAGCCGAGCAGCTCAGGAAGGACGTCCCGCAGTTCAAGCCGGGTGACACGGTCCGCGTCCACGTTCGTGTCGTCGAAGGCGACAAGGAGCGCATCCAGGTCTTCGAGGGCACGGTCATCGGACGGAGCGGCGGCGGTAACCGCGAGACGTTCACGGTGCGGAAGACGTCGTACGGCGTCGGCGTCGAGCGTATCTTCCCCGTACACTCGCCCCGCGTCGACCGCATCGAGGTGGTGGCCCGCGGCGCCGTCCGCCGCGCGAAGCTCTACTACCTCCGCGAGCGCGCCGGCCGCGCCGCAAGGGTCACCGAGCAGAGTTGAGGTTCAACTCTCCCGGGGGCCCGTCCGGTGCTCGCGCGGCTCCCGCCGCGCTGCGCTCCTCCGATGCCCCCGGACCCCGTCGCTCGGCTCGGCAAAGCCTCGCCTCGCTTGGCCGTGATTGAGGGGGGGGGTACTCGCCCGACCTTGCCACCGACCACAGATCGATGTCGCGGCGGTGGTGCAGTGCGGCTGCGACCGCGGTCCGCAGCAGCGGGGGGCTCGTCGGCGCGCCTATGAGGCGCCGCACGTGTCGCGCGGTCGAGATAGGTCGGCGTCCGCGCCGAATCGAAGCGCCCGACGGGCCCCCCGCTGCCGCGGACCGCCGGATCTAGACGACCTGCTCCGGCTTCCCCAACCCCGCCGCGACGCCGAGCTCGAACCCCATGCGCGACTTCCCCTCGAACGTCGCGCCCTCCTCCACCACCAGCGACTTCGTCTCGATGTCGCCGTAGAGCCGGCCGCCGGCGCAGATCTCGACCCGGGTCGCGCCTTGGACCTGCCCGCGGATCTCGCCGAGGACGACCAGCTTCTCGGCCTGCACGTTCGCCTGTACGACCGCCTGTGATCCGATCACGAGGAGGTCCGTCGCCCGGAGCTCGCCCTTGAGCTTGCCCTCGATGCGCGTCGGCGTGGCGAAGGACAGCTTGCCGGTCACCTCGGCGTCCGGCCCGAGTGACACGCGGACGTCCTGCCAGGCACCATTGGCGTTCGTCGTCTTGACCTCGGCCACGTTCACTCCTTTCCCGGCGCGTCGGCCGGAAAGACATGACACGCGACGGCATGATCGCGGCGTCCTGCCACGAGCGGAGGGACGACCGTCCGGCACACGTCCGCGACATGCGGGCAGCGCGGGTGAAAGGCACACCCGGCCGGCGGTCCTACTGGGCTCGGCACGTCACCACCCAACACCATACGTCGCTTCCGTTGCCGCGGATCGGGATTCGGGACCGCGGAGAGAAGGGCGCGAGTATAGGGATGGCGGGGGTTCGTGTAAATCTCGTCGCGCGACCCCGACTCGACGATCTTCCCGAGGTACATGACCGCAACGCGGTCGCAGAGATGCTCGACGACGCGCAGGTCGTGCGCGATGAAGAGCATCGTGAGGCCGAGCCGCTGCCGGAGGTCCTGCAGCAGGTTCAGGATCTGCGCCTGGATCGAGACGTCGAGCGCGGAGACCGCCTCGTCGGCGACGATGAAGCGCGGGCGGACGGCGAGCGCGCGCGCGATGCCGATCCGCTGGCGCTGTCCACCGCTGAACTCGTGGGGATACCGCCCGGCGGCTTCGGGCGAGAGCCCGACGAGGTCCAAGAGCTCTGCGACGCGCGCGCGGCGCTCGGGCCGCGTCCCGAGGCCGTGGATCGCTAGCCCTTCGCCGACGATGCTGCCGACGCGCATCCGCGGGTTCAGCGAGCCGTACGGATCCTGGAAGATGATCTGCATCTCGCGGCGGAGGGCGCGGAGCGCGCGCGCGGGAAGCCCGAGCAGGGAACGACCCGCGAAGCGCACCTCCCCGGACGTCGGCTCGATGAGAC
>DASRHG010000153.1:0-11700 GCA_035650655.1 Binatia bacterium | reverse complement strand
TCGAGAGTCTCGACCGCGGCGTCGATGCCGCTGCCCGCGAGCCCTCGCTCGAGGATCGGCCAACTCCGTTCCTTCGCCTCCGGAGTGCACAATGCGAGGATCCGAGAGGGCCTGGAGTCCTCAGGCAGGAGCTGCACGAGGGCGAGCGGCGCAAGCATCGCCTCGACCGAATTCCCTTGGAGCGTGTACCGCGCCGGCTTGGGATCGGTGCCGAGGACTGTGACGAGCAACGCGCCTGGCGTCACTGCCGGCCTCCGCGGTGGACGAAGACGGCCCGCATGGGGAGAGCACATACCACACGACGGGTGCCCACGATTTGGGGTCAATGGGATCAATCCTTTTCGTCTCGCTGCTGCATACGAGCGCGACACGAGCGGGTTGCAGCGCACAGGCCGCGAGGAAGTTCGCGATCCGACCAGCAGCGCCAGTGTCGCGGTCGGTCGGGTGTAAGAGATGTCAGACATCTTTGCCCTTTTCGCCTCCGGCGCGCGCCAGAAGGTCACGGAGCTGCGGCAACAAGGCCGGGATCTCCTCGACGGCCGTCTTCCAGACGATGTCGGCGTCGATGTCCCAGTAGGCATGCACGATGCGGTTGCGCATGCCGGCGATCGCTCGCGATGGGATTGCCGGCTCACGCGACCGGGTCTCCTCGGAAAGCTGGGTGGTCGGCCTCGCCGAAGATCTCGACGTGGGACGGAAGCCGGGCCTTCTCGGCATGGCCCCATGGAAGAGGAACTCTCGTTGCTCCTCGGAGGGCGACCCGCCGGGCTGGACCCTGATTCCATGTGAGCCTCATGGAGGGAAAAATGCCAAGCCGATGGTCCGACGCGGCGTCCCAGTCGTTTACCGCGCCGCAGCCTTGTTGATCGCGTCGAGCGGCAAGGCCCCTCGACGAGCTTCTTCCTCACAGCACCCTCCACCACGGTGTCGCCAGCACGTCGGCCGCCACCCACTCGGTGGCGCTGCCGGTGTGGAGCAAGAGCCCCGCGCGCGCCTTCTTGCCGTACTCCTGCCGGAACGAGCGCAGGTGCGCGGCGTCGGCGAGGCGCGGCCGGGCGCCGGCCTTCACTTCGATGGGAAGCAGCTTGCCGCCGGTCTCGATCACGAAGTCCACCTCCTCACCGCTCGCCGTGCGCCAGTAGCCGATCTCCGCGCGATCGAGGCGCGCGTCGCGCCAGGCAAGCAGGTCCTGGAGCACGAGGTTCTCGAGATGCGCGCCTGCCGGCTCCTCCAAGTCCGCAACGTGCAACGCCACGCCGGTGTCGCCCCAGTAGAGCTTGGGGGCCTTGATCAGGCGCTTGGTCCGGTTCACTGCGTACGCGGGGAGCCGCACCAAGAGGTACGACGTCTCCAGCAGATTCAGCCACCGGTGCACCGTCGCCTGCGGCAGCGACACGTCGCGCCCGAGCTCCGTCTGGTTCACGAGCTGGCCGAGCCGCAGGCAGGCCGCGCGCATGAGCCGCCGGAAGTCCGGCTGCGCGCTGATCGCGGCTAGCTCCTGGAGGTCGCGCTCGAGGTAGGTGCGGACGTAGCCGTCGAACCAGATGGCGCGCTCCTTCGCCTCCCGGAGCTCGAGCGCGGGCGTGGGGAAGCCGCCCCGCCGCGCGAGCGCGCGCCAGTCCTCGGGCTCCGCGTCGCCCGCTGCGAGCAGGTCGGGCCAGTCCTCGTCGCGCGCGGCGAGCAGCTCCTCCCACCGGCCCGCGCGGCCCTCGCCGCGCTGCTCGCGCCGGGTCATGGGCCAGAGCGTCAGGTAGCTCGCCCGGCCGGCCAGCGACTCCGAGACCTGCCGCATGAGGAGCAGGTTCGCCGAGCCGGTGAGCAGGAAGCGGCCCGGCTTGCGGCCCTTGTCGATCGCCCGCTTCACGGCGGCGAGGAGCCCCGGCTCGCGCTGCACCTCGTCGAGGGTCACGGGGCCGCTCCCGCCCACCAGCGCCTCGGGGTCGCGCCGGGCGGCATCGAGCACGTCGAGGTCGTCGAGCGAGGCATAGCGCCGCGTACCCTGCACCCGCTTGGCCGCCAGCGTGCTCTTGCCCGTCTGCCGGGCGCCGGTGACCACGGCGGCGGGCATCACCCGCAGGCGCGCGGCCAGCGCCGGCTCGACCAGGCGGGGGAGGGTTTTCACGGCGTGGATGATAATCATTCACGGCGTGGATGATCAAACGGCGTCATGCCGCGTCGAGCTTCCCCGGGCCTCCGCCAGGCGCTCGCCGCCATGCTGCCCAGCGCCGCGTGGCAGCGCTGTCGGACGCACTTCATTTGCGACCTGCTGACGACCGTCTTGAAAGAGTCAGCAGAGCCTCGTTGCGACGCTCGTGCGAACGATCTTCGCGCAGCCGGACGCGGAGGCAGATCCGGTCGACCAACCGCAGGAGCGCCTGCACCGCGAGCTCGAGCGGCGCACGAAGGAGACGGAGGTCGAAGCGCGCTGCGAAGCGATCACGAGAGGGTGCCGCGATGGTGCCCGAACACCACCTGCGCGGAGGGGGGGCCCCCAATTGCGAGGCCCGCGGCGAACGGCCGTTGGACGAGCGCCGCCCACGCCTGCGATTCCTGGTGCCCGAAGACAACGGAGACGATGCCGTCCTCGCGGCAGGCGCGCCTGTGCTGTCATCGACTCGACTCCGATCGATCCAGGGCTCCGGCGAGCGGCCAGGCGATCCAACGACCGGCGGGGCGCCGGCGCGGGGCGGCGTGCGCTGCGAGTGTGAGGTGGGGACAGCTACACGAACGCGAACTCCGTCCCGAGGCCGAGCTCCACCGCGCGGTCGTAGACCGCCTTCCCGAGCGCCACGTCCTCGGTCGCCATGCCGACGAGGCTCGCGACGATGCGGCCGTCGCCGGGCTCGCGGCCGGCGACCTTCCCGGCGACGACGTCGCCCAGCTCGGCCCACAGGTCCCGGCGGGTGAAGCGTCCCTCCGCCACGAGCCGCTCGAGCTCGCCGCGGTGCGTGCACTGCTCCCAGTGGTCGCAGACGACCTTGTCGGCTTCGAGGACGACCGCGGGTGCCAGCTCCTGATGGGAGCCGAGCGATGCGACGAAGGCCGTCGGGGCGAGGTCGTCGGCATCGACGAGCGGCTCGTCGGCCCACGTGGCCGTCACGACGACGTCCGCGCGCGCGACGGCGTCGGCGACCGACGGCACGACGCGCAGGTCGGCCGCGGGCGCCACGGAGGCCATCTCGTCGCAGAAGCGGTCCGCGGCGCCGGGCGCGGCGTCGAAGACCCGGACCTCGCGGATCGGGCGGACGCGGACCAGGTGTGCGAGGCTCGTGCGGGCCTGCGCCCCCGCCCCGACGAGACCGACGCGCGCGGCGTCCGGCACGGCGAGCCACTTCGCCGCGACCGCCGTCGCCGCCCCCGTGCGCGCGCTCGTGATCGTCCCGGCCTCGAGCACGGCGAGCACGCGGCCGGTGTCGGGATCGAGGAGCACGAGGATCGCCATGATGTAGGGCAGCCCGAACCGGCGCGGGTTCTCGACGAAGCCGCCCGCCCACTTGAGGCCCGCGACGCCGAGCTCCGGCAGGTATCCCGGCATCGAGTTCATCCAGTTCGGCCGGCCCGACCGCGAGAGGTCGAGTCCCACCTTCGCGGGCATCACGGCGTCGCCGGTGCCGTGCGCGCGGAGCGCCTGCTCGGTCGTCCGGAGCGCGTCGACGCCCGCGAGCGCGAGCGCGACGTCGCGTTGCGACAGAAGACGGGTCGGCATCGCCGTCTCTCTAGCGCGATTCCGCCGCGCGGAACAGCGGCGCGGGGCTTGACGCAGCCGCGTACGTCTTCCAGATCTCCCCGCTCACCCGGGGCATTCCACGGACAGGAGGAACGGACGTATGAAGCTCTACTATTCTCCCGCGGCCTGCTCGCTCGCGCCGCACATCGCGGCGCGCGAGGCCGGCTACACGTTCGACCTGGAGAAAGTCGACATCCCGACCGGGAAGACCGAAAAGGGCGGCGACTTCGCGAAGGTGAACCCGAAGGGCTACGTGCCGGCGCTCCAGCTCGACGACGGCCAGGTCCTCACCGAGGTCGCGGTCATCCTCCAGTGGCTCGCCGACCAGAAGCCCGAGGCGGGGCTCGCGCCGAAGGCGGGCACGATGGAGCGCTACCGGCTCCTGGAGACGCTCAACTTCGCGGCGACCGAGGTCCACAAGCAGATCGGCGCGCTCTTCAACCCGAACCTCACGCCCGAGATGAAGGAGGTGCAGAAGGCGTACATCCGCCGCCGCCTCGACCAGCTCGAGCGCGCCCTCGCCGGCAGGGAGTGGGCGATGGGCGACCGCTTCACGGTCGCCGACGCGTACCTCTTCACCGTCCTCAACTGGACGAACTTCCAGAACATCGACCTCGGACGGTGGCCGAACCTGAAGGCGTACGTGGCCCGCGTCGGCGCCCGGCCGAAGGTGCAGGAGGCGCTCCGGGCGGAGGGCCTCGCGAAATAGCGCCGCCGGCCGGACGGGTGCCTTGACTCGATGCGAGCGATCACTCTTAAAGTGACCGCATGGAGTATCGAGTCGAGGCCCTCGCCCGGGCCGCCGGCGTCCCCGTCGACACGATCCGCTTCTACCAGGCGCGCCGGCTCCTGCCCCCGCCGAAGCGCGTCGGAAAGCACGCGCTCTACGGCGATCGCCATCTGGCGATCCTCCGCCGCATCAAGGCGCTGCAGGGCGAGGGCGTGCCGCTCGCCGTCATCGGGCGGCTGCTCGCGCCGGCGCGGAAGAGCGACGCCGCGCTCGCGCGCGCGCTCCGCGCGGCCCGGGGCGCCGGCAGCCTCGCCCGCAGCGAGCTCGCGGCCCGCTCGGGCGTGCCCGAGGCGCTCATCGCCGCGGTCGAGCAGGCGGGCATCGTCGAGCCGCTGCGCGGCGGCGGGGAGCCGCGCTGGGCCCCGGTCGACGTCGAGCTCGCCCGCGACGCGCTCCGGATCCTCCACGAGGGGCTGCCGCTCTCGGAGCTGCTCGCGCTCGCGGTCCGCCACGCGACGCACGTCCGCGAGCTCGCCGACGCCGCGATCGAGCTGTTCGACCGCCACGTGCGCCGGAACGCCGACGGGACCGAGCGCGACCCCGAAGCCGTGGTCGCCGCGTTCCAGCGCCTGCTGCCCGCGGTGACCGCGCTCGCGGCGCACCACTTCCACCGCACGCTCGTCGCGCGGGCGCTCGCGCGGCTCGAGCGGCTCGGCGACGAGGACGGGCTCAAGCACGCGCTCGCCGCGACGGCGACGGGGCGGCTGGAGGTGACGTGGCGCTGAGCGCGCTGCCGCCGGCGGGCGAGAAGGCGGCCGCGGTCCGCGAGATGTTCGACCGCATCGCGCCCCGCTACGATCGGCTGAATCGCCTCCTCACGCTCCGGATGGATCGCCGCTGGCGGCGGCTCGCCGTCGCCGCGACCGGCCTCGGCCCGGGGCGGCTCGCGGTCGACGTCGCGTGCGGCACGGGCGACCTCTCCGAGCTCGCGGCCGCGACGGGCGCGCGCGTCGTCGCCGTCGACTTCGCGGCGAACATGCTGGCCGGCGCGCGGCGGCGCCGGGTGCCCGCGGCGCTCGTCCGGGGCGACGCGGCGGCGCTGCCGCTCGTCGCCGGCTGCGCCGACGCCGTGACCTGCGGCTTCGCGCTCCGGAACGTCACGGCGATCCCGCCCGTGCTCCGCGAGGCCGCGCGCGTGCTGCGGCCGGGCGGCCGGCTCGCGATCCTCGAGGTCGCGGAGCCCGAGCGCCCCCTCCTCCGCTGGGCGCACGGCCTCTACTTCCACCGGATCGTCCCGCTGGTCGGCGCCCTGCTCGCCGACCGCCGGGCCTACGCGTACCTCCCGCAGTCCGCGAGCTACCTCCCCGGCCCCGAGGCGCTCCGCGCCGCCGTCGCCGCGGCCGGCTTTCGCGACGTGCGCCGCCGGCTCCTCGGCGCCGGCGCCGTGCAGCTCCTCACCGCGGTGCGCGAGGAGGGCGCGTGAGCCGCGGCGCCTTCGCGCTCCGCGCCGGCGCGACGCGCGTGTCCGCGGCGCGTGCGCTCGCGACCGCGAGCCTGCCGCTGCCGGCGGCCGTCGATCCGCTCGACCTGCTGCGCGCCGTGCCGTCGTCCCGGCGCTTCTTCTGGGAGCGGCGCGACGCCGGCGTCGCGATCGCGGGCGTCGGCGCGGCGGTCGTCGTCGACGCGGACGGCCCCGACCGGTTCGCGCGCGTCGCGGCCGCGCTCGGGAGCCTTCCGCCCGACGTGCTCCTCGTCGGGGGCTTCGGCTTCGCGCCGGGCCGCGCCCGCTCGGGACCGTGGGCCCGCTTCGGCGCGTGCACCTGGCTCGTGCCGCGCGTCGCCGTCGTGCGCCGTCCGGGCGAGGTGCGCCTCGTGGCCGCCGGTGCCGCGCGCGCCGCGCTCTCGCGCGCGCTCGCGCGGGCGCGCGCGGCCCTCGCGCGTCCCCGGCCGGCCCGGCGCGGCTCGGCGCGCTTCGAGGCCGCGCCGCTCCGCCCGACGGCCCGCTGGCGCGCGGCGGTCGACGCGACGCTCGCCGACATCGCCGCGGGCCGGCTCCGGAAGCTCGTGCTCGCGCGCGCGGCCCGCGTGCGCGCGAGCGTCGCGTTCGACGCTCCGCGCGTCCTCGACCGGCTGCGCGGCACGGCCGACGGGTGCACGGTCTTCGCCGTCGGCGTGGGGCCGGCGACGTTCGTCGGCGCGTCGCCCGAGCGGCTCGCGCGCGTCGAGGGGAGCCTCCTCACGACGGCGGCCGTGGCCGGGACCGCCGCGCGCGGCGACGGCGCCGAGGCGAGCCGCCGCCTCGCGGCCGCGCTCCTCGGGAGCGCCAAGGAGCGCGCCGAGCACGCGCACGTCGTGGACGACGTGCGTGCGCGGCTCCGTCCGCTCTGCGCCGCGCTCGACCTGCCCGACGCGCCCGCCGTCCGCCCGGCCGACGCCGTGCAGCATCTCGTGACGCCCGTCGAGGCGCGCCTCCGTCCCGGGACGACGCTCCTCGACGTCGTCGCGGCGCTCCACCCGACGCCCGCGATCTGCGGCACGCCGCGCGAGGCGGCCCTCGCGGTGCTCCGCGGCCGGGAGGACCTCGAGCGCGGCTGGTACGGCGGCGGCGTCGGCTGGCTCGACGCGCAGGGCGGCGGCGAGGTGACGGTCGCGATCCGCACCGCGCTTCTGGACGGTCCGCGCGCGCTCCTCCACGCCGGGGCGGGGATCGTGGCAGGGTCGTCGTGGGCGCGGGAGCTCGAGGAGACGCGGCTCAAGCTCCGGCCGATGCTCGGCGCGCTCCTGGAGCTCTGACCGTGCGCGTCCCGAACCGCACCTACGTCGCCCCGCTCCTCCTCGCCGACGAGCTCGCGCGCGCGGGGGTGCGGCACGCGTGCGTGACGCCCGGAAGCCGCTCGGCGCCGCTCGCGCTCGCGCTCGCCGGCCACCCGCGCCTCCGCGCGTGGTCGCACGTCGACGAGCGCTCCGCCGGCTTCTTCGCGCTCGGGCTCGCGAAGGCGACTCGCACGCCGGTGGTCGTCGCCTGCACCTCGGGCACGGCGGCCGCGAACCTGCTGCCGGCCGTCGTCGAGGCGTGGCACGCCCGCGTCCCGCTCGTCGTGCTGACGGCCGACCGCCCGCCCGAGCTGCGCGACGTCGGCGCGGGCCAGACGATCGACCAGCTTCGCCTGTTCGGCTCGCACGTGCGCTGGTTCGTCGAGCTCGGGACGCCGGAGGCGACGCCGGACGCGGCGCGCTGGCTCCGAACGCTCGCCGCGCGCGCGGTCGCGGCCGCGGCCGGGCCGCCGGCCGGACCGGTGCACCTGAACTGCCCGTTCCGCGAGCCGCTCGTCCCCGTGCCCGCCGGCGACGCCCTCGACCTCGGCGTCGCGGCCGAGCCGCGGGGCGACGGCGGCTGGGTCCGCGTCGCCGCCGCGCGGCAGGCGCCGGATCCCCACGCCGTCGCCGAGGCCGCGGCGTGCCTCGCGGCCGCACGGCGGCCGCTCGTCGTGTGCGGCCCGCTCGACGATCCCGACCCGGACCTGCCGCGCGCGGTCGCCGCCCTCGCCGCAGCGCTCGGCGCGCCCGTCGTCGCGGAGGCCGCCTCGAACCTCCGCGGCCCCGCGCTCGCCGCGCGCCTGGTCGACGCGCCCGACGCGCTCGCGCGGAGCGCCGCCTTCGCCGCGGCCCACGCGCCCGACGCGGTCGTGCGGCTCGGGCTCGCGCCGACGTCGAAGGCGCTCGCCGCCTGGCTCGCGGGCCTCGACCGCGCGGCGCAGATCGTTCTCGCGGCGGACGACGGCTGGACCGATCCGGCCGGCGTCGTGACGCACGTGCTCCGCGGCGCCCCCGCCGAGGCGTGCCTCGCGCTCGCGGCGGCCGTCGAGGGTCGTGCGGAGGCGGAGCGGGCGTGGCCCGAGCGCTGGCGCCGCGCGGGCGCCGCGGCGCGCGCCGCGGTCGCGGCGGCGGTCGAGGAGGCGACCGCGCCCTTCGGCGCGCACGCCGTCCTCGCGCTCGCCCGCGCCCTGCCCGAGCCGAGCGTCCTCTACGCCGGGAACAGCCTCGCGATCCGCGACCTCGACTGGTTCTGGCCCGCGAGCGCGCCCGCCGTGCGCGTGCTGGCGAACCGCGGCGCGAACGGCATCGACGGCTTCGTGTCGTGCGTCCTCGGCGCCGCCGCCGCGGAGCCCGCCGTGCCGGTCGTCGGCCTCTGCGGCGACCTCACCTTCTACCACGACCTGAACGGCCTCCTCGCCGTCCGCCGCCACGGCGTCCGCGCCGTCTTCGTCGTCCTCGACGACGACGGCGGCGGCATCTTCGACTTCCTCCCGGTCGCCCGGCAGCCGGCGGCCCTCTACGAGACCTTCTTCGCCACGCCCCCCGGGCTCGACGTCGCGCCGATCGTCCGTGCGTACGGGGTGGGCTTCGTCGACGCGGACCGGGCGACGCTCGCGGGGGCGATCGCGGACGCCCTCGACGCCCCGCGCGCGACCGTCGTGCGGCTCCGCATCGCGCGGCCCGCGGCGCGCGCGGCGCACGAGGCGGCGTTCGCCCGCGGCGTCGCCGCGGTGGGAGGCGCGGCGTGAGGCTTCACGTCGAGCACCGCGGCGCCGGCCCACACGCGCTCGTCCTGCTCCACGGCTTCACGGGAACGGCCGCCGCCTGGGACGACCTCGCCCCCGTCCTCGCCTCCGGACGGCGCCTCGTCGCGCTCGACCTCCCCGGCCACGGGCGCTCGGACGCGCCGCCCGCGGGCGCGGACCTCGCGGCCGTCGCCGACGCCGTCGTGGCCACCGTCGCGTCGGCCGGCGTCGAGCGCGCGGACTGGCTCGGCTACTCGCTCGGCGGCCGCGTCGCGCTCCACGTCGCGCTCCGGCACCCGGCGCGCGTCGACCGCCTCGTCCTCGAGAGCGCGTCGCCGGGCCTCGCCGACCCGGCCGCCCGCGCGGCGCGCGCCGCGGCCGACGACGCGCTCGCCGACGCGCTCGAGCGCGACGGGCTCGCGGCGTTCGTCGAGCGCTGGCTCGCGCAGCCGCTCTTCGCGACGCAGGCGCGCCTCTCCCCCGCCGTCCGCGCGCGCGAGCGGGCCCGCCGGCTCGCGCAGGCGCCGACGGCGCTCGCGGCCGCGCTCCGCGCGACGACGGTCGGCCGCCAGGGGCCGCTCCTGGGCGCCCTCGCGACGCTCCGCCGGCCCGTGCTCCTCGTCGCCGGCGCCGAGGACGCGCCGTACCGCGCGCACGCGGCCGCGATGGCCGCGCGGCTGCCGGACGCGCGCGTCGCGATCGTGCCCGACGCCGGGCACGCGACCCATCTCGAAAACCCCGCCGCGTTCCGCGCCGCGGTCGAGGCCTTCCTCGACCGCGCCGCGCCGCCCGCGGCCTGACCCTTCGGAGGACGTGATGCCGTTTCCGTGGACTCCCATCCGGACGTACGAGGACATCCGCTACGAGCGCTTCGAGGCGATCGCGAAGGTGACGATCGCCCGCCCCGAGGTGCGGAACGCCTTTCGCCCGAAGACGCTGCACGAGCTGTCCGACGCGTTCGCGCGCGCGCGCGAGGACCGCGACATCGGCGTCGTCGTCCTCACCGGCGAGGGGCCGGAGGCGTTCTGCTCGGGCGGCGACCAGCGCGTGCGCGGCGATCGCGGCTACGTCGGCGACGACGGCGTGCCGCGCTTGAACGTGCTCGACCTCCAGAAGCAGATCCGCTCGCTCCCGAAGCCCGTGGTCGCGATGGTCGCCGGGTATGCGATCGGCGGCGGGCACGTGCTGCACGTCGTCTGCGACTTGACCATCGCCGCCGACAACGCGCGCTTCGGGCAGACGGGCCCGCGCGTCGGGAGCTTCGACGGCGGCTTCGGCGCCGCGCACTTGGCGCGCATCGTCGGCCACAAGAAGGCGCGCGAGATCTGGTACCTCTGCGAGCAGTACGACGCGGAGGCGGCGCTCGCGATGGGCCTCGTCAACAAGGTGGTGCCGCTCGAGCGGCTCGAGGACGAGACCGTCGCCTGGTGCCGGCGCATGCTCCAGCACAGCCCGCTCGCGCTCCGCTGCCTCAAGTCGGCGTTCAACGCGGACACCGACGGCCTCGCCGGCCTCCAGGAGCTCGCCGGGAACGCGACGCTCCTCTATTACATGAGCGAGGAGGCGCAGGAGGGCCGCAACGCGTACCTCGAGAAGCGCCGGCCCGACTTCTCGCGCTTCGAACGGCTCCCGTGACGGGCGTCCGCGCGTGGATCGCGGCGATCCGGCCGCGCACGCTCCCGGCGGCCGTCGCGCCGGTCCTCGTCGGCACGGCGGTCGCCGCGCGCGAGGGCGGCGCGCGGCCCGCGCTCGCCTGCGCGGCGCTCGGCGCGGCGCTCTGCCTCCAGATCGGCACGAACCTCGTGAACGACTGGGGCGACTTCCAGCGGGGCGCCGACGGGCCGGGGCGGCTCGGTCCCGCGCGGGCGACGCAGGCGGGCTGGCTCGCGCCCGCGCACGTGCTCGCCGGCGGGCTCGCGGCCTTCGCGCTCGCGGCCGCGCTCGGCGCGGGCCTCGTCGCGGCGGGCGGCTGGCCCGTCGTCTGGATCGGGCTCGCCTCGATCGCCGCCGGCATCGCGTACACCGCGGGGCCGTTCCCCCTCGCGTACCACGGGCTCGGCGAGGCGTGCGTGTTCGTCTTCTTCGGCCCGGTCGCCGTCTGCGGCACGGCGCTCGTGCAGGCCGGGCACGTGAGCGCGGCCGCCGCGCTCGCCTCCGTCCCGGTCGGCTGTCTCGCCGCCGCGATCCTGCTCGTGAACGACGTGCGCGACGTCGACGGCGACCGGCGCGCGGCGAAGCGGACGCTCGTCGTCCGCATCGGGCGGCGCGCGGGACGGCGCGCGTACGCCGCCGCCGTCGCGCTCGCCTTCGCCTTCGCCGCCCTGCTCGCCGCCGCGCTCGGCGCCCCGGCGGCGCTGCTGGCCTTCCTCGCCGCGCCGCTCGCGCGCGCGCCGCTCCGCGCCGTGCTCGGCGCGACCGACGGCCAGACGCTCAACGCGGCCCTCGCCGCGACCGCGCGCCTCCACCTCGTCTTCGGCGCGCTCCTCGCCGCGGGCCTCGCATGGTGAGGGTGCGCGCGGTCGAGGTCGTCCCGTGGTGCGTGCCGGTCCGCGCGCCCCTCGCGACGGCGCGCGGACCGGTGACGGCCCGGCGCGGCTTCGTCGTGATCCTCGGCGCCGACGGCGGGCTCCGGGGGATCGGGGAGGCGGCGCCGCATCCCGCGGCGCCCGCGACCGCGCTCG
>DASRHG010000152.1:0-24211 GCA_035650655.1 Binatia bacterium | reverse complement strand
CATCGACCTCGTCGAGATCAACGAGGCGTTCGCCCCGGTCCCGCTCATCACGATGCAGGAGATCGGCATCCCGCACGAGAAGGTGAACGTGAACGGCGGCGCGATCGCGCTCGGCCATCCGCTCGGCGCGACGGGCGCGATGCTGATCGGAACGCTCCTCGACGAGCTCGAGCGGCGCGACGCGCAGGTGGGCCTGTCCACGATGTGCATCGGCTACGGGATGGGGATCGCGACGATCATCGAGCGGGTCTAGGCGAGTCTAGGCGCGGCCGGAGGGCCGTCGCCCGTCGCGGGGTCGACGCGCGTATACTCCCCGTGATGCCGGCGGCCCGGAGCTTTGCCCGCGAGAGCGTCGCCACCCGGCTCGCGCGGCTCGACTGGGAGGCGATCGAAGCCGAGCTCTGGGAGCAGGGCTGGGCGCGGACGCCGCCCGTCCTCCGGCCGGCCGAGTGCCGGGCGCTGGTTGCGCTCTGGACCGACGACGGGCGCTTCCGCGCGCGCGTCGACATGGCCCGGCTCCGCTTCGGCGTCGGCGAGTACCGATACTTCGCGGCGCCGCTGCCGCCCCTGGTCGCGGCCTTCCGCGCCGCGGCGTACGCGCATCTGGCACCGATCGCGAACCGGTGGACGGAGGCGCTCGGGAGCGGCGAGCGGTTCCCACCGGACCTCGCGGCGTTCCTCGCCCGCTGCGCCGCGCACGGACAGCGCCGTCCGACGCCGCTCCTCCTCCGGTACACGGCGGGTGGATACAACTGTCTCCACCGGGACCTCTACGGGACGGTGGCGTTCCCGCTCCAGGTGACGTGCTTCCTCGGCCGCCCCGGCGTCGACTATGCGGGCGGCGAGTTCCTGCTGGTCGAGCAGCGGCCGCGCGCGCAATCGCGCGCCGACGTCGTGCCCGCGGAGCAGGGCGCGCTCGTCGTCTTCCCGACCGCGGGGCGCCCGGCGCGGGCGCCGCGCGGCGTCCGGCGCTTCTTCATGCGCCACGGCGTGAGCCGCATCACGCGCGGCGAGCGCTGGGCGCTCGGGGTCATCTTCCACGACGCCCGTTGATGTCTGTCACCCTTCCGCGGCCGCTCGCGCGTATGCCCCGTCGAGAGCGACGCGAGGAGGGATACCGATGACGACCCTGCTTCCGACGGGACCGATCGACGTGCCGACCGCGGCGCTCGCGCCGCTCGTCTGCGGCGTCGCGCTGCTGCTCGTGCTCCGCGCGGCGATCCGCGCGCGCGACCGCGCCCACCGCGCGCACGGCGAGCCGCCCGTGGCGGGATCCGCGACGATCCGGCCGGCCGCGTGACCGAATGCCCGTCGCCTGCGACCCGAGCGACGCCGTGCTCCTCCGGCGGACGGCGCGCGGCGACGAGGCGTCGTTCGCGACGCTCCTGCGGCGCTACGAGCGCCGGTTCTACGGCGTGGCGCGGCGGCTGCTCGGAGACGATCGCGACGCGGAGGACGCGGTGCAGCTCGCCTTCCTCCGCGTCTTCGCCCGGGCCGGAGAGTACCGCGACGGGTTCGCGGGGGCGACGTGGCTCTATCGCATCCTGACGAACGTCTGCATCGACGCCTATCGGAAGCGGCGGGCGGAGGCGCGCGCGCTCGGGACGCGCCCGCTTCCCGCCTCCGCGCCCGGGCCACGCGCCGAGCGCGTCGACCTGGAGGCGGCGCTCGCGCGGCTTCCGGCCGAAGGCCGCGTCGTCCTCCTGCTCCGCTACGTCGACGACCTCCCGTACCGCGAGATCGCGCGCGTGCGCGGCATCACGGTGAACACGGTGAAGACCCATCTCCGGCGCGCAAAGCTCCTGCTGCGCCGCCATCTCGAGGAGCCGAGCCGATGACGACCGATCGCGACGAGAGCCGGATCCGCGCCGTGCTCGGCGACGTCACGCCGCCGCCCGGACTCGCCGAGCGCGTGCTGCGTGCCGTCCGCGCGCGACGCGACGCCGCCGCCGCCGCGGCGCTCCGCTTCGACATCGTCGCGACGCCGGACGGCATCGCGCGCATTCGCCTCGGGGGCGAGGGCCGCATCGAGGCGGCGGGCGCGCGGGCGCGCCGGTGGGCGGATCGCGCGCGCGACGAGCTCGGGGAGTATCTCGCGGGCCTCCGGACCTTCTTCACCGTTCCGCTCGACCTCTCCGGCGTCGCGCGCTTCCAGCGCGCGGTCCTCGCGTCGACGCAGACGATCCCGTTCGGCGAGCTCCGCGCCTACCGATGGGTCGCGGAGCGCGCCGGGAGCCCGGCGGCCGTCCGCGCCGTCGGCAGCGCCCTCGGCGGGAATCCCGTGGCGCCGATCATTCCCTGCCACCGCGTCATCCGGAGCGATGGGACGCTCGGCGGCTACGGCTACGGGCTGCCCATGAAGGAGCGTCTGCTCCGGCTGGAGCGCGAGACGCCCGTGCTCGTCGCCTGCACGACGACGCGTGTGCTCTGCCGGCGGGGCTGCGAGCGGGAGCGCCGCGTGCCCGAGGAGCGCCGCGTCGTCTTCGCGTCCCTCGCCGAGGCGCGCCTGGCGGGCTACCGCCCGTGTCCGATCTGCCGGCCGGCGGCGTGAGCGCGGCTCACGCGACGTGCAGGTTCCGCTTCGGCACTTCGCGGAGGAGCACGTCGTCGGGCGCGTCGCTCGTGCCGGTGCGGAGCAGCCGCTCGAGGCCCTCGCGGACCTCCTTCCGCGTCATGAGCACGCCGTAGCTCTGGAGGATCTGACGGATGAGCTCGTAGTGCGCCTCGATCGACTCCGTGACGGACAGGTACCCGTGCGCGCCGGCGCTGCGTGACGCCCAGAGGTTCAGCGGCGCCATCTTGAAGAAGACGAGGTCCGTCTCCGCCGGCTCGAGCAGGATGATGTCGCCCTGGAAGTAGGGATCGTCCTGGTACTGGCGGATCGCGAGCTGGAGGCGCGAGTGCAGGAGCGTCCGCAGCACCTGGTTGAGCACCATGATCATGCCCTGGTCGGCCAGCGGACGGCCGTCGAGCGTGTACTCGTTCCGCTGCGCGTCGTAGCGACGGAGCACGCGGTTCGAGAACGGCCGGAACGGGTTGTAGCAGATGACGAGGTCGGCGCCGTGCTCGATGGCGACGTCGATGTTCGCGGTGCGCCGCACGCCGCCGTCGACGTAGTCGACGCCCTTGATCCGCGCCGGCTTGTAGAAGCCGGGCAGCGCCGTCGACGCCTGCACCGCCTCGGAGATCGTGAGCGAGGTGTCCTCGTCGTGACCGAAGACGACGCGCTCGGCCGTGTCGAGGTTCATCGCGACGATGTAGAGCTCGACGCCGCGGCCCCGGTAGAGGACGCGGAAGTCGTTCGTGAGCCCGCGCCGCTCGATGTTGTGGCGCAGATAGCGCTCGATCGTCGAGTTGTCGAAGACACCCGAGGGCAGGTACGCGAGGGGGAAGGGGAACTCCCGGGCGGAGCCGATCGCGTCGATGAGGGGCCGGGCGCACTCGATCAGGTTCGACAGGGACG
Organism: Binatia bacterium; assembly: GCA_035650655.1. Taxonomy (GTDB): domain Bacteria; phylum Desulfobacterota; class Binatia; order DP-6; family DP-6; genus DASRHG01. The sequence continues at coordinate 20,748 of DASRHG010000152.1, read as the reverse complement.
GGCGCCGGCGCGCGCGCGACAACGGCTCCTGGAGCGTCCGGAGGAGCGCCGGCGTCTGCACGAGGAAGTCGTAGACTGCGTTCGGGAAGTAGGTGACGAGGTCGACGAGGAACTCGAGCGGCTTGCGGGCGAACTCGGCGAGGTTCAGGTTGTAGAACTCGAGCGGCGAGAGGTACGTGAAATCCTCCGACGTGCCGTCGAGCGACCGCAGCATCTCGGGCGGCGTGACGCCGCCGGCGAGCGGCGCCGCGAGGAACGCGCCCGCCGAGAGGCCCACGTAGATGTCGAAGTCGGTCGTCTTGCGATTGACCAGGAAGTCGTCGAGCGCCTTCAGGCCGCCGAGCTTGTAGGCCCCGCCCGTGACCGCGCCGCCCGCGAGCACGAGAGCGATGCGCGGGTTCTTCTTGCGCGTCGATAGATCGCTCTTGTGAACGATGGTGAGGCCCATGGCCCAGCGTCCTCGTCGGGCTAGTCCGCCCGCGGGCTACAGCAAGGCATGTGCCAAGAAGCGCACGTCGTCGCCGCCCCCACCTGGTTTCGACCCCCGTGCGCTCCAGCGCCCGGAAAACTGGAGCTTTCGCCTACTAAAGCCGGTATCCGGAGTCAAGAAACCAGCCGGACCGGCCCCGGGGGGGGGCGGGAAGCCGTTTTCGTGCAATGATCCCTGACCTTGCTCGGCCGCGTGGTCAGAACCGGAACGGCGCGGCACGCAGCTCCCGGTCCGCGTCGGCGAGCGCGCTCGGCGTGTCGATCGTGATCCACCGCGCGTCGGTCACGAACCCGTACACGGGCGCGTCGGCTGCGAGGAGCTTCGGATACGTCGACCCGGTGATGCTGAAGACGTCCTCGTCGCCCATCCAGTCGAAGATCGAGGGCGCGAAGACGTGCAGCCCGGGGAACATGAACGGCCGAAGTCGCCCGCCCACGTCGGCGGGGCGCCCCGCGACGCGGCGGACGCGGTCGTCGGCGTCGAGCTCGACGGCCGGATAGCGGCCGCTCGGATCGGCGCGGACGACCATCGTCGCGAGCGCGCGCGTCGCTTCGTGCCGGGCGATCACGTCCTCGAGCCGCAGCTCGAGGAGGCTGTCGCCGTTCATCACGACGAAGGGCTCGCCCGCGAGCAGCGGCGCTGCGTGCTTGATGCCGCCGCCCGTGTCGAGGATATTCTGCTCCCACGAGTACCGCACGCGGAGGCCGAAGCGCGCGCCGTCGCCGAGGTGGTCGGTGATTCGCTCGCCCAGGTGGTGCAGGTTGACGACCACGTCCGCGATCCCGCCGGCGCGCAGGAACTCGAGGATGTACTCGAGGAGCGGGCGCCCGGCGACCGGCACGAGCGGCTTCGGCGTCGTGTCCGTGAGCGGGGCGAGCCGGGTCCCGCGGCCGGCGGCGAGGACCATCGCTCGCCGGATCACGGCGGGGCTCCGAGCTCCGGCACGTGGGCTGCGATCCGCGTGCGGACGGCGGCGAGCGCGGGGAGGAGGTCGAAAGTGCGGCGGGCGACGGCGTAGACGTCGGGCAGGTACGCGAGGTACCCGCGCTTCCCCTTCACGCGCTCGAGGAAGTAGAAGCGCCCGATCACCTTGAGCGCGCGCTGGAGCGTGCAGCGCTGGTAGCGCGCGGGGAGGCCGTCGGGCACGGGCAGGCCGGCCGCGGCGCGCGCCCGCCCGAACGCGTCGACGAGCGCCGCCTCGAGCCGCGCGTCGACGACGGTCGGCGTCCGACGATCGGTGAGGAGCGCGCAGAGGTCGACGGCGTCGGGGGCGAGGAGCGCGTCCTGGAAGTCGAGGAGCCGGAGGCGCTCGCCCTGCACGTGGATGTTCCAGGCCATGAAGTCACGATGGGCGAGGATGGGGGACGCCTCGTCGAAGGGCGCCGCGAGCGGCTCGAGCCCCTCGAGGATCGCCGTCCGCTCGGCGGCGGGCAGCGGCCGCCCCCGGCGGGTCTCGATCCCGTGCTCGACGAAGTGCTCGAGCTCGGCGCGCGCGAGCCGCCCGTCGAAGCGCTGCTGGAAGGCCTGGCAGCCGGGGTCCGGGTCGCGCGCGCCGGCGACCTGGAGGGCCACGAGCATCTCGACGGCCGCCCCGAAGAGCGTCGCGACGCGCCCGGGGGCCGCGACGGCGGCGTCCCAGAGCGTCGTGTCGCCGACGTCCTCGAGCAGGAGGAGGCCGTCGGTCTCGGACGCGTCGTGGTGGATCTCGGGCACGGGAAGGTCGTGCGCGGCGAGCCAGCGGGCGACGTTCACGAACGGCAGCTCCGTCGCCGCCGCCGCGCCGCCGAGCTCGTCGGAGAAGCGCGGCGGGTGGTCGGTGCCGAGGAGCATCGCGACGACCGTCGGCGGTGCCGCGCCGCCCGCGAGCCGGAGCCGGACGTAGCGGCGGCTCGAGGCGTCGCCGACGAGAGGCTCGGTCGCCACGACCGCGATCGCCGCGCCGAAGGCCGCCCGCACGGCTCGCGCGAGGGCTTCGTGCGGGATCGGCGACGCCATCGCTGCGCGTCGGGTAGCAGAGCGATCCCGGCGAGTCAAAACGCACACGCGTCGCGTGGCATGCGACCTTGACTTGCCGCCTCGCTTCCCTTTACCTAGCGGTTTCACACGGATTTCTGGATGCCGCTTCCGTACGTCGCCGTCCTCGTCTCGTTCGCGATCGCCGCGCTCGTCGTCGGTCTCCTCCTCGGCGCCGGCGCGCTCCTCCGCCCGTGGCGCCCGTCGACCGTCAAGGCGGAGCCGTTCGAGTGCGGCAACCCGGCGAGCGGGCCCGCGCGCGGTCGCTTCTCGGTGAAGTTCTACTTGACGGCGATCCTCTTCATCGTTTTCGACGTCGAGGTCGTCTTCCTCTATCCGTGGGCGCTCGTGTTCCGGCCGCTCGGCGTCTTCGGTCTCGTCGAGATGACGGTCTTCGTCGGCGTGCTGGCGCTCGGGTTCGTCTACGTCTGGCGCAAGGGCGCCCTCGAGTGGGACTAGACCGCTGACTCCCGACGCACTCATCGAACGCGTGCTCGCGCTCGTGCCGGTTACGACGCGCTTCGACGCCGCCGCGTGCCGCGGCGAGGCCGTCGTCGTCGTCGAGCGCGCGGAAGCGCCGCGCGTCCTCCGCACGCTCCGCGACCACCCGGAGCTGGCGTTCGATCAGCTCTCGGACCTGACCGCCGTCGACTACCTCGGGCGCACGCCGCGCTTCGAGGTCGTCTACCAGCTCTACTCGATCTCCCGGAACCACCGGCTGCGCGTGAAGGTGCCCGTGCCGGAGGACGATCCGACGGTGCCGACCGCGACGTCGGTCTGGCGGAGCGCGCTCTGGGCCGAGCGCGAGACGTGGGACATGTTCGGCATTCGCTTCACCGGGCACCCGGATCTCCGCCGCATCCTCATGTACCCCGAGTTCGAGGGGCACCCGCTCCGCAAGGACTACCCGCTCATGAAGCGCCAGCCGCTCGTCCCCGAGCGCGATCCCATCACGCGCCCGTGGCACCGCCGGACGGAGGCGTGATGGCGACGGCCCCCGGCGCGCTCACGCCGTCCCGCTTCGTCGAGCCCGACCCGACGAGCGAGGTGATGGCGATTCAGATGGGGCCGTCGCATCCGGCGTCGCACGGAACGGTCAAGTTCAACCTCCGGCTCGACGGCGAGACGATCGTCGACGTCGACGTCGAGATCGGCTACCTCCACCGCGGCTTCGAGAAGATGTGCGAGCAGGGGACCTGGAACCACTGCTTCCCCTACGCCGACCGCCTGAACTACGCCTCGCCGCTGCTCAACAACGTGGGCTTCGCGCTCGCCGTCGAGAAGCTCGCCGGCGTCGAGGTGCCGGAGCGGTGCCAGTACATCCGCGTCATCGCCGGCGAGATCTCCCGCATCACCGACCACCTGACCTGCCTCGGCATGGCGGCGAACGAGCTCGGTGCCATCTCGGCCGGCTTCTACATGCTCGAGGCGCGCGAGTTTCTCTACGACCTCGTCGAGGCGATCACGGGGGCGCGCCTCACGGTCACGTACTGCCGGCTCGGCGGGGTCGTGAAGGATCTCCCCGCGGACATGGCGGAGCGGACGGCCGTCGCGCTCCGGAACGTCCGGCGGGTGCTCGCCGACTGCGACCGCCTCCTCTCGCGCAACCGGATCTTCGTCGACCGCATGGCGGGCATCGGCGCGATCGGCCGCGAGGAGGCGATCTCGTGGGGGCTCACGGGCCCGCTGCTGCGCGCCACCGGCGTCCCGTACGACGTCCGGAAGGCGGAGCCGTACCTCGTCTACGACCGCATGGACTTCGACGTCCCCACCGGCACGACGGGCGACAACTACGATCGCTTCATGGTGCGCTTCGCCGAGATGCACCAGAGCATGCGCATCATCGAGCAGGCGCTCGCGCAGATCCCCGACGGCCCCATCGCCGTCGCCGACCCGCGCTGGGTGCTGCCGCCGAAGCGCGAGGTGTACGGCTCGATCGAGGGCCTCATGAACCACTTCAAGCTCGTGATCGAGGGCCAGAAGGTCCCGGCCGGCGAGGTCTACGTCGCCACCGAGGGCGGGAACGGCGAGCTCGGCTTCTACCTCGTGAGCGACGGCAGCGGGCGGCCGTACCGCGTGCGGGTCCGGCCGCCGTGCTTCTACGGCATGGCGGCGCTCGGCGACATGCTGCGCGGCCGCATGGTCGCGGACGTCATCACGACCTTCGGCCAGATCAACATGATCGGGGGCGAATGTGACCACTGAGACGCCGCTGCGCTTCTCCGAGGCGACGCTCGCCGAGTACCGCGCGATCCTCGCGCGCTATCCGACCCGGCGCGCCGCCCTCATGCCGACGCTCTGGCTCGCGCAGCGCGAATTCGGCTGGCTCTCGCTCCCCGTGCAGGAGTACGTGGCGGCGCTCATGGAGCTGCCGCTCGCGTGGGTCACCTCGGTCACCTCCTTCTACACGATGTACTGGAAGGAGCCGAAGGGCCGCTGGCACCTCCAGGTGTGCCGCAACCTCGCGTGCCTCCTGCGCGGCGGCGGCGCGGTGCAGGCGGCCATCGAGGGCCGGCTCGGCATCCGCCACGGCGAGCGCACGCCCGACGGGCGCTTCTCGCTGGAGGAGGTCGAGTGCCTCGCCTCCTGCGGGACCGCGCCGGTCGTGCAGGTGAACAACGCCGAGTATCACGAGAACCTCGACCCCGAACGCGCGCTCGCGCTCGTCGAGCGCCTGGCGCGCGAATAGCCGTGGTCGACGTCGCGATCGTCGCCGCGAAGGCCCTCGTCGTCGTGCTCATCGTGCTCCTCACGATGGGCCACGGGGTGTTCTTCGAGCGGAAGGTGAGCGCGATCATCCAGGACCGGATCGGCGCGAACCGCGCGTCGATCTTCGGCGTGGCCGCCCTCGGCATCATCAACACGCTCGTCGCCGACCCTCTCAAGTTCCTCCTGAAGGAGGACATCGTTCCGGCGAACGTCGACCGGCTGCTGCACTTCCTCGCGCCCGTGCTGAGCGTGCTCCCGCTCCTCGTCACGTTCGCCGTCGTGCCGTTCGGCGACGTGCTCGTGGTCGGCGGCCGCTCGATCGACCTCCAGGCGGCGGAGCTCGACGTCGGCGTCCTCTACGTCCTCGCGATGGTTGCGATGGCCGTCTACGGCGTCGTCCTCGCCGGCTGGGCGTCGAACAACCGCTGGTCGCTCCTCGGCGCCGTGCGCGGCTCGGCGCAGATGATCTCCTACGAGATCGCCATGGGGCTCGCGCTCATCGCCGTCGTGCTCACCTACGAGACGCTCGACCTCCAGACGATCGTCCGCGCGCAAGGCGCGCTGCTCTGGGGCTGGCTCCCGGCGTGGGGGGTGCTCTATCAGCCGCTCGCGTTCGTCGTCTTCATGACCGCCGGCATCGCCGAGTCGAAGCGCATCCCGTTCGACCTGCCGGAGAGCGAGTCCGAGCTGGTGAGCGGCTACTTCACCGAATACTCGGGCGCGAAGCACCTCATGTTCATGATGAGCGACTTCGTCGAGGTCGTGCTCGTCGCGGCGCTCGTGACGACGCTCTTCTTCGGCGGGTGGCAGGTGCCGTACCTCCTGCGCGACGGCTTCCACTTCCCGGGGGGGAGCACGGTCCCGCTCCCGAGCCTCGCGGTCACGGGCCTCCAGGTCCTCGCGTTCGTGCTGAAGCTCCACTGCTTCACGCTGCTCCAGATCGTCATCCGCTGGACGCTGCCCCGCTTCCGCTACGACCAGCTCATGCGCCTCGGCTGGCAGGGCCTCCTCCCTCTCTCGCTCGCGAACGTCGTCGCGTCGGCGTTCGTGATCGTCTTCCTCCAGAGGCCGGCGGCGTGAACCAGCTCCTCTTCCTCGTGCTCGCGGCGCTGACGGTCCTCGGCGCGCTCGGCGTCGTGCTCCGGACGAACCCCGTGCACAGCGCGCTCGCGCTCGTCGCGACGCTCTTCCTTCTCTCGGTGCTCTTCGTCGGCCTCGACGCGCAGCTCGTCGCCGTGCTCCAGATCATCGTCTACGCGGGCGCGATCGTCGTCCTCTTCCTCTTCGTCATCATGCTGCTGAACCTCCAGACGGACGTTCGCGTGCTCGGCGGCGGCACGCTCGTGGCGGCGGCCCTCGCCGGCGGGCTCGCGCTGGCCGCGCTGCTCGTCGCTGCCGTGCGCGGCGCCAGTCCCGGACCGCGCGGTGCGCTGCCCGCGGGCTTCGGCGCGACCGTCTCCCTCGCGCACAAGCTCTTCACGGACTACCTCCTGTCCTTCGAGCTCACGTCGATCCTCCTTCTCGTGGCGGTCGTGGGCGCGGTGGCGCTCGCGCAGAAGAAGCGCTGACGTGGGCCCGACGCCGCTCTCCTGGTACCTCGTCCTCTCCGCCGTGCTGTTCGTGATCGGCGCGCTCGGGGTGCTCGTGCGGCGGAACATCATCGTCATCTTCATGGCGATCGAGCTCATGCTGAACGCCGTGAACCTCACCTTCGTCGCGTTCGCCCGGAGCCTCGCCTCGACCGACGGGCAGGTGATCGTGTTCTTCGTGATGACGGTCGCCGCGGCCGAGGCCGCCGTCGGCCTCGCGATCATCCTCGCGATGTTCCGGAACCGCGAGACCGTGAACGCCGACGAGATCACGAGCCTCCGATGGTGACGATGGCGGCGGGGCCGCTGCCCACGGAGCTCCTGCGCTGGATCGTCGCGCTGCCTGCGGCCGGCGTCCTCTGGCACGTGTCCGCGGGACGGCGCTGGCCGGCGTCGGCCCGCGTCGTCGGTCCCGGCGTCGTCCTCGGCGCGTTCGCCGTCGCCCTCGCCGCCGTGGCCGCGCTCCACGCCGCGCCCGAGGGGGCGGCGCTCCGGGATCACGTCGCGGGCTGGATCGCGGCCGGGCCGTTCCAGGCCGACGCGGCGCTCCGGCTCGACCGGCTCTCCGCCGTGATGACGCTCGTCGTGACCGGGATCGGGTTCCTCATCCACGTCTACTCCGTCGGCTACATGCACGACGACCCGGACTCCGTCCGCTTCTTCACGTATCTCAACCTCTTCATCACCGCGATGCTCGTCCTCGTGCTCGCCGACAACCTGCTCCTCCTCTTCGTCGGCTGGGAGGGAGTCGGGCTCTGCTCCTACCTGCTCATCGGCTTCTGGTACACGGACACGGCGAACGCCGTCGCGGGGAAGAAGGCCTTCCTCGTGAACCGGATCGGCGACGCCGCGTTCCTGGTCGGCCTCTTCCTCCTCTGGAACGCGACCGGGACGCTCGACTTCGCCGGCCTCGACGCGCGCCTCTCCGATCTCGCCACGATGACCGTCGGCGGCTGGTCGCTGCCGCTCGTCGCGGGCCTCCTCCTCCTCGCCGGCGCGTGCGGCAAGTCGGCGCAGATCCCCCTCTACGTCTGGCTCCCCGACGCGATGGCCGGTCCGACGCCGGTCTCGGCGCTCATCCACGCGGCGACGATGGTGACGGCCGGCGTCTACCTGGTGGCGCGGCTCCACGGCCTCTACGCGCTCGCCCCCGCCGCGCTCGCGGTCGTCGCGGTGATCGGCACGGCGACGGCGCTCTTCGCGGCCGTCATCGGCACCGCGCAGACCGACATCAAGCGGGTCCTCGCCTACTCGACGATCTCGCAGCTCGGCTTCATGTTCCTCGGGCTCGGCGTCGGGGTCCCGGGCGCCGCGATCTTCCACGTCGTGACGCACGCCTTCTTCAAGGCGCTCCTGTTCCTCGGCGCCGGCAGCGTCATCCACGCGCTCGGGGGGGAGCAGGACATGCGACGGATGGGCGGGCTCGCGCGCCGGCTCCCGGTCACCTTCTGGACGATGGTCGCCGCGACGCTCGCGATCGCGGGCATTCCGCCGCTCTCCGGCTTCTTCAGCAAGGACGAGATCGTCTGGGGCGCGTTCGCGGGCCCGCATGCGGCGCCCGTCCTCGGGGTCGTCGCGTACACGGCCGCGTTCTTGACCGCCTTCTACATGGGCCGGCTCCTCTGCATGACCTTCCTCGGCGAGTGCCGCGCGTCGGAGGAGGTGCAGCACCACGTCCACGAGTCGCCCTGGACGATGCTCGGGCCGCTCGTCGTCCTCGCGGCGCTCGCCGTCGGCGGGGGCTTCCTCCCGGTCCCGCGCTACCTCGACCCGGTCCTCGGCGCGCCCCTGCCGGGCATTGCCGCCGCGCACGCGGAGACGCCGGCGCCGCTCGGGGTCCTGGCGCTCGCCACGCTCGTCGCCGCGGCGGGGCTCGCGCTCGCGTACTGGATGTACGTCGTGCAGCCCGCGATGCCGTGGATCGTCACGGCGCAGCTCGGGGGCTTCTATCGGCTCGTCCGCGACAAGTTCCGCGTCGACGAGCTGTACGACGGCGTCGTCGTCCGGCCGCTCTTCGCGCTCGCGGGCTTTTTCGCGCGCGTCTTCGACCCCGCGGTCGTCGACGGGGCGGTGAACGGGGCCGGCGTGGCCGTCGCCGCGACGAGCGCGCTCTGGCGCCGGCTCCAGACGGGCAACGTGCAGCACTACGCGCTCTCGTTCCTCCTCGGCGCGATCGTCCTCGTCGCCTGGTTCGTGAGGGGCTGATGGGGAAGGTCCTCTCCCTGGTCGTCTTCTGGCCGACCCTGGGCGCCGCGCTCCTGGCGCTCCTACCGCGCGAGCACGTGGCGGGGATCCGGCGCACGGCGCTCGCCTTCTCGCTCGTGCCGCTCGCACTCTCGCTCTGGGTGCTCGCGCGCTTCGCCCCCGTTCCCGACTTCCAGTTCACGCACCGGCTCGCCTGGATCCCCGCGTGGGGCGCGTCCTACCGGGTGGCCGTCGACGGTGTGAGCCTCTTCCTCGTGCTCCTCACGACCGTGCTCACGCCGGTCGTCGTGCTCGCGTCGTGGGGCGACGTGCACCGGCGCGTGAAGGAGTTCTTCGTCTTCCTCCTCGTCCTCGAGACCGGGATGCTCGGCACGTTCCTCGCGACGGACCTCCTCCTCTTCTACGTCTTCTGGGAGATCATGCTCGTGCCGATGTACTTCCTGATCGGCGTGTGGGGCGGGCCGCGGCGGATCTACGCGGCGGTCAAGTTCGTGCTCTTCACGCTCGTCGGGAGCCTGCTCATGCTGGTCGCGATCCTTTACTGCGCCTGGCGGGTGCGGGCCGAGACGGGCGCCCTCGGGTTCGGCTACGAGCAGTTCCTGGGGCTCCACTTCACGCTCCGCGAGCAGCTCTTCCTGTTCGCCGCGTTCGCGCTCGCCTTCGCGATCAAGGTGCCGCTCTTCCCGCTGCACACCTGGCTGCCCGACGCCCACGTCGAGGCGCCGACGGGCGGCTCGGTCATCCTCGCGGGCGTGCTCCTCAAGATGGGCACGTACGGCTTCCTCCGCTTCGCGCTCCCGCTCTTCCCCGCCGCGGTCGGGCTCGCGGCGCCGTGGCTCGTCGCCGCGGCCGTCGTCGGCGTCGTGTACGGCGCCCTCGTCGCGACCGTGCAGCCGGACCTGAAGAAGCTCGTCGCGTACTCCTCGGTCTCGCATCTGGGCTTCGTCGTGCTCGGCATCTTCGCCCTCACGCCGGTCGCAGCCGCGGGAAGCCTCTACCAGATGCTCAACCACGGGCTCTCGACGGGCGCGCTCTTCCTCCTCGTCGGGATGATCTACGAGCGGCGGCACACGCGGCAGATCGCGGCTTTCGGCGGCCTCTGGGGCGTCATGCCGCGCTTCTCGGTCTGCCTCCTCCTCGCGATGCTCGCCTCGGTCGGGCTCCCCGGTCTGAACGGGTTCGTGGGCGAGTTCCTGATCCTCTGCGGCAGCTTCGGCACCTGGCCCTGGCCGACGGTCGTCGCGACGTCCGGCGTCGTGCTCGGCGCCCTCTATCTCCTCTGGATGTACCAGCGCGTCGTCTTCGGCCCGGTCGTCCACGCCGAGAACCGCGCGCTCGCGGACCTCTCGCGCCGCGAGCTCGCCGTGCTCGTCCCGGTGCTCGCGCTCTGCCTCGCGATGGGCCTCTTCCCGACGCCGTTCCTCGCCCGCATGCAGCCGTCGCTCGATCGGATCCTCGCCCGCGTCGCGCACGCGTCGACGACCGTCGTCGCGACGGCGGAGCCGCGATGACGGCCGCGGCGGCGTTCGCGACCAACTGGCAGGTCGCGCTCCCGGCGCTCGTCGTCGCGGCGACGGCCGGGCTCGCGATGGTGGTCGACCTCGTCCTCACCGATCCCGACCGGGACGCGCTCGCCGTCCTCGGGATCGCCGGCTGCGTCGCGGCGATCGGCGCGGCGGTCGCGCTGTGGCTCCACGACGGAGACCCGGCGGGCTTCGGCAACACGCTGCGCGCCGATCGCTACGCGCTCTTCTTCACCGTCGTCATCGCGGCCGCGTCCGCGCTGACGCTGCTCATGTCGGTCGACTTCCTCCGCCAGAACGCGCTGCCGGCGGGCGAGTACTACACGCTCGTTCTCCTCTCGACGTCGGGCATGATGTTCCTCGCCGGCGCCAACGACCTGATCGTCGTCTTCCTCGGCATCGAGATCATGTCGGTGGCGGTCTACGTGCTCGCCGGCATGCTGCGATCCGAGCGGCGCTCGAACGAGGCGGCGCTCAAGTACTTCCTCCTCGGGGCGTTCGCGACCGGCTTCCTCCTCTACGGGATCGCGTTCTTCTACGGCGCCACGGGCTCGACGCGCCTCGACGTCATCACCACGGCACTCGCGCGCGACGGCCTCGGCCCGTTCACCCTCCTCGGCATCGCGCTCGTGCTGGTCGGCCTCGGCTTCAAGGTGGCGCTCATCCCCTTCCACGTCTGGACGCCGGACGTCTACGAGGGCGCGCCGACGGCCGTCACCGCGTTCATGGCGGTCGGGGTGAAGGCGGCCGCGTTCGCCGCGCTGGTGCGCGTCTTCCTCGCCGGGCTCGGCGGCGCGGCGGCCGCCTGGACGGGCCTCCTCTGGGCGCTCGCCGCGCTCACGATGACCGTCGGCAACGTGACGGCGGTCACGCAGCGGAACGTGAAGCGGATGCTCGCCTACTCGTCGATCGCGCACGCGGGCTACGCGCTCGTCGGCGTCGTCGCGGCGCCGGCGACGGCGGGGCTCGCGGCCAGCGCCGGCGCGTCGGGCGGGGCCGCCGTCCTCTTCTACCTCGCCGTCTACGCCGTGATGAACCTCGGGGCCTTCGCCGTCGTCGTGGCGCTCGGCCGGCGCGGCGAGCCGAACGAGGACCTGCGGGACTGGGCGGGCGTCGGCTTTCGCCACCCGGTCCTCGGGCTCGCGATGGCGGTCTTCATGCTGTCGCTCGCCGGCATCCCGCCGACGGCCGGCTTCGCGGGCAAGCTCTACCTCTTCGGCGCCGCGGTCGACGCCGGCGACGTCGGGCTCGCCGTCGTCGGCGTGCTGAACAGCCTCGTCTCGGTCTACTACTACTTCGGCGTGCTCGTGCAGATGTACATGGTCGACGGCAGCCGGCGCATCGACCCGCCGGCGACGCGGCCGTGGGTCCTCGCGACGATCCTCGTCACGCTCGCGCTCACCGTGCTCCTCGGCGTCTTCCCCGCGAGCACGATGGAGCTCGCGCGCGTGTCGTTCCAGTCGCTCAGGTAGCGGCGGGGCGGCTCGCCGGGTCGAGGCGCGCGAGGAGCGCCGCGAGCACGGCGTTCACCGGCACGGGCACGCCGCTCCGTGCGCCGGCGCGCACGACGGCGCCGTTCAGCGCGTCGTGCTCGAGGCGGCGCCCGCGGCGGAAGTCCTGCAGCATCGACGTCTCGAAGTCGGGGAGCCCGCTCACGCTGTCCTGGAGGACGGCCTCCGTGCGGTCGCGGCGCACGGGGACGCCGAGCGCCGTCGCGACCGCGTCCACCTCCTCCATGGCCCGGACGAGGCAGTCGCGGGTCGGCGGGATCGCGAGCGCCTCGGCGACCGTCGACTGCGTGAGCGTGGTGACGGCGTTGAAGCCCGCGTTCCAGGCGAGCTTCTCCCATGCGGCGACGAGGACGTCGCGGCGGAGCTGGTACGGAACGCGCGCGGCGGCGAACGCCTCCGCCGCGCGGCGCGCGCGCGGCGACTCCGCGCCGTCCGGCTCGCCGAAGATGATGGACCCCCGCCCGCTGTAGACGATGGTCGCCGGCGCCGTCATCGCGACGCCGATCCGGGTGAGCGCGACCATGAGGGGCGGCAGGCCGAGGCCGCGCGCGAGGATGTCCTCGTTCTCGATGCCGTTCTGGAGCGAGAGGACGATCGTCTGCGGCCCGACGACCGGGCGGAGTGCCGCGGCCGCGGCGGCCGTGTCGTACGACTTGACGCAGACGAGGACCAGGTCGGGCGGCGGCGCGTCGGCCGGCTCCGCGACGGCGGTGACGGGCGCGACGCGAACGGTCTCGTCGCCGCGGAGGACCGTCACGCCGCGGGCGCGGAGCGCCGCCAGGTTCTCGCCGCGCGCGACGAACGTGACGTCGTGCCCGCCGCGCGCGAGGAGTGCCCCGAAGTAGCCGCCGACGGCGCCGGCGCCATGCACGAGGATGCGCATCGCCGGCGGATCATAACCGCCGGCGCCCCCGCATCAACCGGGCCGGGTCGGCTTCTCGACGAGCGTGTGGAGCCGTGCCCGGGCCGCGCGCGGCATCGCCGGCGCCCCTCGGCCGCCGCGCGGCCGGCTGGGGGCGACGACGGCCGTCACCGCGGCGCCTGGCCGCCGCCGAAGTCGACCTTCGGGACCTGCCGCGCTTCGGCGGGCGCCTCGAAGTACTTCTGCTGCTCGAAGCCGAGGGCGCGGGCGTAGAGGACCGGCGGGAAGCTCTTCACGTACGTGTTGTACGCGCGCACGGCGTCGTTGTAGCGCATGCGCTCGACCGCGATCCGGTTCTCCGTGCCCGCGAGCTCGTCCGAGAGGCGGGCGAACTGCTTGTCGGCCTTGAGCTCCGGATACCGCTCGGAGAGCGCCAGGAGCCGCCCGAGGGCCGACGACAGCTCGTTCGCCGCGTCGATCTTCTGGTCGCGCGTGCCGCTGGCGAGGAGCTTCGCCCGCGCGTCCGCGACGCGGGTGAAGACCTCGCGCTCGTGCGTGGCGTAGCCCTTCGTCACCTCCACGAGGTTCGGGATCAGGTCGTTGCGGCGCTGGAGCTGGTTCTCGACCTGCGCCCACGCCGACTCGATCTGCTCGCGCATCGCGACCATCCGGTTGTAGCCGCACCCGGAGAGCACGAGCAGCACGAGCATCGCCGCGCCCACGGTCGTCGTCCTTCGTCGCATCGCTCCACCCTCCTACCAGCTGCGCCCCGCGCCGCCGCCTCCGAAGCTCCCGCCGCCGAACCAGTCGTCGCCGGCGCCCCATCCCGGACCCGGAAGCCAGAAGGCGCTCCGCCGCCGGCGGCGCCCGGCCCCCATCAGATACGCGATCAGGACGACGGCGAGAAGCACGACGAGCGGAAGCAGCGCGACGCCGGGGACCGGAGCCGGCCGCGGCGGCGCCGGCGGCGCGCCGGTGAGCGTCACGCCGCGCGCGGCCGCGATCCGACGCGCGAAGGCCGCGACGCCCCGGAAGATCCCCTCGTCCATGCGGCCGGCCCGGAACGCGGGGAGCACCTCCTCGTCCTCGATCTCCCCGACGAGGCCGTCCGGGAGGATGCCCTCGAGCCCGTAGCCGACGAGCACGCGGAGCTTCCGGTCCTGCACCGCGACCAGGAAGACGACTCCCGTGTCCTCGCCCTTGTGCCCCGGCTTCCACGCCTCCGCGACGCGGAGCGCGTAGGTGAAGTCGTCGAGCGGCGCCGTCGTCGGCACGGTGACGACGGCGATCTCGGCGCCCGTCTTCGCGCGCAGCTCCTCGATGAGGGCCGTGAGCCGCGTGCGGACGGGCGCGGAGATGACGCCGGCACGGTCGGTGACGAACCCCTCCGGCGGCGGGATCGCAACCTCGGTCGCGGCCGCGCCGGCGAGCGCCGTCGCGACCAGCGCGAGCGCGAGCGCGCTACGCGTCGCCCGCGTCGACGGCATGGACGATGCGCTCGACCTCGGTCAGGTACGCGGCGAGCTCCGCGCGGGCGAGCCGCGCGGCGGGCGCGGCAGACCTCCGGTGCGCGAGGAGGGACCCCATGGCGGGCAGCGGCCCGAGGAGCGCCTCGCCCGCCGCGAGCACGTCGGCGTAGCGCGGCCCCGGCGGGCGGCCGCGGAGCGTCAGGAGATGACGGAGCACGGTGAGGAAGCTCTTCACCGACGACCCGACGAGCGCCGCGAGCGCCCGCTCGTCGGCGGCGCCGAGGAACACGGCGCGCAGACGCAGGAGCTTCCCGCGCGCCTCCTGCTCGCATTCGCGCCGGAGCGCCCCGGGGTCCACCGTGATCCCCGCGAAGAGGTCGGCGCCGTGGAGGACCCGATGCTGCCGCCGGATGTCCTCCAGCTCGATCGGGAACGTGTCGCGCGCCCGCGCGAGGAACTCGCGCTCGACGACGAGCGGCACGGCGAAGCCGCGCGGGCGCCAGCGCCCGACGACGGGTGCCAGCGCCTCCAGGACGGCGAACCCGACCTGCGGGACGACGATCGCGGTGTTCACGTCGGAGCGGCCCGCGACCCAGTCGTCGCCCGCCGCGCTCCCGTACACGACGAGGGAGAGAAGCTCCGTGCGGAGCGCGCCGGCGACGTCGGTCGCGAACGCCGCGAGCAACGCGTCGAGCGCCGCGTCCGCTGTCGCCACGGCGGCCACTGATAGTGGTCGGCGGCGAGGCCCGCAACCGCCGCCCGCCTCGGTCGTGGGTCAGTTTGCGCCTCGTACCACGTCGTACGGGAGCACAGAGGGGTCCTCGCGGAGACGACGAGGTACGCCACCACGTCCTGCGATGCGGCATGGACGTCGGGTTGGTGGCGCGCTCGCCTCCGCGAAGACTCCCCCGTGCTCCCGGGTCGGTGATCGTCACGCAAAAACCGACCCACTACCCCCGCGTCCGGCACCTTGACGGTTCCGTCGCCCTGCGCTACCCGCGCGCCCCGATGGGGCAGCTGGGGGCGGAGGCGCGGGCGGCGGTCGCGCTCCTCACGGTGCTCGACGGGACCCGCGACGCCCCGACCGGGACGCTCGCCGGCGCGCTCGCCTTCTTTCCGCTCGTCGGCCTCGGCGAGGGCCTCCTCGCCGCGGCCATCGGCGCCGCGACGGCGCGCGCTGCGCCCGCGCTCGCCGGTCCGATCGCGGTCGCCGTGCTCGCGGTCGTCGCGGGCGGCGCGCCGTCCCGCGCGCTTGCGCACGCGGTTGCGGCGGCGGGGCGTCCGCGCTTCGCAGGCGCCGCCGTCGCGGTCCTCGCACTCGCCGTGAAGCTCGTCGCCGTGGCGCGGCTTCCGGCCGCGGCGCGGACGGCCGCGGTCGTCCTCGCGCCGATGCTCGGCGCGTGGGCGATGGTCGTGCAGTGCTACGGCGGGCCGCCGGGGGAGGGGCCGGACCCGGCCGCGCGCCTCGTCGGCCGCGCGCGGTTCCGGGAATTCGGGGCGGCGAGCCTCGGGGCGTTCGCCGTCACGCTCGCCATCGGCGACGCCGTCGGCCTCCTCGTCCTCGTGTGCGCGGCGCTCGTGACGCTCGGGATCCGCGTCACGGCGCACGGTGGCCGCGGCGGTCTCGCCGGGCTCCACCTCGGCGCGACGCGCGAGCTCGTCGAGACGGTCGTCATGGCCGTCCTCGGCGTGCTCGCTCAGTTGAAGACGTAGCCGAACTCGAAGCCGAGGATGTCCTGGCCCTCGAGCGCGATCCGGCCATGGTCGGCGGCGAACGGCTTCGCGCCCTCCGACTCGTCGTGCCGGTACTCGAGCCGGCTGTAGAGGTGCTGCGTCAGCTGGTACTTCCCCGTGACCGTCGTCTCCCACAGCGTCTGCCGCGTCCCGGTCCGCGTCCCGCCGTGGTCCTCGAACCACTCGCCGCGGAACGCGGCGGAGGCGCGGTCCGTGAAGGCGTAGTTGAAGACCGCGGCGAAGCCCTGCCAGCGCGCGATGTCGCCGCCGGGCGCCGCGTCCTCCTCCTCGGCCCAGTCGTAGTTGAGGACGATGGTGAAGGCGGAGGTCGGCTTCCAGGTGGCGACGAGATCCATGATCCCCCGCTTCGGGTCCGTCGTGCCGGTCTGCTCGGGTCCCCAGATCCCGTTCGCCGCGAGCGCCAGGGAGTCGAGGGGCGCGAAGCTGACGTTCCCGATCCCGCTCCAGCCGCGGTTGTTGTTGTCGACCTTGTCCCAGCCGCGGACGGCACCGCCGCTCACGGAGAGCTTGTCGGTGAGGGGATAGGTGGCGAGCACGCCCGTGTGCGTGAACGGGATCGCGAGGCTGAAGAGGAGGGAGCGGCTGTAGTTGTAGTTCGCCCAGGGCTCGATCACCTCGGCGCCGAGCAGGGTGACGAACTTGCCGCCCTTCAGCTGGAGGCCCCCCAGCGCCGGCGAGTCGTCGGGCACGGCCCAGCCGAGGTAGACCTCCTCGACGTCGAAGTTGTTCGTCTCGAAGACGTCGCCGCGGTCGAGCATGCCGTCGCCGTCCCAGTCGGACTTGATCCGACGCGCGACCTTGCCGAAGTCGAGCTTCAGCCCGAAGCCCGGGATGAACCAGCCCTCGCTCGGGCGCGACACGCCGATCTGGGCGAGGTCGATCGACGGCGAGTTGTGCGTCTCGAGGGAGTGGAGTGGGATCGCGGAGCCGTCGACCGGGTCGTTGAAGTCGTACATCCACGCCTTCACGATCCCCGCCGACACGTGGACCTTCGTGCGGTCCTCGAGCCACTTCTGGCTCCCGGTGACGTAGGCGTCCTCGGCGTCCCGGAGCGGATCGAGGAACGAGTCCCAGCCGCCGCGCGTCGGGTCGGCGGGCGCCGCGGCCGCGGCGCCTTCGGTCCCGCCGTCCTCGGCCCGGAGCGGCGCGGCCGCGCCGAGCACCGTTGCCGCGAGTAGCCAGATCGTCGCGTTGCGCACGAGCATGGTCCCCCCCTACGCCGGCAGTCGCCCGGCCACGGCGCTCGGTCGCAAGGCGCATGCCACGGGCCGTGCGCTGAAAAGCTGGGCCGCTGGAAAGTAAACTTCTGCCGCGTGCACAAACCGCGAGCAGGGCTGCCCAAAAAGACGTCGGGCCGCCAGGGAATTGACTCAGGCGGGGCGGCGGGGAACGAGGACGCGCCGGCGCAGGGAGAGCACCTGCTCGCCCTTCTGGTTCCGCGCACGCGTCTCGACGTAGACGATGCCGCGGTCGGATTTCGTCTTCGACGGCGTGACCTCGAGGATCTCCGACTCGGCGTAGAGCGTGTCGCCGTGGAACGTCGGGGCGTGGTGAAGGATCTTCTCGTATTCGAGGTTCGCGAGCGCGTTTTCGCTGATGTCTCGCACGCTCATGCCGACGGCGAGCGCGAAGACGAGCGTGCCGTTCACGAGGCAGCGCCCGTGCTGCGTCTGGCTCGCGAAGTGCTCGTCGAAGTGCAGCGGGTTGGTGTTCATGGTCATCAGCGTGAACCAGGTGTCGTCGAAGTCGCGGATGGTGCGGCCCGGCCAGTGCTTTATGACCTCCCCGACGGTGAAGTCCTCGAGGTAGCGTCCCATGGCGCGCCTTATCGAGCGGGGCCGGACGGGTCGTCAAGCTGGCGAGCGGCGGCCGGACTCTGCTATACGCCGCCGGACGATGGCGACGCGGAAGCGGGTCCGATCGGGACGTACCGCCAGGACGACCCGGCGTCGGGTGCGCACGGCGGCGCCGCTGCGCGCCACCGCCGCGCGCGCCGTCGAGCGCGTGCTGTCGTCGCCCGATGCATTCGCGCTCCTCATCGGGCGTCTCGAGGCCGAGGGCTGGCGCATCGAGCGGCTGCCGCCGGCCGCCGCCACGCAGGTGGGGGCAGGCGAGGGGGCCGACTCCGCGCGCGAGCGCTAGCGCGGCACCGCTCCCGCGCGGCGGGCTCGCGGGCCGCGACGCGGCTCGGCCGGGCGCTGCCCGAGTCAAATCGCTGGCGCACGATCCTCGCCGCGACGGGCGGGGTGCGCTTGGTCCCGTTCTTGGATGGGCGCGCATGGCCGGGGGCGCGGAGGGGGGCGTGCGGGGACGCGTGGTCGCGGTCGCCTGCGCGGTCGCCATCGCGGCGGTCTACGCGAACAGCCTCTCCATCCCCTTCCAGTTCGACGACTGGCACGCCATCTCGGCGAACCCGTTCGTGCGGAGCCTCCGCAACGTGCCGCGCTTCTTCGTCGACCCGAGCACGACGAGCGCGCTCTTGCAGAACCGCGACCTCCGGCCCGTCCTCCAGGCGACGTTCGCACTCAACTACGCGATCTCCGGGTACCAGACGTGGAGCTGGCACCTCGTCAACATGGTGCTCCACTGGGTCGCGGCGCTGCTCGTCTTCCGGATCGTCCGCGCCCGGCTGTGGCTCGGCGCCGACGGGCCGATCGTCGGCGCGACCGCCGCGCTGCTCGTCGCGGTCCACCCGCTCAACACCGAAGCGCTCGACTACCTCTCCGCGCGCTCGGCGCTGCTGACGACGGTCTTCTACCTGGGCGCGTTCGACGCCGCCGCCGGCGGTCGTCGCGCCCTCGCGACGGCCCTCTTCGCGCTCGCCCTCCTCACCAAGGGGATCGCGGTCACGTTTCCCCTCGTCGTCCTCGGCTGGCTGCTCGTCGCCCGCGCCGCCGAGCCCGGGCCGCCCCGGCCGATCCCCTGGCCGTTCCTCGCGCTCCTCGTCGCGGTCGATGGCGCGGCGCTGGGGTACCGGGCGCTCCTCGTTCCGCACGCCGCGATCGCGGGGACGCATGCGGCGGAGGTGACCCCCTGGGTCTACTGCATGACCGAGTGGTCCGCCTACCTCCACTACCTCCGGCTCTTCCTCTGGCCGGACGCCTTGGTGGTCGACCGCCTCGACTATCCGCTCGCGACCCGATTCCTCGACCCGCGTGCGTGCGGCAGCCTGGCCGTGCTCGCCGTCCTGATCGGGCTCGCGTGGGCCGCGCGGCGGCGCCGGCCGGCGCTCGCCTTCGCCGCGCTCTGGTACTTCGTGACGCTCGCCGCGGAGTCGAGCGTCTTCCCGCTCGCGGAGCCCGTGAACGAGCACCGGCCGTACCTCGCGATGCTCGGGCTCGCGGCCGCGGCGGCGACGGCCGTGTGGGCCGCGAGCCGCCGCGTCGCGCGCTCGGCTGCGGCGCCGCCGTCGGCGGTCCTCGCCGTCGTGCTCGTCACGCTCCTCGGCGCGCTCGGCGCGAGGACGGTCGCCCGCAACCGCACCTGGCAGGACGCGGACACGCTCTGGCGCGACGCCGCGGAGAAGGCGCCGGCGAACCCGCGCGCCTGGCTCAACTCGGGGCACGCCGCCATGGAGCGCGGCGACCGGGCAGAGGCGCGACGCCGCTTTCTCGCGTCGTACCGGCTGAGCCCGTGCTACGCGTGGGTGCTGATCAACCTGAGCGTGCTCGAGCGCGCCGAGCACGACTCGGAGGCCGCGCTCCGCTGGGCGGACGAGGCGGTGCGCTGCAACCCGGGCCTCGCGGTCACGCACCACTACCGCGGGGCGGCGCTCGTCGCGCTCGGCCGCACGGACGACGCGCTCGCCGCGTTCCGGCAGGCGACGGCCATCGACGCGCGCTACGCCGCCGCGTGGTTCGAGCAGGGACGGCTCCTCGAGGAGCGGCGGGCGTGGCCGGCGGCGGCCGCGGCGTTCGACCGCGCCGGCGACGCGGACCCGGCGAACGCCGAGGCGGCGATGCGCGCCGCGCTCCTCCATCATCACCGTCTCCACGACCCGGCGGGGGCGGTCGAGCGGTACCACCGGGTCCTCGCGGCCGACCCGAAGCACTACGGCGCCCACTACCAGCTCGCGACGGCGCTCCTCGCCGCCGGCCGGACGGAGGAGGCGCTCGCCGCTTGGCGCGAGTTCGTACCGCTCGCACGGGCGAGCGGGGACCAGCGGACGCTCGACGAGGCGCCGGCCGCCCTCCGCGACGCGGCGCTCCACGCGGCGCGCTGAGCGGGGGCGGCGTCAGAAGCCGTCGATCGTGTAGTAGATGGTGCAGGCGCCGTCGGCCGCCGCCGGGGTCCCGGTGGCGACGACCTTCATCTGGAGCCACCCGTTCGCCGCCGTGATCGCGACGCCGGTGTTGTCGAAGTACGAGCACGTCGTCCCCGTGTCGCCGATCGCGCACGTCGCGGCCGTCTCGGTCCGCGCCGCGCAGCCGCTCGTCGAGCAGGTGCCGATCTGGAACGCCGTCGAGCTGCCGAGCCCGGGTGCGACCGTCACGCCGCACGACATGGCGAACAGGTGGACGTCGCCCGCGAGCGGTCCGCTCGTGTTGCCGGCGGCGGCGGAGCTCGAGCCGAGGCTCGTCAGGTTGCTCTCGATGCGCGAGTAGCGGGTGACGCTCGTCGTC
>DASRHG010000151.1:0-7033 GCA_035650655.1 Binatia bacterium | reverse complement strand
AGCCCCAGATGCGGAACGTGGGGTCGAACATCGGGTCCCCTCCCGCGCGGACGACCGGGCCGTCGGGGCTCCACGTGCCGCAGTGGATCACGACCTGGTCGCCGACCCGCACGTTCTTCACGTCGGTGCCGACCTTCCAGACGATGCCGGACGCGTCGCTCCCGCCGATGTGGAACGGGCGGTAGTCGGCGTCCTTCTGGCGGCCCTTGATCACGTCGACGGGGGTCCCGAGCGAAGCCCAGACGTTGTTGTAGTTGACGCCGGCCGCCATGACGTAGACGAGGACCTCGTCGGGCCGCAGCTCCGCGGGGACCTCGATCTCTTCGGCGCGGAAGCCCTTCATCGGCTCACCGAAGCGGTCCTGGCGGATCACCTGCGCGAGCATCTTCCGCGGGACCTGCCCGAGCGGCGGCGCTTCGCCCAGCGGATAGCAATCCTTCATCGGCGTCACGCTCCTCCCATGAGGGCCAGGAAGTCGTGCAGGTTCTGTGTGCGCATCATCACGTTCGACCGCTTCTCGTCGCCGATGGTCGAGCGGGGGCGGTCGGCGTAGTTGTGTCCGGGGTAGAGGAGCGTCTCGGGCGCGAGCTCGCCCAGGCGCGTGAGGCTCCGGTACATGTCCTCGGGGTTCGAGCCGGGGAGGTCGACGCGGCCGCACGACCCGATGAAGAGCGTGTCGCCCGAGACGAGCGCGTTCCCGACGAGGAAGCACTGCGAGCCCGGCGTGTGGCCGGGCGTGTGGAGGAAGGTGATCTTCAACCGCCCGACCGCGACCGTGTCGCCGCCCTCGACGGGCACGAGGTCGGACGCGGAGAGACCGGTCAGGCGGTGGACGAAGGGCAGCTCCGCCTTGTGGATCCAGACCTTCGCAGGCGTCTTCGCGACCAGCTCCGCGGCGCCCCGGATCTGGTGGCCCATGAGGTCGCCGCCGAGGTGGTCTGGGTGGAAGTGGGTGACGAGGTCCTTCGTCACCCGGTAGCCGTCCGCCGCCGCGACGCGCAGGATCGCGTCCACGTCCCATGCCGCGTCGACCACCGCCGCTTCGCGCGTGTGTGGGTCGCCGAGCAGGTAGACGTAGTTCTGCATGGGCCCGAGCTCGAGCTGCTTGAAGTAGATCGGCTCCTTCATTTCGCGTGCCTCCGCGCGCGCAGCTCCGCCTCGCGCGCGAGCGGCCGCTCCCAGAGATATTCCTTCTCCCCGAGATGGTGGCCGATCCAGCGCGAGAGCACGAAGAGGAGGTCGGAGAGGCGGTTCACGTACGCGAGCACGTGCTCGCTCACCTCCTCGACGCGCATGAGCCGGAGCACGTCCCGCTCCGCGCGCCGGCAGACGGTCCGCGCGACGTGGAGCGCGGCCGAGAGACGCCCGCCGCCCGGCAGCACGAACGACTTCAAGGGCGCGAGGTCCTGCTGGCACCGATCCATCACCTTCTCGAGCGCCGCGATCTCGGCCGGCCCGACGCGAAACATCCCCGGCTCGAAGGCCGCCGACGGCGTCGCGAGCTCGCTGCCGACGTCGAAGAGCTCGCTCTGGAGCTTCCGCAGGATGCCGTCGAGCTCCCGGCAGGCCCGATGGCGCCGGATCTCCGCCTGGTTGAGGGCGCGGGCGACGCCGATCGCGGCGTTCAGCTCGTCGATCGCCCCGTACGCCTCGATGCGCGGGCTGTCCTTCGTGACCCGCGTCCCCCCGACGAGGTCCGTCTCGCCACGATCGCCACGGCGCGTGTAGACGCGGGTGATCCGGATGGCCACCCGGTAGTCCTAGCGTCGCTCGAAGAGGGAGTCCACCCCCGCGGGCGACGGCGGGACGCGCGCGAGTGCGAGGTTCTCCTCGACGTGCGCGCGCCGGGCCATGCCGACGAGGGCCGTCGTGACCCCCGGCGTCGAGCGGACGAACTGGAGCGCGCGCTGCGCCGGGGTGGCGAGGCCGGGGAACGCCTGCGTCAGCGCCTCGGGGAGGGGCCGGGCGAGCTGGCCCTGGAGGATCGAGGCGCTTGCGACGACCGCCACGTCGAGCCGCGCGGCCGCCTCGAGGAGCGTCGCGGGCTCGCCGCCCACCCGCTGGGTGCGCGCGGCGTACGCCTCCGGCATCGCGAGGTTGTACGGCAGCTGGACGACCTTCAGGTGGTGTCCGGTGCCCGCGACGGCCTCCGCCGCCCGGACGAGCTCCTCGAGCGAGAGGTGGTCGGGCGCCGTCGGCGGCTTCCGGAAGCCGTGCCAGGTGGCGACGCCGTAGCACCCGACGCGGCCCTCGGCGACCTTCCGCTCGAGCATCTCGAATACGGCCCGGATGCGCGCGAAGAACTCGGCGCGCGGGACGGCGCCGAGCTGGGTCTCGGGGTTGTGGACGTAGTAGACGTCGACGGCGGCGACGCCGAGGTTCGCGAGACTCCGGCCGAGCTGGTCCTCCAGGTAGCGCGGCGTCATCACGTGGGCCCCGCCGACGACGTCGTCGGCGCGCACGATGCCGGGCCGGACGTACGTGTCGTGGAACCACGCCGCCGGGTTCGCCGGTACCGCGCCGTCGAAGGGGACGTAGCCGCCCTTCGTGCAGAGGACGAACCGCTCGCGCGGCAGGTCCCCCTCGCGCTCGAGCGCGAGGAGCGCCCGGCCGAGCACGCGCTCGCTGCGCTGGGCGCGGTAGTTGATCGCCGTGTCGAAGAAGTTGCAGCCGAGGTTCGCGGCCCAGACGATCGCCTCGCCGTAGCGGCGGTCCGTCTCGTCGTCCTCCTCGCCGAGGTACGTGCCGAGGCCGATCGAGGAGACGATCGCGTCGCCGAGCGTCCGGAAGTGCGCCGCCGGGACGTCCGCGGCATGGCTCTCCCGGAAGGCCGCGGTCCCCGCCGCCGTCGCGCCCGCGCCCATCGCCGGCCTCAGCCCGTCGCCGCCGTGCGCCGGCGCGCGTGCCGCTTGATGATGTCGCGCAGCTTCGGCGGGTCGATCGGCTTCTTGTAGATCACGTCGGTCACGCCGGCCATCCGACTTCGCTTGATGACGTGATCCTTGTCGAAGTGAAATGCCGTCATGAGGACGACGGGGATCTCCGGATGGCGGTGCCGCACCTCCTGGAAGAGCTGGTAGCCGTCCAGGTCCGGCATGACGACATCGGAGAGCACGAGGTCGACGGCCTCCGT
Organism: Binatia bacterium; assembly: GCA_035650655.1. Taxonomy (GTDB): domain Bacteria; phylum Desulfobacterota; class Binatia; order DP-6; family DP-6; genus DASRHG01. Next base: position 3,900 of record DASRHG010000151.1, on the reverse strand, counting down.
CTCGAGGCGCGCGATCCCTTCGCGCCCGCCCGTCGCGACGACGACCGAGCACCCTTCCTGCGTGAGGAGGTCGCGGAGCGACTGGCAGACGCCCAGGTCGTCGTCGACGACGAGGATGCGCAGCCCGCGGAGCGCCGGGTCGTGCGGCGGCACCCCGTCGCGCCCCCGGCTGGCCGTTCGGAGAGCGCGCAGGTCGATCATCTTCGTGCCCGGCAGGTACTCGCGCGTCGAGTACTCGGCGCGCTGCGCCATGTCGGCGAGGCGCGCGACGATCGCCTGGATCCGCTCGAGCGCGTCGTGGATCGAGTCCAGGCGCTCGCCCTCGACGATGAAGTCCTCGTCGGAGGAGATCCGGGCGACGTGCGCTTCGAGGAGGTTCAGGTTGTTGACGATCACCTCGAGCGGGTTGTTGATCTCGTGCGCGAGGCCGACCGCGACCTCGCCGAGCGTCGAGAGCTGGTCCTGCCGGCGCAGCTCCCGGATGTCCTTCGCGAAGCCGATCGAGCCGAGCTCCCGGCCCTCGGGGTCCTTGATGAGCGATCCGGCGATCATGACCGGTACGTGCTGGCCGCTCTTCGTGACGAAGACGGTCTCGGCGTTCTTGCCCTCGCGGAGGGCCGCCATCACCTTGCGTGCCTCCGCCACGTCGGGATAGAGCCGCGTCACGTGCTCTCCCAGGACTTCGTCGGGTGCGTAGCCGAGCGTCCGCCGCGCGCCGTCGTTGTAGAAGTGGATCGTGCCGTGCCGGTCGACGGCCACGACGATGTCGGAGGAGCTTTCGAGCAGCTTCTCGAAGTAGATGGAGGGGAGTCGCGGGACCTTCGCCATGCGCTGCGGCGGCCGGGGATCGTAGGCGCCCGTGGACGTAGGGTCAAGGCGGCGCTCGCTCTCGTGCTCGCCGCCGGCTGCTTCTGGCGCACGTACGGGCCGCTCATGGCGACGCACGTCGACGTGCTCGTCGGCGTGGCGCGGAAGGGCGTCGACCTCGTCGCGGCTCGGCGCTTCACCCCCGAGAGCATGCCGGAGCTCACCTATCCCCTCGAGCGCGCCGAGGCGTTCGCACGCCGCGCGGAGGCGCGGGACGGCGGGCCGCCGGCGTCGCTCGCGGCGTTCCGCGAGCTCATCGCGCGCTACCGCGAGCTCGTCGACCGCATCGACCGGGTGCGCCGCGACACGAGCGGCGGAGACGCCCGGTCGGCGCTCGCCGAGCCGCTCGCTCGCGTCGAGGCGGCGGGGGACGCCGTCCGCGCCGCGCTCCGGGCCGAGGGGCGGATCTAGCGACGGCGGTGGGCGCGGGCTAAGGCTTCGCCTTCTTCCAGTCGGCGAGGAAACGCTCGAGGCCGACGTCGGTGAGCGGGTGCTTCGTGAGCTGCTGGAGGACGGCGAACGGGCAGGTCGCGATGTGCGCCCCCATCTGGGCGGCCCGCACGAAGTGCATCGGGTTCCGGACGCTCGCGACGAGCACCTCCGCCGGATACGTGTAGTGGTCGAGGATCTCGAGGATCTGCGCGATCAGCTCCATGCCGTCGTGTCCCACGTCGTCGAGGCGGCCGACGAACGGCGAGATGAACGCGGCGCCGGCCTTCGCGGCGAGGAGCGCCTGCGCGGGCGAGAAGACGAGCGTCATGTTCACGCGGTGGCCGCGGTCCGTCAGGATGCGCGTCGCCTTCAAGCCCTCGACCGTCATCGGGCACTTCACGACGACGTTCTCGTGGATGCGCGTGAGCCGCTCGCCCTCCTCGACCATCGCGGGCGCGTCGAGACTCACGACCTCCGCGCTCACCGGGCCGTCGACGATCTCGCAGATCTCGCGCACGACCGCTTCGAAGGGGCGACCGCTCTTCGCGACCAGCGAGGGGTTCGTCGTGACGCCGTCGAGGATCCCCCAGCTGTTCGCTTCGCGAACCTCCGCCACCTCCGCGGTGTCGATGAAGATCTTCATGCCGCCCTCCTCCGGCGACTCGTAGCACAGGCGCCGAGCGCCGTCAGGCCCTCGGGAGCAGCATGACGCGCTTGTCGTCCTTCAGGTTCGCGAGCAGCGCCGAAACGGTCTGCCCGAGCACGGGATGCACGACGTGCGGGGCGAGCTCGGCGAGCGGGAGGAGGACGAAGCGGCGCTTGTGCATCTCGGGGTGCGGAATCTTGAGCGTGCGCTTCTCGACGATGTCGGCCCCGGCGAGGAGGATGTCGAGGTCGATCACGCGGGAGCCCCAGCGCTTGCCCTTGGCCGGCTTTCGCCCCATCGCCTTCTCGATCGCCTTCAGCTTCTTCAAGAGCTCCTCGGGCGGAATCTCCGTCTCGACCTCGATGACGCTGTTCACGAACCACGTCTTCGCGTCGCCGAGCGGCTCGCTCTCGTAGAGCGACGAGGCGCGGACGATCCGCGTCCCCGGCAGCTTCGAGACGCGCTCGACGGCTTCCAGGGTGTTCGCCTTGCGATCCCCGAGGTTGGACCCGATGCCGATGTAGACGCGATGAGGCACGCGGGCGCCCGAGCGCCTAGAGCCGCAGGGCTCGCAATCGTTCGACCGCTTCGCGGAGTCGGGCGACCGGGCTGCAGAGCGTGAGCCGGACGTATCCCTCCCCGGCGTCGCCGAAGCCGTTCCCCGGCGTCACGACGACGCCGGCTTCGGTGAGGCAGCGCTTCGCGAGCGCCGCCGAGGACTGGCCGCGCGGGACCGGGACCCAGACGTAGAAGGTGCCCGCCGGCGGCTCGCACGGGAGCCCGGCCGTGGCGAGCCCCGCGACGAGCACGTCGCGCCGCTCGCGGTACGTCGCGCGGAGGTTCGCGACGACCGACGGCTCGCTCTCGAGCGCCGCGATCGCCGCCTCCTGCACCGCCTGGAAGACGCCCGAGTCGACGTTCGTCTTCACCTTGCCGAGGCCCGCGACGAGCTCGGCGTTGCCGACGGCGAACCCGACCCGCCAGCCGGTCATGTTGAACGTCTTCGAGAGGGAGTGGAACTCGATCGCGACGTCGCGCCCGCCCGGCATCTCGAGGATGCTCGGGGGCCGCTCGCCGTAGTAGAGCTCCGCGTACGCCGCGTCGTGGCCGATGACGATCCCGTGGCGCTCGGCGAAGCGGATGGCGTCGGCGAAGAAGCTCCGGGGCGCGACCGTGCCCGTCGGGTTGTTCGGATAGTTGAGCCAGAGGAGCTTCGCGCGCCGCGCGACCTCGGTCGGGATCGCGCCGAGGTCGGGGAGGAAGCCGTTCTCGCGCCGGAGCGGCATCCGGTACGTCGTGCCGCCGTTGAACTGGGTGCCGATGTGGTAGACGGGGTAGCCCGGGTCGGGCACGAGGACGACGTCGTCCGGGTCGACGAAGGCGACCGCCAGGTTCGCGATCCCCTCCTTCGAGCCGATGAGCGAGACGACCTCGGTCTCCGGGTCGAGGGTCACGCCGTAGCGCGACCGCATCCAGGCCGCCGCCGCCCGCCGGAACGCGGGCAGCCCCTCGTAGTCGGGATACCGGTGGTTCGCCGGGTTGCGGGCCGCCTCGCACAGCCGCGCGATCACGTGCGGCGGGGTCGGCATGTCGGGGTCGCCGATGCCGAGGTTCACGAGATCGACGCCGCGCGCCGCGACCTCCCGCTTCAGACGGTCGATCTCGGCGAAGAGATACGGCGGAAGCTTCTGGATTCGCTCGGCTTTCTTGACCGTGATCGGCACGGAGCCCCCGTCGCGCTGCGCTTCTAGCGGAGTCGGCGGGGGTTTACAAACGTGGGTTCGATCCGCGAGTACCCGAAACTCGCGAGGACCTGAAGCTATGGTGCAGGCGCGCGTTGACCGTCGCGTCGGCGTGGGACAACGTTCGGTGCGTGGGACGACGTTCGGTGTATGTCGGCTCGCCTCGCACTCGCCGCGCTCGTGACGCTCGCGCTGCTCGGTGAGCGCGCGCAT
>DASRHG010000150.1:0-21878 GCA_035650655.1 Binatia bacterium | reverse complement strand
GATCGACACGCTCCAGTGCATCTACTGCGGCATGTGCGTGGAGGCGTGCCCGTGCGACGCGATCCGCATGGACACGTACGTCCACCCGCGCATCTGGGGCTACGACCGGACCGACTTCATCGAGACGAAGGCGGTCCTCATGGCCCGCTCGAAGGTCCTCGAGGAACGCGGTCGCGACGCGTTGCTGGACGACATGCTGCGTGCCTACGCGGCCGACGAGGAGCGCGCTGCGGCCGGCGAGCCGCCGAGGGCGGCGTGATCCTCGTCGCGCTCTGGCGCCGCGGACTCCTCCGCCGCGCGGACGCAGACAAGCTCCGCCACTTTCTCGGGCTCACGCGGGATCCGCTGGCCCTCTCGCGTCGGTATCCCATGTGGCGCATATTGGGCCCGCTGCGCCTGCTCGTGTCCCCGGGCTACGCCCGCGGCGTGGCGCGCTGGCTCGAGTACCGCATGAACCTCTTCGACGGTGCCGAGGGCTGACATGGCGAAAACGTACAGGCAGATACTCGACGAGGCCCGAAAGCTCGTGCCCGAGACGTCGGTCGAGGACCTGAAGCGACGGCTCGACGCGGGCGAGGTGCCCGTCCTCCTCGACGTGCGCGAGAAGGAGGAGATCCGCCAGGGAGCGATCCCGGGCGCCATCCCGCTCCCGCGCGGCTTCCTCGAGATCCAGGTGGAGGAGAAGCTCCCGGACAAGAACGCGCCCGTCGTCGCGTACTGCGCGAGCGGCACGCGCTCGCTCCTCGCCGGACGCATGCTCAAGGAGCTCGGCTACACGAACGTGGTCTCGCTCGCCGGCGGCTTCACGAGCTGGAAGAACAAGGGGCTCCCGATCGAGGCGGAGCGGCAGTTCACGAGCGAGCAGCAGATCCGCTACAGCCGCCACTTCCTCCTCTCCGAGGTGGGCGAGAAGGGGCAGGCGAAGCTCCTCGACGCGAAGGTCCTCTGCATCGGCGCCGGCGGGCTCGGCTCGCCCGCCGCGTTCTACCTCGCCGCGGCCGGCGTGGGCACGATCGGGCTCGTCGACATGGACGTCGTCGACCTCTCGAACCTCCAGCGCCAGATCCTCCACACGAACGACCGGATCGGCATGCCGAAGACCGAGTCGGCGCGGATGACGCTCAACGCGCTCAACCCCGACGTGAAGGTGCTCGAGTTCCGCGAGCGCCTCTCCTCGGAGAACGCCTTCCGCATCTTCGAGCCGTTCGACGTCATCGTGAACGGCTGCGACAACTTCCCGACGCGCTACCTCGCGAACGACGCGTGCGTCATGCTCGGGAAGCCGCTGGTCGACGGCGCGATCTGGCAGTTCGAAGGCCAGGCGACCGTCTTCCACCCGCCGCTCGGACCCTGCTACCGCTGCCTCTTCCCCGAGCCGCCGCCGCCGGGCGCCGTGCCCTCGTGCGCCGAGGCGGGCGTCCTCGGCGTGCTTCCCGGGCTCGTCGGCTGCGTGCAGGCCCTCGAGGCCATCAAGCTGATTCTCGGCGTCGGCCGTCCGCTCCTCGGACGGATGATGCACTTCGACACGCTCGACGGCGAGGTCCGCGTGCTGAAGCTCCGCCGCAACGAGAACTGCGTCGTCTGCGGCGACGCGCCGACGATCCGGCACCTGATCGACTACGAGGCCTTCTGCGGGCTCGGGCCGACGCCGCCGGCGCCGGCGGACGAGCCGCCGCCGGGGATGGTGGACGTGAGGAAGGTGGGATGACCGCCGCGATCGCGTGGAACGCAGCTCCCCCGACGCCGTGAGGGCCGGGGTGGGCGGCGCGGAGGCGGCGGAGGTCGCGCGTCTCGAGCCGATCGTCAAGCGGATGCGCGCGAACGTGATCCGCATGCTGGCCGCCGCGGGCTCGGGTCACCCCGGCGGGTCGCTCTCCGCCGCGGAGATCGTGGGCGCGCTCTTCTTCCACACGCTCCGGCGGAAGCCGCACGACCCGACGTGGCCCGAGCGCGACCGCTTCATCATCTCGAAGGGCCACGGCGTGCCGATCGTCTACGCCGCGCTCGCCGAGGCGGGCGAGCTGTCGCCGGAGGAGCTGCTGACGCTCCGCAAGCTCGGCAGCCGCCTCCAGGGCCATCCGGACCGCATCGCGCTCCCGTGGGTCGAGGCGGCGACCGGCTCGCTCGGGCAGGGCCTCTCGATCGCGCTCGGGATGGCGCTCGCGAGCGGGCTCGACGGGAACCCGTACCGCGTCTTCTGCCTGCTCGGCGACGGCGAGACGCAGGCCGGGCAGGTGTGGGAGGCCGCCATGGCGGCCGGGAAGTACCGGCCCGCGAACCTGGTCGCGATCCTCGACTACAACAAGGTCCAGCTCGACGGGCCCGTGCGCGAGATCATGGATCTCGAGCCGCTCGCCGACAAGTGGCGGAGCTTCAACTGGACGGTGCGCGTGCTCGCCGACGGCAACGACCTCGGCCAGGTGCTCGCCGCGCTCGACGAGGCCGGCGCCGGCGGCGGTCCCTGGATGATCGTGGCGAACACCGTGAAAGGGAAGGGTGTCTCGTTCATGGAGGGTACCGCCGCCTGGCACGGCAAGGCGCCGACGCAGGAGGAGGCGGCGCGCGCCCTCCGGGAGATCGAAGCTCATGGCTGAGGCCACTCGCGTCGCGTTCGGGCGCGCCCTCGTGCGTGTCGGTGCCGACCCACGCGTCGTCGTCATCGACGGCGACCTCGCGAGCTCGACCCACACGAGGGCGTTCGGCGACCGGTATCCGGAACGCTTCTTCGAGCTCGGGATCGCCGAGGGCAACATGGTCGGCGTCGCCGCCGGCCTCGCCCTCGCCGGGAAGATTCCGTTCGCGGCGAGCTTCGCCTGCTTTCTCGCCGGGCGCTTCGAGCAGATCCGCGTGTCGATCGCGTACAACCGCGCTAACGTGAAGCTCGTCGGCACCCACGCGGGCATCGGCATCGGCGAGGACGGCTACAGCCAGATGGGGCTCGAGGACGTCGGGCTCATGCGGACGCTGCCCGACGTAGTCGTCGTGCAGCCCGCCGACGCGGCCGAGACGGAGCAGGCGGTCGAGCACCTCGCGACGCACGAGGGACCGGCCTACCTCCGGCTCACGCGGCAGAAGGTCGCCGACGTGTCCCCCCCCGGCTACCGGTTCGAGTTCGGGAAGGCCGTCGTGCTCCGCGAGGGGACCGACCTCACCATCGCCGCGAGCGGCGCGGTCGTCGGGAACGCGCTCGCGGCCGCCGGCGCCCTCGCGAAGGAAGGCGTCGACGTCGCGGTGCTGAACGTGCACACGCTGAAGCCGATCGACGGTGCCGCGCTGGCAGCCTGGGGCGGACGAACGGGCGGGATCCTCACCGTCGAGGACCATTCCGTCACCGGCGGCCTCGGCAGCGCGGTCTGTGAAGCGCTCGCCGAGAGCGGCATCCCGGTTCGCCGCCACGGGGTCCACACCTTCGGTGAGTCCGGTTCGGCCGAGGCGCTCTACGCGAAGCACGGGCTCGACGCGGCGGGCATCGCGACGCAGGCGCGGGCGTTCCTCGCCGACCTCCGCGGCCACGAGCGGCGCGCCGTGCGGCGTCCCGCGTAGCGGCGCCCCGGCTCAGCCGGCCGGTCGCACGAACTGCGCGTAGTGCGTGCCGGCCGTCGCGTACCGGCGCTCGAAGCTCGTCGTCGGGCGCGCCGGGGCGCACGCCCCCCGCCGTCGCGCGAGGCCAGCGTCTTCGAGGGCGGCCCCGAGCTCGCCGAGGACGGCGGCGAGGTCGCTCGCGACGTGCACCGCCCCGCCCGGACGGAGCGTGCGCGCGATCTCCCGGGGGAGCGTCCCGCGCCCGAGCCGGCGCCGCCGGTGCCCGGTCTTCGGCCACGGGTCCGGAAAGTAGATGTGATAGGCGGCGACGCTCGCGTCGGCGATGCCCCGCACGACCAGCTGCGCGTCGCCGGCGACCACGCGCACGTTCGTGAGCCGGCGGGCCGCCGCGCGCGCCATGATCCGCTCCGCCGCGCCCGCCGACCGCTCGACGCCGAAGAAGTTGACGTCCGGCTGCGCGGCCGCGAAGGCGAGGATCGTCTCGCCGCGGCCGGGGCCGATCTCGACCTCGACGGGTCGGTCGTCACCGAAGACCGCGGACCATGGCACCGGAGTGTCGAGGAACGTCACGGCTCGGCTCGGCGGCGAAGCGTCGTACATGTCGGCGCCGAAGGCAAATCGGCACCGCGCAGGTGCGGCCGCAGCTGCGCGGCGGCGTACATCCGTTCTCGCGCCGACGTCCGTAGGGGAATCGAGATTCGTTGACCGGGCCGCCGCGCGGCCGTCAGCACGGCGCACGGAACACGTCGCCTGGCACGACGAATTGGAGCCGCCCACTCGTCCCGCTCGCTCTCGCCCTCACCTGGCCGGCTCGCGCCGGCGCGCTCGATCCGATGCCGTGCCCCCGGCGCTCACGGTGGAGGACCAGCGCGGCACGGCGGGTCGAGATCGGGAACGAGCTCGGCCGGACGATCGTCGACGCCCGCGGGGCCACGCAGCTCTCCGACCTCGCGCCCGCGACCTGCCCCGACCACAGCCTGAACCTCGGCTCGATCGCCGAACCTGACGCCGCCCGAGACGGCGGTCGTCGCCGCGGGCGCGGCCGACGGGCTCTGCTGCGCGAATCAGACCGCGCAGACGGCCGGCTGCTTCAAGGACGTGCAGCTCACGCCGTAGCCGTCCCGGCGGCCGACGGGCGCGTTTTCTCCTCGCCCGCCGGACGGCGGCGTCCTCCCCCGTCGCACGGATGGTCCCGGCGGCGCCGGCGTGCGAAGTGAGCGCCCCATGTGTGCGCGCTCGTTCCTCGCCCTCGCCGTGCTCCTCGTGGGTGCGCCGGCCGCCGCGTTCGAGGCGGACCTGGTCCCCGTCTCGCGACGGCTGGGTGAGCACGACCTCCGCGGCTCGCTCACCATCGCGGGGGCGGAGGGGACCGTCCACGTCGCCGTCACGGACCTGAACGACGCCCAGGGCGTCGGCGTCGACGAGCGGGTGACGCTCGAGCTCCGGCTCCGCGACGGCGGGCGTCGCCGGCGCGTCGTCATCCCGGTCGACGTGAGCGGCGGCGAGGGTGAGGCGACCGAGTCGCTCGGGCTCCAGGAGGGCGACATGCTGGTCGTGCACGGCGCGCGGCTCCGCGGACCGCACGGCCGTACGCTCGCCGAGATCGGCAGCGTGACGGCGGCGACGTCGCCCGCGCCGCCCGAGCCTCCCCCCGGCGAGTGCGCCGACGCGCTCGCCTCGTGCCAATCGGACCTCGGCGATTGCGAGCAGGCGCTCGACGACTGCGAGTCCGGCCCGTGAGCGCGGTCACGCGCGGCGCCGTGCCCGCCGGCGGCCGCCCTTCAGCCCCGCGAGGAAGGCCTCCACGGGGCGCGTGTTGAGCACGTCGTCGGCCGTCGCCCACGCGCGGCGCGCCTGGTCGACGCCGTACGCGCGGGGAAAGCCGAGGTGCTTCACGCTGTGCGCGTCGGAGTCGATGACGATCGGGACGCCGGCGGTGATCGCCCGCCGCACGTGCTCGTCCTTCAGGTCGAGTCGGTCGGGGTAGGCGTCCAGCTCGAGGACCGTGCCGGTCTCCTTCGCCGCCGCGATGACGGCGTCGAGGTCGACGTCGTAGGGCGGGCGGCGGCCGATCAGGCGCCCCGTCGGGTGGAAGAGGATGTCGGCGTGCGGGTTGCGGATCGCGCGGACGATGCGCGCCGTCATCTCCGCGCGGGGAAGATCGAAGTGCGAATGGACGGCGACGCCGACGACGTCGAGCGCGGCGAGCGTTTCGTCGTCGATGTCGAGCGTCCCGTCCTTCAGGACGTTCACCTCCGCACCGCAGAGGATCCGAAAGCCGTCGCGGCTGCGGTTGAGCCGCGCGATCTCGCGCATCTGGCGGCGGAGCTTCTTCGCGTCCGACCCGCGCGTCATGGCGAGGCTCACGGTGTGGTCGGTGATCGCGATGTACTCGAGCCCCGCCGCGCGCGCCGCGTCCGCCATGGCCTCGATCGAGTCGGCGCCGTCGGTCCAGTCCGTCTGTGTCTGGAGGTCGCCGCGGAGGGCGTCCGGCCCGAGGAGGTGCGGGAGCCGGCCGGCGAGCGCGGCCTCGATCTCGCCCGCGTCCTCGCGCAGCTCGGGCGGGATCCAGGCGAGGCCGAGCCGCGCGTAGACCTCCTCCTCGGTCCGCCCCGCGAGCCGCCGCGTGCCGCGGAAGAGCCCGTACTCGTTCAGCTTGAGCTTGTGCTTGAGCGCGAGCTGGCGGAGGGCGACGTTGTGCGGCTTCGAGCCGGTGAAGTAGAGGAGCGCCGCACCGAAGCTCTCGGCCGGCACGACGCGAAGGTCCACCTGGAACCCGGAGGCGAGCTTGACGCTGCACTTGGTCTCGCCGCTGCCGAGCACGCGCGCCACCTCCGCCAGCGCGGCGAACGCCGCGACGACGGCCTCCGGGCGACGCGCCACGGCGAGCACGTCCGCGTCGCCGACGGTCTCCTTCCGGCGCCGGATCGAGCCGGCGACCGCGACGCGCTCCACACCGTCGAGGTGCGCGAGGCGCGCGGCGAGCGCCTCGACCACGGGTCGCACGACGGCGAGCGGCATCCGCTGCCCGCTCGTCGCCAGGGCGGCGAGCCCCTTCGCGATGCGCTGCTCGCTCCGCTCGCCGAAGTGCGGGAGGCCGCGGATCTTGCCGGCCTCCGCGGCGGCGCGCAGGTCGTCGACGGTCCGCACGCCGAGCCGCTCCCAAAGGACCTTCACGGCCTTCGGCCCGACGCCCTCGATCGCGGTGAGCCCCGCGAGATCGACGGGCATCCGGCGGCGGTATTCCTCGTGCACGGCGCAGCGCCCGGTCGTGAGGAGCTCGGCGAGCTTCTCCGCCATCGACGTCCCGATGCCCGGGATCTCGCAGAGCGCCTTCACGCCGCCGGCGCGGTACACCTCCGCGAGCGGCCGCTCGTACCCCTCGATCGCGTGCGCGGCCTTCTCGTAGGCCCGTGGCTTGAACGGGACGTCGTCCATCTCGAGGTACGCGGCGAGGTCCCGGAAGCACCGCGCAAGCTCCGCGTTCTCCATGGCCTGGTCGATGCTTAGCGCGACGCGCCCGGCCCCGCCACCCGTGTCGGCCGCTTGACCCGCCGGGGCGCGCGAGGCGGAACGCCCGGCCGGGGCCGGCAGAAGTTGCCGCCTCCCACGCCCGGGCGTCCGCGTCCGACGGCGGCGCGCGGTGGCACCCGGGTTGCAGCACCGGGCCCGCGTGACGCCGACCGTGCACGACGTCCGGGGCGCGCCGATCCCGGGGCTCCCCGGCCTCCGCCCGCACCCGGCGCCGCCGCACGGGGAGGATCGGTTCCGCCACCTCCTCCAGGAGATCCTCGAGACGCGGAAGGCGGCGCCGGTCGCACCCACGAGGCGCCTCCGCGCGCCCGCCCGCACGACGCCCTCCCGCCTCCCGCTGCGCCAGCCGGTCTTCCGCCCGCACGCCGCCGCGCCGGGGGCCGCGGTCTCCCGCGGTGCGCGCGCGGGACGGAGCGGCCCGGTGGACGCCGCGAAGGGGCAGCTGAGAGCCGCGATCCGCCGCGCCGCCGCGACGGCGGGCGTCGAGCCGGCGCTCTCCGTCGCCGTCGCGCGCGCCGAGTCGAGCCTCGATCCATCCGCGCGGAGCCCCGACGGCCTCTCCGTCGGGACCTTCCAGGTGACGCGCGCGACGGCGGCGGAGATGCGACGGAAGATCGCCGCCGGCACCGTGGCGCGCCCGCCCGGCACCGACGACGTGGCCCTCGGCGTCGGCTACCTCGGCTATCTGCACGACATCTTCGGTCGCGCGGCGACGCTCGCGAGGAACCTCGCGACCGTCCCGGTCGCGGACGAGACCGAGCGGCGGCTCTTCGCCGTCGCGGCGTTCAACGCCGGCGAGGGCGCGGTCGCGCGCGCGCAGGCGAAGGCCGCCGCGGCGGGCGGCGACCCGACGCGCTTCGCGGACGTGCGGCAGTTCCTGCCCCGGTCGACGCAGGGCTACGTCGAGCGCGTCGTCGCGTACGCGCAGGAGGAGCTCCCGCGGACGACCGCGGTGTGAGCGGCGCGGTGCGCGTCTAGAGGCGAAGCAGCACCGCGCGCGCCGGTGCGCCGGTCGCGCCCGCCACCGCACGCGCGTAGAGCGCCGCCTGCCGCCGGTACTCCTCGAGCCGTCCCGCGATCTCGACGTCGGTCTTGAAGTCGATCACGGTCCACGTCCCGCCGTCGCAGAACGCCGCGTCGACGACGCCTTCGACGAGCGTGCCGTCGTCGAGGCGGAGCGTGACCGGCACCTCGCGCCGACAGCATCCCGCGCGCGCGGCCTCCGCGGCGCGGACGAGGAGCGGATGCCCGAGCGCCGCGACGACGGCGTCGACCGCCGCCGACGCCTCGGCGTCGGTCGCGCCGAGGATGCGCGCCTGGACGCCGGCCGCGGCCGCGACGGCGTCGGGCTCCGCGTCGAGCGCGACGGTCGCGAGGACGGCGTGGACGAGGCTCCCGAACCGCGTGCCGTGGGGCCGCCCCGACGGCACCGCGACCTCCGCGATCGCGACGTCGACGGCCGCGCCCTCGCGCGCCGCGTGCTCCGTCGCCGTCGTCACCCGGAGGCTCGGCGCCGCCGCGGCGGCGCGCGTCGCCCGCCCGGCCGCCTGCCACGCCCCGTGCGCCGCGATGCCCTGCTCGGAGCGGAGCCCGCGCTCGTCCACCTCGAGGAGCTTCGTCTGCCGGAGGCCGACGGCCTCCCGGACGCCGAGCTCGAGCGCCGCGGGGTCCCACCAGACGACGCGGTGCGTGCCGGCCTCGGGGACGTGGAGCCCGGGCGCGACGGCGTGATGCGGGCGGGGCACGCGCTCGGGCCGGGCCGTCACCGTGTCGCTCGGAAACGGCGGACACCCGGGCGGCGTGCGCGTCTCCGGCCGCCCGCCGCGGGCCGGGTCGGGATAGACGACCGGCGAGAGCGCCGCCAGCCACCCCTCGGGGTAGGGGCCGTCGCCCAGCGCCGGGACGACGAGGAGGTCGCGCGCGCGCGTCGCGGCGACGTAGAGCGTGCGGGTCGCCTCCTCCCGCTCGCGTTCGCGCTCTTCGTCCGCGTGGTCGAGGAGCTCGCGCGGTGCGGCGCCGCAGAGGCGCATCGCGCAGAGCCGGCGCTCGGGGTCGACCCACCGGCTCGGCTCGCGCGGCGTCTCGTTGGCGGTGAGATCGGCGAGGACGACGACCGGGAACTCGAGGCCCTTCGCGCGATGGACGGTCATGATGCGGACGCCCTCCGTCCCCTCCTCGACGATCGGCGCCTCGCTCGCCTCGCCGCGCTCGGCGTCGCGCGCGAGCCGCTCGACGAAGCCGCGGAAGGACACGACGCCGCGGCGCTCGGCGCGCCGCGCGAGGTCCATCAGGCGGCCGACGTTCGCGAGCGCCTGCTCGCCGGTCGGCCAGATCGCGAATCCCGCGTGCGCGCGCGTCTCGGCGAGCAGCCGCCCGATCGTGGCCCCGATCGGCCGGTGGTTCCGCCCGCGATGGAGGTCGCGCAGGATCGCGAGCGCGGCGGCCACGTCGGCGAGCGGGGGCGGGAGGGCGTCGGGGAGCGGGAGGAACGGATGGAGCCGCTCGTACGCGCCGCGGAAGGCGAGGAGGGCCGCGTCGGAGAGCGCGAACAGGGGGCCCCGGAGCGTCGCGAACACCATGAGCTCGTCGTCCGGCCGCTCGATCGCCTCGAGCGCGGTCCGGAGCGTCTCGATCTCCTCGCGCTGGTGGAACGAGCCGCCGCCGACGAGCACGTGCCCGAGCCGGCGCGCCTCGAGGGCGCGCACGTACGGGCGCGTCACGTCGTCGCCCCACGACCGGAAGCGCCGGAAGAGGAGGCAGACGTGGCGCGCCGCGATCGGGACGCGGACGTCCGGGCGGTCCCGCTCGGTGACGGTCCAGCGGCTCCGCCGGACGAGCCAGTCGATGAACGCGCCGACGGCGTCGGGCAGCGACTCCTCGATGCGCCAGTCGACCATCGACCCGTAGTCGCCGTACGGAGCGGGCACGGGGAGGGCGACGAGCACGGGCTGCGTCGCGACGCCCGAACGGAACGGGGCGAGCGGGACGTAGCCCGCCTGGGACGCGCCGCCGTCCCCCATCCGGGGCGCGAACGCGGCGTTCACCGCCTCCTGCAGCTCGGGCACCGCCCGGAAGCTCACCGTGAGATGGAGGACGTCGGCGCCGGGCGACGCGCGCAGGCGGCGCTTCACCTCCTCGTACAGCGCGACGTCCGCGCGCCGGAAGCGGTAGATCGACTGCTTCGGGTCGCCGACCACGAAGAGCTTCCCCGGACGCACCCGCACCCGGCGCCAGTCCGTCTCGGCGGGATCGTCGGCGGCGAGGAGGAGGAGGATCTCCGCCTGGAGCGGGTCGGTGTCCTGGAACTCGTCGACGAAGAGGTGCGTGAAGCGCCGCTGGAGCTCCGCGCGCACCTCGGCGCGGTCGCGGACGAGGTCGCGCGCGCGGAGGAGGAGGTCGACGAAGTCGAGGCAGCCGGCGCGCTCCTTGAGCACGCCGTAGCGCTCGACCACCTGCCAGAGGTCCTCCCGGAGGCGGGGCGCGAGATCGGCGCCCGCGTCGCGCAGGAACGTCTCGATGCGGGCCTTGAGCGCGTCGCGCCGCGCGACGAGCGCCGGCTTGTCGAAGCCCTCGCGCGTGCGGCGGAAGCCCGTCCAGCGCCAGTGCCGCTGCCGCCCGCTCACGAAGTCCGCCAGCTCCGCCTCGAGGCCGTCGTAGTCGCGCCCGCCGCGCACGCCCTCGCGCCGGCGCACCCCGTCGACGAACGCGCCGATCGCGGCGAGCGACTGCGTGAAGTAGTCGTCGGGCTCGCCCGCCGCCGCGAAGCCGGCGAGCGCCGCCGCTTCCTCGAGGATGGCGTCGATCGCCGCTTCGCGGGCGAAGGGCGACGGCGCCCACGGCGTCGGGAAGTCACGCCGCTCGGCGAGCTCCCACGCGGCGGCGCGGAGCAGCGCGCGGGGCCCCTCGTCGTGCCGCGTCCGGCGGCGGAGCACGCGGCGGACCCCGGCGCCGGGCTCGGCCAGCTGCTCCTCGAACCAGCGGTCGAACGCACGCTCGAAGAGCCCGCTCGCGACGTCGTCCGCGGCGATCTCGAAGGCCGGGTCGACGCCCGCCTCGACGGGATGCTCGCGGAGGAGGTCGGCACAGAGCGAGTGGATCGTCCCGATGCGCGCCTCCTCGAGCTCGGCGAGCGCCTGCCCGAGCCGCGCCCGGGCGGGCTCCGGCGTCGCGGGGGTCTGCCGCGTCTCCTCGATCCGCGCCCGGAGACGAAGCTTCATCTCCCCCGCCGCCGCCTCCGTGAACGTCACCGCGACCATCTCGACGAGCCGCGCGCGACCCGCCGAGACGACGGCGACCATCCGGCGCACGAGCTCGCTCGTCTTCCCCGTGCCCGCCGCCGCCTCGACGACGAGCGTCGACCCGAGGTCGTCGCGGATCCGATCGCGAGCGTCCTGGTCGGCGAGCCGCGTCACGGCATCTCCCGGAGGCGCGCGAGCGCCGCGAGCCGGCCCGGCGGCTTGACGCGCACGCGCTGCTCCTCGTACGGCCCGCACACGGGGCGGTAGTCGCACCACGCGCACGCGCCCTCGCGCGGTGCCGCGGGGAGGAAGCCCTCGGCGAGCGCCGTACCGACGGTCGCGACGACCGCCCGGACCGCCGCGCGCGCGGCGTCGTCGAGCGGGACGACCCGCTCGGCGTAGCCGCCGTCCGCGGTGCAGTAGTAGAGGCGTCCGGACTCGACGGGCTCGTCCAGGAGCCGCTCGCAGGCGAGCGCGTAGAGGAGGGGCTGGAGCACCTCGCCGCCGCCGATCACGACGCCCGGCCTCGTGCGCGCCTTGCCGGTCTTGTGGTCCGTCGCCCGGAGCACGCCGCTCGGGTGCCGCTCGACGAGGTCGATCGAGCCGCGCAGGCGAAGCCCTCCCTCGACGACGACCGCGTCCCGGATGCTCGTCGGGTCGGCCTGGCCGCGCTCGCCGCGCGGGAGGCCGAAGGCCAGCTCGAACCGCCACGGCGCCCAGCCGCCGCTCGCGCGCGCCTCCCGCCGGAGCCACTCCCGGAGGTCGGCGCGGATCCCGGCGACGGCGTCGTCCCAGACGCGCGGGATCGCCGGCGCGTGCTCGTCGGCGAACCTCGTCGCCACCTCGTCGAGGACCGCGTCGAGGAGGGCGAGCGCCTCCGCCTCGCGAGCGGGCGCGAGCGGCAGGAGCCCGCGGTCGCGAAGCGCCGTGAGCGTCGCGAACTGCGCCTCGTGGACGAGGGAGCCGCGCGTGAGCGGGTCGAGCGTTTCGAGCGCGACGGGCTCCTCGCGGGGCGCGAGGCGGTGGACGGCCTGGAGCAGGAAGCGGTACGGGCAGGCGGCGAAGTGCTGGAGCGCGGTCGGCGAGAAGGAGCGCGCGGCGAGCCCGTGCCGCGCGAGCGCCGCGCGCGCGGCGTCGTCCGGGTCGACGAGGCCGTCGGCCGGCGTCCACCGCGCGATCCAACGCCGCGCGCGGGCGCGGAGCGCGCGGCCGAGATGCGGATTCGCGGTGAGGAGGTAGTGCGCGGTCCCGATCGTCGTCGCCGGGTCCGCGCCGACGAGCGGGGCGAGGAGCGCGAGGTCGTACTCGGCCTCGTCGACGGCCTGCGCGGCGTCGTCAGGCGCCGGCCAGCCGAGCCGGCCGCCCGCCGCCTCCTCCGCGCGGGCGGCGAGCTCGTCGAAGCCCGCGAGCGTCCCCTCCGCGGCGCGGAGCGCCTCGAGGCCGTAGAACGACGGCACGCGCCGCCGCGCCTGCTCGACGTCGAGGCGCGGGTAGGAGAGGACGACGCGGCGGCGGGCGGCGCCGACGGGCAGCCGGAGCGCCAGGCGCTCGCCGGCGACCTTCGTGTCCTGCGTCGTGAGCAGCGGCGCGTCGAGCGCCGCGCGCGCGGCGTCGGGGAGGATCGGGTCCTCGACGATCTTCCCGGGGAAGAGCTTCTCGGCGAGCCCCGGGACGAAGACGACGTCGAAGGCGAGCCCGCGCGCCGCGGTCGTCGGGGCGACGAGGACCGCGCCGTACCGCCGCCGCGCGGGTGGGACGGCGAGGTCCCGCAGCCGCGGGTCGAGGACGAGGCGGACCTCGTCGAGCTCGACGGGGCCGACGGGCGCCATCGGGGCGAGCTCGGCGAGCGTCGCGAGCACGGGCTCGGGCTCGCGGAGCGCGGCGTCCGCGAGCGCGCGCAGGTGCTCGAGCCACGCGCCCCAGCGCGCCGCCGCGGGCAGCGCCGCCAGGCGCTCGACGAGGGGGAGGGCGAACGCGGCGAGGTGCGCGAGGTCCGCGCGCTGCCGCGCGAAGAAGGCGGCGCGCGCCTCGTCCTCGTCGGCGAGCGCCGCCTCCCGTCTCCGCTCGAGGTCCGCCCCGAGGTGCGCGAGCCGCTCGGCCCACCGCCTGGGGCCGCCGATCACCGCCGCGTCGACGATGAGCCGCTCCCAGCGCCACGGCGCGCGGAGCGTTCCGTCCGTGGTCGCCCGCGCGTCGGGGTGGCACGGCGGGTCGACGCGCGGGGCGTCGGCGGCGGGCGCCAGCGGAAGCGGCGCGACGAGGTCGTCGGCCGGCGGCGCCCAGCCGTCGCGGGCCGCCGCCGGCTCGGGGACCTGCGCGAGCGAGAGGTACTCGGCGAAGCGCCGCGCCGAGAGGCCCTCGGCGGCGCAGGCGAGGAGCGCGAGGAGCGCGCGGCCGGCGGGATGGGGCCGGCGGGTGCCGCGCGCGAAGAACGCCGGGATGCGCGCGCGGTCGAACGCCTCTTCGAGGTGCGCCGTGTACGCGCCCGGCGCGTGGAGGAAGACCGCCATGCGATCGAACGGGACGCCGCGCCGCGCCTCCGCGAGGATCGCGCGTGCGATCTCGACGCACTCGCGCGCCTCGCCCGGCCACGACGCGAGCGTGACGCCCTCGTCGAGCGGCGCCGGCGCGGGTGCGCTCGACTCGAAGAGGTGGGTCTGGAGCGCCGCCAGGGAGCCGCCGCGGTCCGGGGGGCGCACGGTCTCGGCGCCGACCCCGAGCGCGCGCTCGAGGGCGGCGAGCGTCCGCGCGTCACCGGCGGGCGCCGTCGCGAGGACCGCCGGCGCGCGCGCGGCGAGCGCGGCGACGAGGGACGCCTCGCGCGCGCTCGTCACGGGGACGTCGAGGAGGAGGAGCGGTGTCCCGACGGGAGGCGCCGCCGCGGCGACGGCGTCGACGGCGGCCTCGAAGACGAGCGCGCGGTCGGCGATGCCGGCGCTCGCGAGCTCCGCCGCGACGCGCTCCGCGACGCGCGCGAGGTCCGCGCCGCCGCGTCCCGCACGGGCGAGCGCTGGCGGCGTGACGCCGTTCATGCGCAGCTCGCCGATCGTGCGCGCGATGGCGCCCGCGAAGCCCGGGCGCGTCGCGACCGGGCGGAAGTAGGGGAGCGCGTCGGCTGCGACGAGCGCGTGAACCGCGCGCGCGACGACCGCGGCGAGCGAGAGGCCGGTCGCCGTCGCGAGGCCGCGGCGTGCGAGGCCGGGCGCGGCGAGGCGGCCCGCCAGGCGATCGAGCGTCGCGCGGTGGAGGCCGAAGCGCGGCGCGCCGACCGCGCGCGCGAGCTCGTCGACCGCCTCCCAGCTCGGGCCGACGAGCAGCGCCTCGGCGTCGGCCGGGACCGCGTCGAGCCAGGCCGTCGCGCTCGCCAGGCGCGCCCCCGCCTCGGCCCCGACCACCACGCGCCTGTCGTCCCGCGTCCGCACGCGCTCCCCGGCGCGGAGAGATACACCCGCGCGCGCGCCGGTGCACGGGGTTTCTCACGAGCGGTGCGTCGCCGCCCGGGCGGGCCATCCTACGCGGACGTCGCGGGTGGGACCGTCGCGGCGAGGTCCGAGAGGAAGTCGAGCAGGTAGCCGTTCACCACCTCCGCCTGCTCCTGCTGGACCCAGTGCCCGGAGAGCGGGATGTACTTCACCTCGAACGGGGCGGCGAAGAGCGGCTCCATGCCGAGCGTGAGCTCGGTGCCGAGCGCCACGTCCTGCTCGCCCCACACGAGCAGCGTCGGCGCCGTGATCTTCGGCCAGTCCTCCAGGCGGGCCCGCACCCCAGGCGTCGGCCGGTCGCCGTGGATGAAGCGGCGAAGCCACGGCGGCCACGTGGCCTGCACGTCCGGGCTCCGGAATGCGGCGCGGTAGTAATTGATGGCGCTCCGGAGCGCCCCGGGGCGGCTCGCGGCGTCGCGCAGCTCGCGCAGGTCGTCGGCGGTGATCGCGTCCTGGCGGACGGTGGTCCCCTGGATCGCCCGGCCGACCGCCCACGCATGCCCGAGGCCGAGGAGCGTCTCGGGAAGCCACGGGAGCTGGAAGAAGAACATGTACCAGCTCCGCGCGAGCTGCCGCGGGTTCCCGGCGAGGTGCTGCGCGAAGATCGCCGGGTGCGGGCAGTTCATCACCACGAGCCGGCGCGTGAGGGCGGGGCGCTCCATGGCGAACGTCCACGCGACGGCGCCGCCCCAGTCGTGCCCGACGATCACCGCCTGCTCGGCGCCGAAGGCGTGGACGAGCCCCTCGACGTCGGCGACGAGCTCCGGGAGCGCGTACGCGGCGATGCCCGCCGGCTTGTCGCTCTCGTTGTAGCCGCGGAGGTCGGGCGCGACGACGCGGAAGCGCGGCGCGAGCGCCCCGATCTGGTGCCGCCACGAGTACCAGCACTCGGGGAAGCCGTGGAGCAGGACGACGAGCGGACCGTCGCCCGCGACGGCGCAGTGCAGGCGCACGCCGTTCGTCTCGACGAAGCGATGCTCGAGCGCCACCCCGCGCGCATACCGGGCGCCGCCGGCTCTGGTCAAGCGAGCCCGAGCTGCGCTAGGACGGCCCGCATGAAGCTCGAGTTCGTCCGCTACGAGAAGCGCGACCAGATCGCGTGGGTCACGATCGACCGGCCGGAGGTGATGAACGCGCTCCATCCGCCGGCGAACGAGGAGCTCGCCGCGGTGTGGGACGATTTCGTCGCCGACGGCGACGTGTGGGTCGGCATCCTGACCGGCGCGGGCGACCGCGCCTTTTCCGCGGGCAACGACCTCAAGTGGACGGCACAGCACGGCATGCCGCGGATGCCGCGGGGCGGCTTCGGCGGCCTCGTCGCGCGCGACGACGTCTGGAAGCCGCTCATCGCCGCCGTGAACGGTGTCGCGCTCGGCGGCGGCCTCGAGATCGCGCTCGCGTGCGACGTCATCGTCGCCGCGGAGCATGCGACGCTCGGGCTGCCGGAGCCGCGCGTCGGCCTCATGGCGGCGGCGGGCGGCGTGCACCGGCTGCCGCGGTCGATTCCCCTCCACGTGGCGCTCGGCTGGATGCTCACGGGACGCCACGTGCCGGCCGCGGAGGCCGCGCGTTGGGGGCTCGTGAACGAGGTGGTCCCGGCGAAGGACCTCCACGCGACGGCGGAGCGCTGGGCGCGAGAGATGCTCGAGTGCTCCCCGACGGCCGTGCAGGCGACGAAGCAGGCAGCGCTCCAGGGGCTCGGGCGGCCGGTCGGCGAGGCGATGGCGGCGCACTATCCGCTCGTCGGGCGGCTCTTCTCGTCGAAGGACGTGGTCGAGGGCCCGCTCGCGTTCGCGGAGAAGCGGAGGCCGCGCTGGCAGAACCCGTCCTAGGGACGCCCGAGACCGGCGGCGTCGAGCGCCGCTAGTCGGCCTTCGCGCGCGAGAGGTACTCGCCCGTCTCCGTGTCGACCCGGATGACGTCGCCCTCGTTGATGAAGTTCGGGACCTGCACGACGAGTCCCGTCTCCGTCTTCGCGGGCTTCAGCACGTTCGTGACGGTCGCGGTCTTGAGTCCCGGCGTCGTCTCGACGACCGCCAGCTCGACGGCCTTCGGCAGCTCGACGCCCATCGGCTTCGTGCCCTCGTGGAACTCGACCTGGATGCGCATGTTCGGCTTGAGATAGTGGACCGCGTCGCCGAGCACGTCCGCATCGAGGGCGATCTGCTCGAAGTTCTCGGTGTTCATGAAGTGATACTGGCCGTCGCTCTCGTAGAGGTACTCCATCTCGTGCTGCTCGAAGGTGACGCGCTCGGCCTTGTCCTCGGAGCGGAAGCGATACTCGGTCTGGTTGCCGGTGCGGAGGCTGCGGAGCTTCGTCTGCACCATCCCGCGCCAGTTGCCGGGCGTCACGTGGACGACCTGCATGACGCGCCAGAGATCGTTCTGGTGCTGGATGATCATGCCGACGCGGAGCTGGGTCGCGGGAATCAACATGGCAACCGCGCCGTCTACCATCGGCCTCCGGCGGAGGCAACGCGCGCCGCCGCGCCGCCGCGTCGCGCGCGGGCGCGTCGCCGCCAGGACGCGGGTCTCAGTGCACCCGCTCGGAGGGATCGCCCACGAAGGGCGGGTACACGGGCGACCCGTGGTGGTGGACGAGCCACCAGCGGCCGTCGCGGCGCTCGAAGAGGTTCGTCGCCTGCACGACGCCCACCATCTTCCCGTCCCGGTGGTGGCTCTCGATGTTCTCCCTCACGACGACCCAGGCGACGTCGCCGCGCACCTCCACCTCGCCGCCGGTCAGCGTGACGCGCATGCCGAGCGCGCCCGCGAAGATGCGCTCCCAGCTCTCCATGATCGGGCCCCAGCCGACGAGCAGGCCCCATCCCGGGTGCACGCAGCAGATGTGCGGCGCCCGGAGCCAGACGCCCTGCATGCGCGCCAGCTCGAGGCTCTCGAACGCGTCGTAGAACGCCTGGTTCGCGGCGAGGACGTCTTCCCGAGCGTCTCCCATCGCGGTCACGAGGGCTTCGGCGCCATGACGACGAGCAGCACGAGCCGCTCCGGCCCGGGGTTCACGACGCCGTGCTCGCTGCCGGCCGGCGCGCACACGAGGTCGCCGGGACGCGCCTCGCGCTCGTCCCCGTCGACCCGGATCCGCGCGGTGCCAGAGATCACGTAGTAGAGCTTGTCGCCCACCGCGTGCCGATGGCCGGCCTGCGCCTGCCCCGGCTCGAAGCAGTACGCGTCGCAGAAGAGATTCGACGTGTCGACGAGCCCCACCTTCTTCATCTTGTCGGGCGAGAAGACGAGCCGGGCGGGGACGTGGTGGAAGTGCTCCATGGGCTCTCCCTATCGAGGTCGGCGGGAAAAGACGAGAGGCGTGCGCGGGCGCTACTCCGGGCGCGTGGGCAGCTCGATCCAGAACGTGCTGCCGGCACCCGGCGCGGACTCGACCCAGACGCGCCCATGGTGCGCCTCGACGATCCGCTTGACGATCGCGAGGCCCATCCCCGTCCCGGCGACGACCTTCCCGTCGACCGCCTGCTCCTTCCCGGGGACGCGGCTGAAGAGCTCGAAGATCCCTTCGTGGTAGGCGGCAGGGATGCCGATGCCGTTGTCGCGGACGGCGAGGCGGACGCGGCCGTTCGCGCTCTCCGCGGAGAGGGAGATTCGCCCGCGCGTCGCGGGCACGTATTTGACGGCGTTCCCGACCAGGTTCGTGAGGACGTGCCCGAGCTTGCCCGCCTGCCCCCAGACCGCCGGCAGCCGGCCGGCGTCGACCTCGATGCCCTTCGCCTGGATCTGCGGGTGCAGCGCGTCGAGGGTGCGCGCCACGAGGGCGTCGAGGTCGACCCAGCCGTGCGGCTCGGGGGTGGACGTGATCTTGAAGAGCTCCATCAGGTCGCGGATCATCTCGTCCGTGCTCGTCGCGAGCCGGATGATGCGCTCGAGATGCTCGGCGCCGCTCCGGCTGAGCGCGTGCCCGTCGCTCTCGCGCAGGAGGTCGGCGGTGATCTGGATGGCGCCGAGGGGATTCTTCAAATCGTGCGTCACGGTGTAGACGAACGTCCGCAGCTCCTCCTGCTTCTCCTCGAGCGCTTCGTTCGCGAGCTTCAAGCTCGCCGACGTCTCCCGCATGGCGTCGTGCTGCTGGCGCAGCGCTTCGCGGCGGTCGTTCAGCAGCTTCAGGATGTAGTGCGGCGCGATGCTGACGAGCGACCAGGCGACCGCGCCGGGAAGGCCGTGCGCGGCGTACCCGTAGGAGATGAGGAAGACGAGCGGCTCGAGGAACGCGCCGAAGGTCCCGAGCGTCTGGTCGATGCGCTCGTCGAGCGCGACCGGCTTACCCGACGCACCGAGGTCGGGCATCCAGCCCTTGAACGGCAGCGGCAGGAGGAGCGTCAACACGCCCCAGAACGAGATCGAGACGATCTCCGAGAGGCCGATCGCCACGATGCGGCTCATCTGGGGCGAGTGGGCCGTCAGGTAGGTGAAGCAGATCCAGCGCGCGACGAGACCGACGGGAATGATCGCGTGGACCGACCAGTAGTCGATGGCGACCGACCGCGGGATCCGCTTCCGCTTCGCGCGCAGCTCGATGATGCGCCGGAGGTAGAGCGGAGGGCGCCAGGCGCCACGGCGGTGGAGCGCGACCATGACGGCCAGCGCGAGACGCTCGGCGACGTAATCGAGCGTCGCGATCACGGGGCCGACGATGTAGACGAAGCCGATGGTCGTCGACAGGTACGGCAGCACGATCACCCACGGCGGGGGGAGATCGACCCAGAAGAAGTACGTGACGAACAAAAGCGCGAACGTGACGCCGTAGGTCAGCCACTGCGCGGGGTCGGCGAACCAGACGCCGCCGGCGGCGAGCGCGAACCCGACCAGCGCGAAGGCCGCGCGCAGCCGCATCTCTCGCGATGCCACGTCGCGGGACGGCGCGAGCGAGAGCCCGGTCGAGCGCGCGTCCTGGGCCTCGGCGTCACGCGCCGTCTTCATCTCGCCGATCGGTCGGACCGTCTCCATCCCGGCCGTCACTCCTTCGCGTCGGGAACCGCCGCGGAGGCTTGAAGCGGCGTTCGCCGGCCCGGGAATTTCAGGGGGAGGAGGCTCGGCACCCGCGCGCGGTAGTCGCCGTACGGGAGGTGTGCGCTGAGGACGCGATCCTCGAGCGCGGCACGCAGGATCGTGATCGGGAGGAGGCCGCACACGGCGGCGAGCAGGCCCCACGGCGCCGCGAGCGCGAGCGGGAACGCGAGCCCTTCCAGCAGGAGCCCGAGGTGCGCGGGATGCCTCAGGTGCGCGTAGAGCCCGTGCTCGATGACCGGCTGCCGGGCACGCACCTCGATGTGCGGGCTGTAGTACGGGCCGAGGTCGGCCTTCGCCTTCCACCGGAGCCACGCCCCGAGCGCGAAGAGCGGCACGCCGGTCGCGACGAGGAGAAGCCGCGGCGGCTCCGTGAACCCGGTCGAAGTCGCGAGCGACAGGGCGAGGACGAGCACGACGGCCAACGTCTGGAGGTAGAGGCTCGAGCGGTATTCGACCCGTCCTGGCCGGCGCCGGCTCTCGACGAGGAGCTCGGCCGCCCATTGACCGAAGGAGAGGAGCACGAAGAGCGGGATCAGCGCGGAGGACATGGACCGAGGGCGCGCGCCGCCATGCTAGGTGACGGGTTCGAGGGCCGTCGCGAGCGCCTCCGGCGCGCGGCGGAAGACGAAGCGCGGGCGGAAGCGGAGCACGGCGAGGGGGAGGAGCGTCAGGGACGTGACGGAGCTGAAGATCATCGTCATCGAGACGAGGAGGCCGATCATCGTGAACGCCCGGAACGAGGCGAGCGTCAGGGTGACGTAGCCGGCCGCGATGCCGAGGGCGACGCTGAAGATGCCGCGTCCGGCGCCGACCATCGCGCGGTCGACCGCCGCCCGGAGGTCGTCGCCCCGGTCGAGCTCTTCGCGGAGCCGGTAGATGATGTAGATCGCGTAGTCGGCTCCGATCCCGACGGCCATGGCCGTGACGGACGCGGTGATCGGATCGAGCGGAATGCGCAGGATGCCGAGGGCGCCGAGGTCGACGAGCACGGTGAACGCGAGCGGGAAGACGACGAGGAGGCCGCCGAACACGGAGCGGAAGATCGTGGAGGCGACGACCCCGATCACGCCGAGCACGATGAGGATGTTCAGGAGTTTCCCGTGCGTGATCTCCTGCGTGAGCGCGACGCGCGTCGCCGCCACTCCGCCGGCGACCTCGATGCGCGCCCCGTTGCCGCGCGTCGGACTGTCGTGGGCGTCGACGTACGCCTGCGCGGTGCGGAGGACCTCCTCGATGCGCTCGGTCTCGGTCTCGCGCAGGAACACCCAGACGGCGGCCGTCTTGAAGTCGCGACTGAGGAAACGGCCGTACTGCGGCGTGTAGGAGAGGAAGAGGAGCTGGTAGAGGAAGTCGCGCTGTGGCGGGAGGTCGCCCCCGTCCTGCACGGCCCCCATCGCGCGCGCCGCCTGGCGGAGCACGTCGACGTAGGACATCGTGTAGACGACGTCCGGCTGGTGCTCGAGCTCCCGCTGGAGCCCGCTCACGAGCGCGACGAGCTTCGGATCGGGTGCGATCTGATCCGTCCCCTCGGCGACGATCACGAGCGGCAGCGTGCCGGGGAAGAGGCGCTGCGCGGCGAGGAAGTCACGCTCCCCGCGCGTCCCGTGGGGGAGGTAGGCGGTGAAGGTGTAGTCGGCGCGGAGGAACCCGGCGCCTACGACCGCGATCACCGCGACGACGGCGAACGGGGCGAGGAACGGCGTCTGCACGCCGCGATAGAGCAGGCGCCCGAGAGCGGACATGAGCCGCGCGAACGCCCGATCGAGGAGCGACGTCCGCGCCCCGCGCGGACGGACGAGCGAGCGGAGCGCCGGGACGAACGTGAGCTCCACCGCCGTGCCGCAGAGGATGCCGAGGGCCGTGAACACGCCGAACGTGCGCAGGCTCGGCACGTTGAAGACGGCGAGCGAGGCGAAGCCGAGGGCGGCGGTGAGGCCGCCCATCAGCATGACGGGGGCGATCTTCACGACCGACTCCTCGACGGCGAGCCGGTTGTTCGACGTCGTCGCGAGCTCTTCGTAGTAGCGTTTCAGAAGCTGCGTCG
>DASRHG010000149.1:0-13745 GCA_035650655.1 Binatia bacterium | reverse complement strand
ATCGTGATGCGGAGCTGCTCGCCGGCGGAGAGCGTCGCGCCGCCCTCCCCCACCACCGTGTCGAGGCCGAGGGGCAGCCGCTCGAGGAAGTCGTCGAGCTGGGCGAGATGCGCCGCCTCGCGGATCTGCGCGAGCGTCGCGTCGGGGCGGCCGTAGGCGACGTTCTCGCGGACCGTCGTCGGGAAGACGAGCGGCGGCTGGAGCACGATCGCGACCTGCTGGCGCACCGCCTTCAGCCGAAACTCGCGTACGTCGATCCCGTCGAGGAGGACCCGGCCGCCCGACGGGTCGTAGAAGCGCGGGATCAGGCTCACGAGCGTCGTCTTCCCGGCGCCCGTCGCGCCGACGATGGCGACCATCTCGCCGGCGCGCGCGTGGAAGTCGATGCCCCGCAGCACGAGGCGGTCGGCGTCGTAGCCGAAGCGGACGTCCTCGAACGTGACCGCCCCGTGCACGTCGCCGCGGGCGAGCGGCCGCATCCCGTCGCGGAGATCGGGGGCGGTCTCGAGGATCTCGAACACGCGGTCTGCGCCGACGCGCGCGCTCTGGACGAGGCCGTACGTCTGCATGAGGTTGTTGATCGGCGCGTAGAGGGACGCGAGGTACGTCGTGAAGATCAGCACCTCGCCGACCGTGAGCGTGCCGCGCAGCACGTGCGTCGCGCCCACCCAGAGGACGACGGCCGTCCCGACCGCGATGAGGACGTTCACGCCCGAGGCGTACACGGTTTGGAACGTGTAGAGGCGGAGGTTCGCGTCGAGGCTCTCCCGGCTCGAGCCGATGAACCGGCGGTGCTCCTCCTCCTCCGTCGTGAAGGCCTGGATCACGCGGATCGCGCCCATCGTCCGCTGCGCGACGGCCCAGAGCGCGCTCTCCTTCACGCGCGCGACGGTCGCGAGCGCCGTCATCCGCCGGGTCATGCCGGCGATCGAGAGGAAGAGCAGCGGGACGACCGCGAGCGCGACGCCCGTGAGCATCCAGTCGAGGCGCAGCATCACGACCATCATCCCGACGAGCATCACGACCGAGGAGACGAGCGGGAAGAAGCCGTTCATCGTGAGCGTCTGGATGGCGAACGTGTCGGAGGTGAGCCGGTAGAGGAGATCGCCCACCTGGCGGCGGCTGTGGAAGGCGAGCGAGAGGCGCTGGAGGTGCGCGTAGAGCTCGCTGCGGAAGTCGTTCACCATCCGCTGGCCGACGCTGATGGTCGCGTAGTTGCTCGTCACGTTGAGGAGCCCGAGCAGCGCGTAGACCGCGACGAGGCCGAGGCAGGCGACGACGAGAAGCGGGCGCGCGCCGAGCCCCCGGACGAGCGGCCAGTCGAGCGGGTGCCCCGCGAGCACGTTGTCGACCACGATCTTGAGCGGCCATGGCTTCGCGAGCTCGAGGGCGCCGATCGCGAGGACCTGCACGATCGCCCACACGAAGAGGCCGCTGTACGGGAGGAGGCGACCGAGGATCTTCCGGAGGAGGCGAACGGTCTGCGGCATGCCCGCCGCTTCAGGCCGCCTTCGCGGACGCCGGGGCGCCGACCGGCCGCAGCGCGATCCGTTCCGCGACGATGTCGAAGACGTCGTTCAGGATCTGTCCCAGCCGGACGTTCTCCGTCGCGACGACGGCCAGGTTGACGATGCCGACCGCGAGGCCGACACCCGTCAGCTCCGGGGCGTGCAGCAGGAGCCCGCAGACGATCGCGATGAGATAGCCCGCGAGCGCGAGCTCGGCGATGCGCGTGAGACGCACCTCGCAGCGGACGTTCAGGAGGCGCTTCGGGCCGCCGTGGTTCTCGGCCGCGACGGTGACGCGCGCCTTCGACCAGACGCCGCGGTAGACCTCGAGGTCCCAGCGGTTCCAGCCCGGATCGACGGCGATCAGGTACTTGCGCGGGATCAGGAACTCCATGATGCCGCCGAGGAGCGCCTCCTTCTCGTGCCCGTGCTCGCTCCAGTAGCCCGTGGTGAAGGCCCGCCGCAGCCAGTCGACGCGCGCCGGCTGGTTCGCCCCCTCCATGTGGATGCGCTCGATCTCGCCGATCCCGCGGAGCCGCCAGGCGTAGCGCTGGAGCGCGCGGACGAGCGGCCCCAGGTACGTGAGCACGGCGATGAGCGCGCGCGCGCGCAGGCCGGCGAACCGCGGGTCGATGCGCGCACGGACCGCCGTCGCGATCGACCAGACGACGGAGACGGCAAGCGGCAGCACCGCGAGCGGCAGCGCGGACGGGGTCATGAGCGCCGAGAGGAAGAGGAGGACGCCGATCGCGTTCCACTCGAGCGTGAACGGTAGGTACGCGAGCAGCGAGGACGGCGGCTCGTACATCGACTGGAAGAGCCCGCGCCCGAACGCGCCGAAGTAGATGATCGGACGGCGGGAGAGGACGGCCGAGGTGAGCTCGCCGTAGATGCGCCCGAGCCAGCGCGACTGGCCGAGGAGGTTGAAGCGGTACGGATGCTTGAAGTAGAGGAGCGCCTCCGCCTTCCCGTAGCCCATCTGCTGCTTGAGATACGCCTTCACCGTGTTCCGGCGGTAGTGCCAGACGGTCGCCGCGGGGCTGAAGCCGATCGCGTAGCCCCGGTTCTGGAGGCGCCAGCAGAGGTCGACGTCGTCGCCGGCGGCCGTGTACATCGGCTCGAAGCCGTGGATCTCCTCGAGCGCCTTCTTCGTGAAGGCCATGTTGCACCCCGGGATGTGCTCCGCGACCTCGTCGTTCAAGAGGACGTGCGTCGGCCCGCCCGGCGAGACGGCGACGGCCGCGGGCACGAGGCTCGGCTCGGGCGGCGGGAAGTTCGGCCCGCCGACGGCCACGAAGCCCGAGCGGACGAACTTGTAGACGAGGAAGGCGAGCCAGTCGGGATCGGGGACGCAGTCGGAGTCCGTGTACGCGACGATCTCGCCCGTCGCGGCGGCCGCGCCGACGTTCCGCGCGACGCTGAGGCCCTTGTTCGGCTGGTCGATGACCACGATCCGTGGCCCGTCGGGGTCGGCGTCGTAGGCCTGCTTGTGGCGCTCGGCGATCTCGAGCGTCCGGTCCGTCGAGCCGTCGTTCACGACGACGACCTCGTAGTCGGGGTAGTTCAGGGTGCGGAGCGACGCGAGGCACGCGTCCATCGTCCGGTCGGCGTTGTACGCGCACACGACGACCGAGACGCGCGGCGAGCGCTCGAGCCGCGGGGGCAGCGACGCCGCGTACTGAGCCTGCACGGCGGTGTACGCCGGCTTCGGGCGGCGCGCGACGTCGACCAGGCCGAAGGCCCAGTCGGCGATCTGCGCGCCGCCCGTGAACCAGTCGTCCGTCCACGAGAAGACGAACGTCCCGGCGGCCCCCGACTCGAAGGCCGCGCGGATCATCCACGCGAGGTGCTCGGCCTGCGTCTCCTGCCCCTCGCGCATCGAATCGATGCCGAACTCCGTCAGCACGAGGGGCTTGTCCTCGGCGATGTTCTGGAGGCGCGAGAGGTAGCGACGGAAGTCGGCCTCGCGGTGGAGGTAGACGTTGAAGGAGACGAAGTCGACGAGGGCCGTGACGTCGAGGTACTCCGTCGACGGGAAGTTCGCGTAGCTGACGAGCGCGTCCGGCGCGCGGTCCTTCACCTCGTCGCGCAGCACGCGGAGGAAGTCGCGCACGCGCTCGGGGCCGTACCAGCGAACGATGTCCGGGGGGATCTCGTTGCCGACGAGGAAGCCGAAGAGCGCGGGATGGTTGCCGCAGTTCTCCGCCGCCGCGCGCACCGTACCGCGAATCTCCGCGACCAGGTCCTTCCGGTCGAGGAAGCAGACGTGCTCGGCCCACGGGATCGTGACCAGCACGCGGAGCCCGTGCTCGGCGGCCCGGTCGAGGAGCCAGCGCGGCGGGACGGTGAAGGTGCGGAGCGTGTTCGCGCCCAGCTCCGCCATCAGTGCCAGGTCGCGCGCGAGCATCCGCTCGTCGGGGAACGGAAACCCGTGCGCGCTCGTCGCGAAGGGCCCGTACGACACGCCCCGGAGGTAGAGCTTGTGGTCGCCGACGAAGAAGAATTTGCCGCCGATCGCGGGGGGTGTCTCGTCGAGCACCCGGGCGGCAGCCCGCTCCGGCAGCGGGCGCAGCATGGCATGCGTCATCGGAATGGAGAGCGCGCAGGATAGAGGAGCGAGCCCCGCGGGACAACCGCGCGGTGCGGTGTCCGCACCGCGACGCTCCGCCGCGCGCAGAGGAGGAGGCTATGCCGCGCGACGCCGCTTCGCGCGCACGGACGCGAGCGAGACGATGGGCGCGCCGACGCCCGCCGGCCGGCGCCTCGCGCAGACGACACGGAGGAGCGCGACGAGCCACGTGACGACGAGCCCCTCGAGGATCGCGGCGAGCATGCCGAACCAAGCAACCGACGTGCCGCGGGCGTCCACGGCGCGCGCGTGCGCCACGGCGGATCGCCGGCAAAAGGCCGCCGCGCGTGACGACGAAGTGCCGGACGCCCGAACCGGGGACGTGCGCCCCCTCACGGTATTTCATCCCGATGGGATTTCATCCCGATGGGTCGCGCGTCGTGGGGATTGCGAAATCGCGCCCGCCGGTGCACATGGTGTCTGCGCATCTGCACGCGGGCGGGGGGATCGAGGCGGTGGGGACGGCGGCGACGACGAGGGCGGCGAACGCGAGCGCGTACCACGAGGTGGGTCACGCGGTGATCGCGTTCCTTTCGGGGCATCTTCCGCGGCCGGTGCGGATCACGCTGCCACGCGCGCCGCGCGCGGGGTGCGACGTGACCCTGCCCGACCCGGCGCCGTGGAGCGCGCACGTGGCGGAGGCGTGGACGCCCGCCGTGCGCCTGCGCATCGAGGACGAGATCCTGTTCCTCCTCGGCGGCCCGGCGGCCGAGCGGGCGGCCGGGATGCGCCGTCTGTCCCGCTGCCGACACGACCGCCGTCGGGCGATCGACCTCGCCCGCCAGTACTGCGGCGGCGACGCGGCGGAAGCGGAGGCGCTCTTTCGCTGGCTCGACGTCCGCGCGACGAAGCTGATCGCGCAGCACTGGACGCGGATCGAGGCGCTGGCCGCCGCCCTCCTCGAGCGTCGGGCGCTCGACGCCTCCGCCATCCGCGCCATCCTCATCCGCGGCGAGGATCGCGAGCCGAGCGCCGACGACGTGCGGCGCGCTTCCGAGCCGCTCCTCGCCGCGTCCGACTGAGCCTCCGCGCCGCCTCGGCGCGACGTAACCAGCGCGCGCCCCTCGCCGTAGTCCGAAGTGGATGCGCCCCCCGCGCGCCCTCCTCCTCGTCGCCGCGCTCGCGGTCGCCGGAGCGAGCGACGCCGCGACGAAGCAGGTCGCCGTCGGCCCGGGCGGCTCGTTCGCGTTCGTCGACGACGAGAGCGGGACGAGCACGACGACGATCGCACCCGGCGACACCGTCGCGTGGGTGTGGCGATCGGGGGGACACTCGGTGACGCGCCCGGGCGCACCGGACCCCTTCGACACGGGCGTGCAGGACGCCGGCTTCTCGTTCCGGCACGTCTTCGACACGCCCGGTCGCTACCCGTACCACTGCACGCCGCATCAGATCTACGGCATGACGGGGGCCGTGGTCGTGACGGGGATGGCCGGCGCGGCGACGACCACGACCACGGTGGCGTCCGCGACGACGACCACGTTCGGCCTCACGCCGGGGCTCGGCGCGGCCTTCGCCGCGGTCGACGGCCGGCTCGCGGCGCTCGCGGCAGACGTGGACGGGACCCCGGCGCTCGCACGCCGCCGCCGACGCGCCGCGGTCGCCCTCGTCCGCCGCGCGCGGACGCTCGAGCAGCGCGCCGCGCATCTGCTGGAGCTCGGCCGCCCGAAGGGAGGCCGCGCCGCGCTCCGCCAGGCGCTCCGGCGGCTCCGGACCCTCGACCGGCGCCTCCGTGCGGTGCCCGGCGGCGACGCACTCCTCCGGGCGAGCGCCGGGATCCAGGCGGACCTCCAGGCGCTGCTCGCGATGCTCTGAGCGCCGGGTGGCCGTCGGCGGTGGGGCAGTTTGCGCGCCGACCATCGACCCGGGAGCGCGATGTGGTACGACCCGCGACACGACACCACTGGCCAGACTGTTACATCGATTGACATCACACGCATGATGTCGTAACAGCGGGCCGTGCGCCCGGCGCCGAAGTCCCTGATCCTCGACCTCCTCTCCTCCCTCCGCGGCCGCCCGATGCCCGTGCGTGCCCTCGTCGCCGCGGCGGACGTCTTCGGCATCAGCCCCGAGAGCATTCGCGTCGCGCTCGTGCGGCTCTGCGGCGCGGGCACGGTTGAGCGCAACGAGCGCGGCCACTACCGGCTGGCGGCCGCCGCCGCGCCCGTGCAGCGCCACGTCGCGGCCTGGACGCGCACGGAGGAGCGGATCGTCCCCTGGCGCGGCGGCTGGATCGGCGTGCACACGGCGGGCGCCGCCGGCGCAGACCGCGCCCGCGGCCGCCGCCGCGACCGCGCGCTCCACTTCCTCGGCTTCCGGCGGCTCGCCGCGCACCTCTTCGTACGCCCGGACAACCTGAAAGGCGGCGTCCCGGCCGTGCGGGACGAGCTCCGCGCCCTCGGTCTCGACGCCGGGGCCGTCGTCTTCGGGATCACCGGCCTCGATCCGGCGACGGACGCACGCGCCCGCGGCCTCTGGGACGCCGCCGCGCTCCGCCGCGGCTACCGGGCGACGTGCGCCGCACTCGCGCGGAGCGCCGCGCGTCTCGCGCAGCTCCCCGAGCGGGAGGCGATGGTCGAGTCGTTCGTCCTCGGCGGCCGCGCGATCCGCCAGCTCGTCCTCGACCCGCTCCTCCCCGAGCCGATCGTGCCCGCCCGCGAGCGCGCCGCCCTCGTCGACGCGATGCGCGCGTACGACCGCCTCGGACGCGCCCGCTGGCGCGGGTTCATGCGCGCGCACGGGGCGCCGCATCTCGAGGCGCCGCGGAGCGCCGTCGCGGCGCGCTGGCCGACGCGCGCGGGAGCGGTTGCGTGAACGCGGCGCGTCCGCCCGTCGCCGACACGAGCAAGGCCGCGGCCGCGATGCTGCGGCGCGTGCTCACGCCCGACGAGCGGCGAGCGCTGCTCACGATCGACCCGCTCCGGTCGTGGTGGACGATCGCGTCCAATTGGCTCCTCGTGTTCGCCGCGATGGCGCTCGTCGCGTGGCGGCCGAACCCGCTCACGGTCGTCGTCGCGCTCTTCGTCATCGCGGCCCGGCAGCTCGGGATGGCGATCGTCATGCACGAGGCGGCGCATCGGACGCTCTTCCGGAGCCGGTGGCTGAACGACTGGGCGGGGAACTGGCTCGGCGCGTATCCCATCTGGGCCGAGGTCGCGCCCTATCGCGCGTACCACCTCGCCCACCACACCCGGACCGGCACCGACGACGATCCGGACCTCGGCCTCGCCGCACCCTTTCCCATCACGAAGGAGAGCTTTCGCCGCAAGGTGTGGCGCGACCTCTCGGGGCAGACGGGGTGGAAGCAGGCGAAGGCCGTCTTCCTCCGCGACGTCGGGTGGTCACGCGGCCGGAACCAGCGCTCCCTCGGCATGAGCGAGGGCAGGCAGGCCGACGTCGGCTGGCACAAGCTCGTGCCGGTCGCCGTGACGAACGGCGTCCTCGTCGGCATCCTCGCGCTCGCGGGCCACCCCGCGCTCTACCTCCTCTGGCTCGCCTCGTGGCTCACGACGTACCGGCTCGTGTCGCGCATCCGCTCGATCGCCGAGCACGGCATGGTGCCGGACCGCTGGGACCCGCTCCGCAACACGCGCACGACGCTCG
Organism: Binatia bacterium; assembly: GCA_035650655.1. Lineage (GTDB taxonomy): Bacteria > Desulfobacterota > Binatia > DP-6 > DP-6 > DASRHG01. Next base: position 6,005 of record DASRHG010000149.1, on the reverse strand, counting down.
CCCGCTGGTGGGAGCGGCTCCTCATCGCGCCGAACCGGGTGAACTTCCACTTGGAGCACCACCTCCTCATGACCGTGCCGCACCACAACCTCCCCCGCCTCCACGCGCTCCTCCGCGCCCGCGGCGCGCTCGACGAGTCGTGCCTGGCGCGCGGCTACGTCCAGGTCCTGCGGCTCGCGACGTCGGCGCGGCGCTGACCCGCGCGCGCCCTCCGTCGCCGGTCGTGGGCCGCGGCCTCGATGCGGCTCCCGCACGCCGCCATGCGGCACGAGCGGCGCGACCGCCTTGCGCTCCTCGGAGAGCCTCCACTATAGCTGCGCACGCTGGAGTGCCGGGTCGGTCGGCGTCTCGCGGGACGCGGGAGGCTTCATGGTCGCCGGGACCGGATTCGCCATCACGGAGCGGCGGGACGCGTGGTGGGTCGCGCCGCTCGGGCAGGGACTCGCGCTCGCGCTCCTCATCGCGTACGCGAACTGGGCGGCCGCCCAGGGGACGAACTACCGGGTCGGCGGCTACCTCTCGCCGCTCTACTCGCCGCTGATCGAGGTCTCGTGGTGGCCGCTCCCGCCCTCGTTCCTGATCCTCCTCCCGCCCGTGCTCTTCCGGGCCACCTGCTACTACTACCGCAAGGCCTATTATCGCTCCTACTTCCTCGATCCGCCCGCGTGCGCGGTGCGCGAGCTCCGCGGTCGCGGGTACCGCGGGGAGACGGCCTTCCCGCTCGTGCTGCAGAATCTCCATCGCTACCTCTTCTACCTGACGCTCCTCTACCTCCCCTTCCTCTGGGGCGACGTCGTGCGGGCCACGCGCTTCGACGGCCGCTTCGGGATCGGCGTGGGCACGCTCGTCCTCCTCGCCAACACGGCTGCCCTCACGCTCTACAGCTTCTCCTGCCACTCGGCGCGTCATCTGGTCGGCGGCCGGCTCGACTGCTTCTCGTGCAGCGCGCTTCATCGCGGGCGGTACGAGCTCTGGAAGGGCGCGAGCGCGCTGAATGCGCGCCACATGCTGTTCGCGTGGGTGAGCTTCGTCACCGTGTGCGGCGCCGACCTCTACGTACGCCTCGTCGCCTCCGGCCGGCTCGCCGATCTCCGGCTCCTCTGATGGACCGCTTCGAGCACCGCCTCTGCGACGTGCTCGTCGTCGGTGCGGGCGGCGCCGGGCTCCGCGCCGCGATCGAGGCGGCCGCCGAGGGGCTCGCGGTCGCGGTCGTCTGCAAGTCGCTGCTCGGGAAGGCGCACACGGTGATGGCCGAGGGCGGCGTCGCCGCCGCGCTCGGGAACACCGACGAGCGCGACAGCTGGAAGGTCCACTTCCGGGACACGATGCGCGGCGGGAAGCTCCTGAACGACTGGCGGATGGCGCAGCTCCTCGCCGAGGAGGCGCCGGCGCGGGTGGTGGAGCTCGAGGCGTGGGGCGCGCTCTTCGACCGGACCGCCGACGGCCGCATCCTCCAGCGGAACTTCGGCGGCCACACGTATCCGCGCCTCGCGCACGTCGGCGACCGGACCGGCCTCGAGATGATCCGGACGCTCCAGGACCGCGTCGTCCGCGCGCCGCGCGTCGAGGTCTTCATGGAGACGACGGTGGTGCGGCTCCTGAAGGACGGCGAGCGGATCGCGGGGGCATTCGCCTACCGGCGCGAGAGCGGCCGCTTCGTCGTGTTCCGCGCCAAGGCCGTCGTGCTCGCGACCGGCGGCATCGGGCGTGCGTACAGGATCAACAGCAACTCGTGGGAATACACGGGCGACGGCCATGCCCTCGCCTACGACGCGGGTGCGGACCTGATCGGGATGGAGTTCGTGCAGTTCCACCCGACGGGCATGGTGTGGCCGCTCAGCGTCCGCGGAATTCTCGTCACCGAAGGCGTGCGGGGCGAGGGGGGCGTGCTCAAGAACGCGCGGGGCGAGCGGTTCATGTTCCGCTACATCCCGGCGATGTTCAGCAAGGACTTCGCCGACACGGAGGAGGAGGCGGACCGGTGGGTCGCGGACGTCATCGCGGGGCGGCAGGCGACCACGCGCCGTCCGCCGGAGCTGCTCACGCGCGACGTCGTCGCGCGCGCCATCGCGCAGGAGGTCCGGGAGGGACGCGGGAGCCCGCACGGCGGCGCCTTCCTCGACATCGCGTCGCGCCGGAAGCCCGAGGAGATCCGCCGGAAGCTGCCGAGCATGTTCCAGCAGTTCCACGAGCTCGCCGACGTCGACATCACGCGCCAGCCGATGGAGGTGGGGCCCACCACGCACTACATGATGGGCGGCGTCAAGGTGCACGCGGAGACGCAGGCGGCGACGGTCCCCGGCCTCTTCGCCGCGGGCGAGGTGGCGGGCGGCCTCCACGGCTCGAACCGCCTCGGCGGGAACTCGCTCTCGGACCTGCTGGTCTTCGGGCGCCGCGCCGGCGCCGGCGCCGCCCGGTACGCGCGCGCGCATTCGGCCGAGCCTCGTGTACGGACCGACGAGGTCGAGGCGACGGCGGCGGAGCTCCTCGCCCCCTTCGAGCGGCGGCGCGGCGAGAGCCCGTATGCCGTGCACGAGGCGCTCCAGGAGATGATGGGGACCTACGTCGGCATCGCGCGGAGCGAGGAGGACCTGCGCACGGCGCTCGCCGAGATCGAGAAGCTCCGCGCGCGCGCGGCGCGCGTCTCGGTGGAGGGGAACCGGCAGTACAACCCGGGCTGGCACACGGCGCTCGACCTCCGTCACCTCCTCACCGTGAGCGAGGCAGTGACGCGCGCGGCGCTCGCGCGGCGCGAGAGCCGCGGCGCGCACACGCGGGTCGAGTACCCGGACTCCGACCCCGCGTTCGAGCGCGTGAACGTCGTCGTGCGCAAGGGAGAGGGCATGACCGTCGTCGAGGAGCCGATTCCGCCCATGACCGACGTGCTCCGGCGCGTCCTCGAAAGCGAGGCGTAGCCCGATGGACGCGCGGCTCCGGATCTGGCGCGGCAGCGGCGAGGGCGGCGCGTTCGAGGAGTACCACGTGCCGCTCGACGAGGGCATGGTCGTCCTCGACGCCGTCCACTGGGTACAGGCGAACGTCGCCGGGGACCTCGCCTGCCGCTGGAACTGCAAGGCGGGGCGATGCGGCTCGTGCAGCGCGGAGGTGAACGGCAGGCCGCGCCTCATGTGCATGACGCGCATGGACCAGTTCCCGCCCGCCGAGCCGCTCACGGTGGCGCCGCTCCGGACCTTCCCCGTGCTGAAGGACCTCGTGACCGACGTCTCGTGGAACTACGCGGTGAACCGGCGCATCCCGGGCTTCGCCCCGCGCTCGCCCGACGCGCCGGACGGCACCCGGCGCATGCAGCAGGTGGACATCGACCGCGTGCAGGAGTTCCGCAGGTGCATCGAGTGCTTCCTCTGCCAGGACGTCTGCCACGTGCTCCGCGACCACGAGCAGACCGAGCACTTCGCGGGCCCCCGCTTCCTCGTCCGCCTGGCGGCGCTCGAGATGCATCCGCTCGACACCGACTCGCGCTCGGCCTTCCTCCGGAGCGAGGCGGGGATCGGCTACTGCAACATCACGAAGTGCTGCACGGAGGTGTGCCCCGAGTCGATCCGGATCACCGACAACGCGATCATCCCGCTCAAGGAGCGGGTGGTGGACGACGTCTACGACCCGGTGCGGCGGCTGTGGCGGTGGATCACCGGAAGGGGACGAGCATGGAACACGTCCTGAAGCGGATCCTCCCGAGCGGCATCCCGGCCGCGCTCGAGAAGGCCGACAAGTACCGGGAGCTGAGCCAGCCCGCGGAGGCCGAGAGCATCTGCCACGACGTCCTCGCCGTCGACGCGGAGAACCAGCTCGCGCTCCGCATCCTCGGTCTCGCCGTGACCGACCAGTTCGACGCGACGAGCGGCGCGCGCTTCAACCAGGCGCGGGAGATCTTCGGCCGACTGCGCGACCCGTACGAGCACGCCTTCTACGCCGGCCTCGCGTGCGAGCGGCAGGCGAAGGCGCAGCTCGCCGGCGGCCTCCCGCTCGCGTCGGTCGGCCCGCTCTTCGAGCAGGCGCTCGCGAGCTACGCCGAGGCCGAGGGTCTCCGGCCGGCGGGGAACGACGATCCGATCCTCCGCTGGAACAGCTGCGTGCGGACGCTCCTCGCGGCGGGCGCCGCCGCGGGCGCCGAGGTCGAGCCACCGGTCGACTGGGACGCGGACTCCGCGCCCGCGCATCGCTGAGGCCGCTCTCGGGCGCGGACCGTCGAGGCAGGCAGCGTCTCGCGCGCGGACGTTTTCGGGCACAGTGCAGCTCTCGGCGGTGTCGCCTGACGCGGCGGAGACTGCTAAGTAGGCGACGCGACGACGCGCCGGGATGGCGGAACTGGCAGACGCGGCGGACTTAAAATCCGCTGGGGTTCCCGCCCCGTGTGGGTTCGAGTCCCACTCCCGGCACTGACCTGCCCCGTGCAGATTCCGACGGAAGCCGAACACCCGGCAGGCTGACCGCCGGGTGTTCGGCTTCCGTCGGAGGAATGGGTGTTCGGCATCAATCGGAACACCCGTTCGGCTTCCGTCGGAATCTGCAGTGGATCGCCGCGCACATCGACACCTTCGAGTACATCGAGGGCGTCCCGGCGCTCACGGTGCCGGACAATCTGAAGGCCGGCGTCACCACGCCCGATCGGTACGAACCCGAGCTCAATCCAACGTACCGCGAGCTCGCGGCCCAACTACGGCACCACGATCATCGCCGCCCGCGTGCGCCGCCCGCGCGACGAGGCGAAGGTCGAGAACGCGGTCCAGCGGGTCGAGCGGTGGGTGCTCGCCCCGCTGCGCCACCAGAAATGCTTGTACTCGGATAGCGCCTTGCGGCGCGGCGCATTGTGGATCCGGGGGCCGCGATATGCTTTCTTGCTCTCGTGGCAGTGGCGTGGCGGCGGTGGACGACGGCGCCGGACGAGGTCGAGCACGAGAACGCGCGGCGGCGGCAGGAGATCGAGCGCCTGCGGCGGCAGCTTGAGGACGCCGAGCACGAGCGAGACCGACTCCGCGAGGAGCGGGATCGGCTGGAGAAGGGCTGGAGGCCGCCCGCCGCGCGGCGAAGCGGCAGGCGGCGCCGTTCTCCAAGGGCGCGCTGACGGCGGACCCGCGCCGGCCGGGCCGCAAACCGGGGCCAGCCTACGGGCGGCGGGCGTGGCGGGCCGTCCCCGAGCACGTCGACGAGGTCGTCGATGTGCTGCCGCCGCCGACGTGCGCCGTGTGCGGCGGGGTGATCGACACCGAGCACGTCGCCGTCCAGTACCAGGCCGATCTCCCGCCGGTGCGGCCCCACGTGACGGCCTTCCGGATCCACGTCGGGCGGTGCCGGCGCTGTGGGCGCCGCGTCCAGGGCCGGGACGCCCGGCAGACCTCGACCGCCACCGGCGCGGCGGCCTCGCAGGTCGGGCCGCGCGCCGTCGCCTGGGCCGCCTGGCTGCACGCCGGGGTCGGCGTGCCGTCCGCGAAGGTGGCGACGATTTTGCGCACGGGCTTCGGCCTCCCCATCACGCCGGGCGGCTTCGTGCGGGCGCTCCACCGTGTGGGCCGGCGCAGTGCCCCCACGTGCCGTCGCGGCCGTGCGGCGCAGCGATGACGCTCGAGCAAGGGGACTCGACCGCGAAAGTCACCTACGATCGCGCGCTCTGGAACGAGCTTGTGAGCCTGCGCTTCATCGCCGCCCATGCCCACGTGGCGGTCATCGGCCCCGTCGGTCTCGGCAAGACGCGTTTCTTGCGCACGCCCTCGGCTGGCTCGCGGGCCGCCACGGCTACAGCGTGCTCGCCGTCACCGCCGACAAGATGCTCAAGTCGCTCAAGCACGCGCGCCTCGACCACACCGACGAGGCCGCGCTCCGCAAGCTCCTGGCCGTCGATCTGCTCATGATCGACGACTTCGGCCTCGACGCCCTCGACCCGACCGAGAGCCGCGATACGTACGAGGTCTTGATCGAGCGGCACCGCGCCGGCTCGATCGTGGTCACGTCGAATCGCGGCCCCGATGAGTGGCTCGCGACCTTCGCCG
>DASRHG010000148.1:0-5353 GCA_035650655.1 Binatia bacterium | reverse complement strand
CGTCGTCGAGCGGCCGGCTCTCGTGCCGGCCGCGGATCTTCGGGATGATGCAGAAGCTGCACGCGTGATCGCAGCCCTCGGAGACCTTCAGGTACGCCGTCCACCACGCCCCCGTGCGGACGCGCGCCGCGAGCGCGTGTCGCGGCAGCACGTGCCGCGCGCCCCGATAGACGACGCCGCCGCCGGCCCCCGGGGCCTCGACCGCGTCCGCGATGCGGAGGAGGTCCCCCGTGCCGACGAACACGTCGACCTCGGGGAGCGCGGTGCGGAGCTCGTCGGCGTAGCGCTGCGCGAGGCACCCCGTCACGACGAGGCGCCGGCCGTCGCGCGCGTCCTTCACGCGCGCGAGATCGAGGATCGCGTCGATCGACTCCTCCTTCGCGGGCCCGATGAAGGAGCACGTGTTCACGACGAGCACGTCCGCCGCCTCGGGGTCGAGCACGATCTCGTGCCCGCGGCGCGCCAGCACGCCGAGCATGACCTCGCTGTCCACCTGGTTCTTCGGGCAGCCGAGGGAGAGCAGGTAGACGCGCCGCGGGTCAGTCACGGAAGTTCGCGAACTGGACGGCGATGCCGAGATCGCGCTCGCGGAAGAGCTTCATGATCGCCTGCAGGTCGTCCTTCTTCTTGCCGCTCACGCGCAGCTGGTCGCCCTGGATCGCGACCTGCACCTTGAGCTTCGTGTCCTTCGCGAGCTTCACGAGCTCCCGCGCCTTGTCGGTCGGGATGCCCTGCTGGAGGTCGAGGGTCTGCTTCGCCGTGCCCGCCGGCCCGGGCTCGATCTCCCGCGCGTGCACGGCGCGCAGCGGCACCTGGCGGCGCGCGAGCTTCTCGCGCAGGACGTCGCCGACGGCGCGAACCTTGTAGTCGTCGCCCGAGCGGACGTGAATCGCGTTGGCCTCGCGCACGATCTCCGTCTTCACGTTCTTGAAGTCGAAGCGCTGCGCGATCTCGCGCAGGGTCTGGTTGATGGCGTTGTCGACCTCCTGGAGATCGACGCGGCACACCACGTCGAAGGACGCCATGGGGTCGTCGTCAATAGGTAGGGGGCCGGACGACGTCAACCCCGGGCGGCGGCGTGAACTGGAAGAGGCCGCGGTCGAGCGGCGCGTTCCGCTTCTCGTTCGAGAAGCGGATGCGCGTGGTCGTGCCGAGGGGGTCCGTGATCTTCGCCTCCTCGACGCTCGCGTCGGCCTTCCGCACGGTGAGGAAGAGGGTCCCGATCCCGGCGTCCTTCTTCGGCACGAGCTGGAGCACCCACGCGCTCCCGCCGTCCTTCACGAGCGACGCGTCGAAGTCGCGCTCGACGCGCCCGAGCCCGGCGAGGAACGTGACCGGCGTCGAGGCGCGGAAGGCCTCGCCGAGCGGCGCCTTGATCACCTGCTTCTCCTCCGCCTGGTAGATCCAGAGCGAGTCGCCGTCTCCGACGATCGTCTGGGCGTCGGGCGGGGCGTAGTCCCACCGCATCCGGTTCGGCTTCTCGAACGCGACGGTCCCGTGCGACACGAGGGGCGCCGACAGCGTCGGCGACTCGACCGTCTGCGTGAACTCCGCCGCGAGCGTCCTCGTCGCCTCGTACCGCTCCTGCAGCCGCCGGAGCGCGTCCTTGAGCGGGTCGGAAGCCGCGCGCAGCGGCGCGCCGGCACCCAGGAGGAGGGCAATCACGAACAGGAGCATCGAGCGCACGCCCCATCCATCCCAGACCGTCGGCAGATTGCAAGGCGCCTCCGAGAAGCGCACGCGCCGCGGCCCGGCCGGAGGCGGGGGTGCCGCTGCGGGCGACTCCGCAGCGCTCGACACTCGAATGCGCGCCGGCAAGAACACGCCGCCGCGGCGAGTGCCGACCGCGAGGGCCGGAGCCGGCAGCGGCACCCCCACCCCCGGCCGCGGCCACGACGACGAATGCGCGCGCTACTCGTCGATCCGCCGCGCGATCACTTCCCGCGGCCGGGCGCCGGAGGCGGGCGACACGACGCCCTCCCGCTCCATCCGCTCGATCATGCGCGCCGCGCGGTTGTAGCCCACGCGGAGCCGGCGTTGGAGCCACGAGATCGAGGCCTGGCGGTGCTCGGTCACCAGCCGGACGGCCATGTCGTACATCTCGTCGGAGAGGTCCTCGCCGTCCTCGCCCTCGCCGTCCTCCTCGTCGTCGCTCTCGAGGAGCTCCATCTCGTAGCGCGGCTCCTCCTGCCGCTTGATGAAGTCGACGACGCGGTGCACGTCCTGATCGGACACGAAGGAGCCGTGGAGGCGCTGCACGCGGGCCGTGCCGGGCGGGAGGAAGAGCATGTCGCCCTCCCCGAGGAGGCGCTCCGCGCCGATCGCGTCGAGGATCGTCCGCGAGTCGACGCGCGACGTCACTTGGAAGGAGATGCGCGCCGGGAAGTTCGCCTTGATGAGGCCCGTGATGACGTCGACCGACGGCCGCTGGGTCGCCAGGATCAGGTGGATGCCGGCGGCGCGCGCCTTCTGCGCGAGCCGGGTGATCGACTCCTCGATCTCGCGCCCGACGGTCATCATCAGGTCCGCGAGCTCGTCGACGATGATCACGATGCGCGGGAGGTGCCGGTGGAGGAGCACGTCCGACGGTCCGCCCGCGGCGGGTGGGGGCGGTGCGTCCCCCTCGCCCTCGGCCGGCGACGGCTCGGCACCGCGCGCCGCGGCGGCGTCGCGGATGAGGCGGTTGTAGCTGTCGATGTTCCGCACGCCCTTCTCGTGCAGGAGCCGGTAGCGGGTCTCCATCTCGCGCATCGTGTTCGCGAGCGCCGCGGCGGCCTTCTTGGGATCCGTCACGACGGGCACGAGGAGGTGCGGGATGTGCTCGTACGTCGACAGCTCGAGCATCTTCGGGTCGATCATGATGAAGCGGACGTCACGCGGCGACGACTTGAAGAGGATGGACATGATCATCGCGTTCATGGACACCGACTTGCCGGTGCCCGTCGCGCCCGCCACGAGGAGGTGCGGCATGCGTGCGAGGTCGGCGACGGTCACGTTCCCCGTCGTGTCCTTGCCGAGCGCGAGCGTGAGCTTCGACTCCGAGCGCTGGTACTCGTCGCTCGAGAGGAGCTCGCGGATGAAGACCTTGTCGCGGCGCGGGTTCGACACCTCGATGCCGACGACCGGCTTGCCCGGGATCGGCGCCAGCACGCGGACCGAGAGGGCGCGGAGCGCCATCGACAGGTCGTCGGCGAGCGTGACGATCCGGTTCACCTTGACGCCGGGCGCCGGCTCGAACTCGAACGTCGTGATCACGGGGCCCGGGCGCACCGCGACGACCTTCCCGACGACGCCGAAGTCGGCGAGCTTCGTCTCGAGGATGCGCGAGCTCGCGAGGAGCGCCGACTCGTCGAGCGGCTGCGCCGTCCGGACGGGCGCGTCGAGGAGCGCGAGCGCCGGGAGCCGGTAGCTGTCCTGCGCGAAGAGCTCCTCCTGCATCTCCAGGCGGCGCGGGCGCTTCGGAGGAATCGGGTCGGGCTTGGGCTCGGGCTCGCGGATGATCGGCGGCGCGGACGCCGGCGGCTCCGCCGGCTCCTCGACGGCCTCGTCGAGGAGGACGGGCGCCGTCGTCTTGCGCCCGCGCGGCGGCGCCGGGCGCGGCGCCGGCGTCCAGCGGAGGAGCGCCGCGGCCCGGGCGCCCGCCGCGCGCGCGGCGCCCGCGAGCCCCGCGGCGGCGTCGCGCGCGGTCGCGACGGCGGAGACGCCCGTCGCGAGAACGAGGGCCACGACCAGGACGACGGCGAGGGCGAGGTACGCGCCCGCGAGCCCGAGGAGCTCGTGCGCCGCGGTGCCGACGAAGCCGCCGAGCCAGCCGCCGCCGCGGACGATCGCGCGGCCGTTCGTCACGAGCCCGCCGAGGGCCGCGACGCTCGCGACGAGGAGCCCCGCGCCCGCGAGCCGCGTCCCGCCGAACCCCGCCTCGCCGCGGAGCAGCGCCACCGTGAAGTACACGAGGTAGAGCGGGAAGAGGTACGCCGCCACGCCGAGCGCGTGCAGCGCCGTGCCGGCGATCGCGTGACCGACCGGGCCGCCGAGGTTCGCGCGTCCGTCGGCCGAGTAGGAGAAGAGGCTGAGCGCCAGGAAGACGGCGACGGCGCCGGCGGAGATCGCCTCCACCTCCCGCACGAGGTGCCGGGCCGGCGAGTCGGCGGGACGTCGCGCCGCCATCAGCCGGCCCCCTTCCCCACCGTCACCGCCCTCCCCCTCCGGCGGCGCTTCTACTACATCTCCATCACGAAGGGGAGTATGACCGGGCGGCGGTCGAAGCGCTTGAAGTAGCGCCGGAGCGCGCGGCGGACCTCCTCCTTCACCTCGACGGGGTCCGTCCGCGATTCGGGGTTGATCGCGGCGAGCGCGTCGAGCACGGCGGCGCGGGCCCGGTCGAGCACCTCGGGGCTCGCCTCCTCGCCCACGACGCCGCGCGAGACGAGATCCGGCCCGGAGATGATCTCGCCCGACTGCTGGTGGACCGCGAGCACGGCGAGCACGAGCCCGTCCTCCGAGAGATGCCGGCGGTCGCGCAGCACCACATCCTCGACGTCGCCGACGCCCTTGCCGTCGACGAACACGCGACCCGCCGTCACGCGCTCGGCGCGCCGCGCCCCGGCACCGTCGATCTCGAGCACGTCGCCGTCCTCGAGCAGATGGCAGCGCTCGGACGCGACGCCGACGTCCGCCGCGAGCCGCGCGTGTCGGACGAGGTGGCGGTACTCGCCGTGGACGGGCACGAAGTGACGCGGGCGGACGAGGTTCAGGACGAGCTTCAGCTCCTCCTGCGACGCGTGCCCCGACACGTGCACCGGCGCGCTGCGTTCGTAGTGGACGATCGCGCCGCGGCGGTAGAGGTGATTCACGAGGCTCGCGATCGCGCGCTCGTTCCCCGGGATGACGCGCGAGGAGAGGACGACCGTGTCGCCCGGCTCGAGCGTCACCTGCTTGTGCGCGTCCATCGCGATGCGGACGAGCGCCGACGCCGCCTCCGCCTGGCTTCCCGCCGTGATGAGCGCGAGCCGCTCGCGCGGCAGGTCGCGCGCGACGCCGAGGTCGACGAGGACACCGTCGGCGACGCGGAGGAGCCCGAGGTCGCGGGCCACCGCGACGTGCGACACGAGGCTCCGCCCGACCAGCGCGACCTGGCGGCCGAACTTCGCCGCCGCGTCGAAGACGTGCTGCATCCGGTGGATGTGGGACGAGAACGTCGTCACGACGACGCGGCCCGTCGCCTCGCGGAAGATCGCCTCGAGCGCCGCCCCGACGGTCCGCTCCGACGGCGTGATCCCCGGGTGCTCGACGTTGGTCGAGTCGGAGAAGAGGAGGACGACGCCCGCGGCACCCAGGTCCGCGAGGCGTGCCA
>DASRHG010000147.1:0-6624 GCA_035650655.1 Binatia bacterium | reverse complement strand
TACTCGTAGCGCAGGCAGCACTTGAGCCGCCCGCACATGCCCGCGAGCTTCGACGGGTTGAGCGCGAGCCCCTGCTCCTTCGCCATCTTCACGGACACGGGCTGGAATTCCTGGAGCCACGACGAGCAGCAGAGCTCGCGCCCGCACGGCCCGACGCCGCCGATCGCCTTCGACTCGTCGCGCGCGCCGATCTGCTTGAGCTCGACGCGCACGCGGAGCGCTTCGCCGATCGCCCGCGAGAGATCGCGGACGTCGAGCCGGGTCTCGGCGTTGAAGTAGAAGGTGACCTTGCCGCCGTCGAGCGCGCTCTCGGCCTTCACCAGCTTCATCGGCAGGTAGCGCGCGCGGACGAGATCGAGCGCGACGCGGTACGACTGCCGCTCGCGCTGGAGGTTCCGGTCCTCCCGCGCGAGGTCGCGCGCGTCGGCCTTCTTGAGGACGCGCTGGAGCGGCCGGTCGCCCGCCTTCTGGCGATCGCGCTCGTGCGGGGGGACGACGACGGTCCCGAGCGACGGTCCCCGCTCCGTCTCGACGAGGACGCGGTCCTCGCGCGCGAGGACGAAAGGTCCGGGGTCGAAGTCGTAGACCTTGCCGCTCGGGCGGAAGCGGATGCCGACGGCGAGCGCCGCGTCGCCTACCTGCTGCCTGTCCATTCGATGTCGTCGCCGCGGTCGACCGCGCGGAGCCGAAGGAGCATCGTCTCGAGCGCCAACGTGCGGTTCGCGTTCCGCGAGATGCCGTCGATCGTATCACAGACGACGGTGAGTTGGCGAAGCAGCCGCGGCACCGACGTGCCGGCGGCGGCCTCCCGGACCGCGGCCGCGACGTCGGCGTTCGCGGGCGGGATCGCGTCGCCGGCGACGTGCGCGTGGAGGACGTCCCGGTACCAGGCGAGCGCCGTCGCAAGGGCGGCGTCGGACGGGCCGCGGGCGAGGTCCTGGGCGAGGTGGCCGAGCGCCGGCGCGTCGAGGGCGGCGAGCCGCGGCAGCTCGGCGAGGACGCGCTCGCGCGCGCGCGCCGCCGCTTCGGCCTCGAGCGCGAGGACCCGCCCCGGCGCGCCCTCGGCGAGCGGTGCCAGGCGGGCGGCGCGCGCGGGCTCGAGGCCCCGCGCGACGAGGACCGTGACCACCGCGTCCGCGGAGAGCGGGTCGAGCCGCAGGACCTGGCACCGCGAGCGAACGGTCGGGAGCATGAGCGCCGCCGAGGTCGAGAGGAGCACGAGCACCGAGGACGGGGGCGGCTCCTCGAGCGTCTTCAGGAGCGCGTTCTGCGCGCTCTCGTTCAGGCACTGCGCTTCGTCGACGATCGCGATCTTGCGGCGGGTCATGAGCGGCTGGAGCCCGAGCCAGCGGGCGAGCTCGCGCACCTGCTCGATCCGGATGTCGCGCCGCTCGCTCTCCCGGACGACGACCTGGAGGTCGGGGTGCGTCCCGGCGGCGACGCGCGTGCACTGCGCGCACGTCCCGCACGCGTCCACCCCGACGGGCGTGTCGCAGAGGAGCCGGGCGGCGAACGCGTCGGCGACGGCGCGCTTGCCGACGCCCGCGGGTCCGAGGACGAGCACGGCGTGCGGCACCCGGCCGCTCGCGGCGGCGGCGCCGAGCCGCGCCACGACGCGGGCGTGGCCGACGACGGCGGAGAGCTTCACGCGGCCCTCGCGAGCCGGCGCGTCGCCTCGGCGAGCACGCGCGCTCGGACCTCGGCCTCGGGCGCCGTCGAGTCGAGGACGCAGAACCGGTCGGGCTCCGCGCCGGCGAGCGCGTGGAACCCCGCACGCACGCGCTCGTGGAAGTCCGCCGTCTCGCGCTCGAAACGGTCCCCGGCGCCCGCGCGCGCCCGCGCGCGCGCGAGCCCCACCGCCACGGGACAGTCGAAGAGGAACGTGAGCTCCGGCGCGACGCCGTCCCGCGCCCGCGCGTCGAGCGCACGCACGACGTCGAGGTCGAGCCCGCGCGCGTAGCCCTGGTACGCGAGCGTCGAGTCGGAGAAGCGGTCGCAGAGAACGACGCGCCCCGCCCGGAGCGCCGGCCGGATCACCTCGGCGACGTGCTGGGCCCGGTCCGCGCAGTAGAGGAGCAGCTCCCCGAGCGGCACGAGCGGCACCGCCTCGGGCCCGAGGAGGAGGCGGCGGATCGCACCGCCCGCCGCCGTCCCGCCCGGCTCGCGCGTCTCGACGACGTCGCGGCGGGCCGCGCGCAGCGCGCCGGCGAGGGCACGGAGATGGGTCGACTTCCCCGACCCCTCGATGCCTTCGAACGTCACGAACAGCGACACGGCGGTCCGGCTCTAGCCCGTGGGGACGCGACCCGCAAGGCGCCGCGTCCCGGGCGCCGACGGCCGCGCCGCGGACCCGCTACGCCGACTCCGACCCGAGCACGAGCCCGATCCCGTAGAGGAGCTGCTTCGCGGTGAAGGGCTTCGTGATGTAGTAGTCGGCGCCGGTCTTGTACCCGGCGAGCAGGTCCTCGTCCGCCGCCTTCGCCGTGACGAGGATGACGGGGATGTGGGCCAGGTCGGCGCTCCCCTTGATGCGGTCGAGCACCTCCATGCCGTCCATCTCGGGCATCATGATGTCGAGGAGGATCACGTCGGGGGGCTGCTCCTCCAGGACGCGAAGCGCGCTCGGGCCGTCGCGCGCGACGCGGACCTCGTAGCCGCGCGCGACGAGGATCTCGCGCATGATGCGGAGGTTGTCGTCGTTGTCGTCGACGATGAGGACGGCCGGGCTCATGGCCGCGCTCCCCGGTGCTCACGACGGCTCGAGCAGCCGCCGCACCGTCTGCCGGATCGTCTCCGGCCGGCAAGGCTTCGCGAGGTACTCGTCACAGCCGGCTCTCCGCGCCCGTTCCTCGTCACCCCGCATGGCGCGCGCCGTGAGGGCGATGATCGGAATATCGGCGCTCCGGGGATCCGCCTTGAGCTGGCGACTCGCCTCCAGGCCGTCGACGTGCGGGATGCCGAGATCCATGAGGATCAGGTCCGGGCGCTCGGCCTGCGCCAGCGTCACGGCCGCGCGGCCGTCACCCGCCTCGAGCGTCTCGTAGCCCTCGCGCGTCAAGACTTTGACCACGATGCGCCGGTTGTCCGGATCGTCCTCGACGACGAGGATGCGCTTCGCCATGGTCAGCCGTCGAGGTCGCGGAGACCGAGCAGGACCGCCAGCCGGGGGAGCGCGAGCTGCGCATCGGCCGCGGCGAGCGCGGCGCCGTCGCGGCGCACGCGGAGCTCGCCGTCGACGACGAGCGGATCCCCCGCGGGCGGCGCGCCGACCCAGAGCGCGCCGCGCACCGAGAGCGACGCCCCGCCGCGCACCCGGACGCCTCCCGACGCGATCACGACGCCGTTAAACTCGAACGCGTCCGCGATGTCGAGGGTCCCGCGAACGAGCAGCAGTCCGGCGGCGGCGAGCGGCGCAGTGACCGTCAGATCGCCGTCGACGAGAGCGAGCGCCGGGGCCGGGCCGCCGAGCGCGTCCGGCCCCCCCGCACCCGCGGCCCCGACGGCGTTCGCGAGCGTCTCGAGGGGGAGGGGAGGCGCGAAGCGCGGCGGCCCCGCCCCCGGCGTGGCCACCCGGCCGAGGCCCGCGAGCCAGAGATCCAGGGCCTCGGGCGGGGCGGGGGCGGCGACGGCCGCCGGCCGCGGCGCGTCGGGGTCCGCGGGGTCGTGGCCGTCGAGGAGGATCCGGCCGGCGCTCGAGCCCGTGGGCGGCCCCGCGAGCCAGAGAAGCGCGGGCACGCCAGGCGCCGGGGCGCGCCCGACGAGCGCTTCGAGCGCCCGCCGCCCGCCCGCCGCGCGGCCTTCGACGACGAGCCGGACGCGCGGCGGGGCCGCCGGTCCGGGCGTCGGCGCCGCCGCCGCTCGGCACCCGGGCGGCGCGTCGATCGGCGCCGCTTCGGGCGCGAGGAGCGGCGCGAAGTCGGTTCCCGCGGGCAGCCGGGCGAGGACCGCGGCCAGGCAGGCGTCGGCCTTTGCGAGGGCGGCCGCGGCCGTCCCGCGGTGGCGCACGAGCACGACCTCGGTCCGGACGACGTCGGCGATCGCGGCCGTGAGCGCCGCCGACACGGCGAGGGCCGCGAGCGCAGCGGGAAGCGCGGTCGTGCCGCGCGCCGGGCGTCGGCTCATGGCGCCGTCCGGAGCGCGACCGCGACGCGCCGGGCGCTCGGGGTGCGGAGTCCGGGCGCGCGCGCCTCGAGCGCGATCCCGACCGCCCGGACACGCGCACGGTCGGCGGCGCCCAGCCCCGCCGCCGGGACCGCGACGGCGCTGCCCGCGGCGTCGAGGTAGGAGAGCTCGCAGCGCCCGAGCCCGTCGACGAGCGGGAGCGACTGCCGCCCGACGATGCGCGAGAGGCGAGGCGGGCTCCCGCCGCAGACCCAGCCCGTCGTCTCCTCCGACGTCCCGTCGACCACGCCGTCGCCGTCGAGGTCGGCGACGGTCGTGAGCCGATCGGCGGCGGCGTCCGCCAGCGCCGGGATGCCCGCCGCGGCCGGGTCGAAGCCCGCACGGCGGAGGTCGAAGGCGAACGACTCGAGCGCCGCCTGGAGCGCGTCCTCCACCTCGCCGCGTGCCCCCGCGGCCGCGAGCACGCGGGCGCCCGTCCCGACGGCGCCCGCGAGCGCGCCGAGGACGACGAGCGCGAGCGCCGTGCCGACGAGGAGCTCGACGATCCCGAGGCCGCCGCGGCCGCTCATGGCGCCGCCTCCGTCGCGAGGTCGAGTGCACGGGTGCCCCACGCGACGTGCACGCGGAGGCGCGCCGCGTCGCCGCGCCCGTCGACGGCGTGCCACGCGACGGCGAACCGCGTGCCGCCCGCGCCGACGCGCTCCTCGGCCCCGTCGGCGCGCGGGCCGGCGCGGAGGAGCTCGAGCCGCTCCGTGGCGAGGGCGAGGGCGGTGCTGCGATCGCGTGCGAGGCGGAGACTCTCGGTGGCGAGCGCGGCGACGGCGGCGAGGCCCGCGAGCGCGATGCCCGCCAGCGCGGCGCCGACGAGCGCCTCGACGACGGAGAACCCGCGCGGCCGCGGCTTCACGGGACCCGCACCCGTCCGCGCTGGTTCACGACGACGCTCCGCCGCCGCCCTCCCGCCGCGAGCACGACCGTCCCGTTCTCCGCCGTTCCGAGCCCGCCGAAGCGGATCCGGGCACGCACCGGCACCGCGGCGAAGGCGACGCCGCCGGGCAGCGGGCGCCGGGCGGGCTCGGGCTCCGCGCCGACGACCTCGATGGCGCTCGCGGCCACGTCGAAGCGGACCTCGACGGGTGCGCCGATCGCGAGCGCACGGCCCCGGGCGAGCCGGAGCGTCGTCGCGAGCGTGCGCGCCGCGCCCGCGAGCCGGAGCCCGCTGGCGAGCTCCGGGATGCGGACGAGGCCGAGCCCGGCGAGCGCCGCGGCGAGCCCGACCGTGACGAGCGACTCGAGCAGCGTGAAGCCCTGCGTCCCCTGCATGGCGCATCTCCGATCGGCCGCGGCGACGGGCGGGGGACGGCGGCGCGCGGCCCGTCTGCTACCCGCGCCGGCGAGGTGACGCAAGCGGGGTGTCGCCGCGGCCGGCGTCAGCCCCAGAGCCGGGTGAGGTCGGGCCGGTAGAGGACGAGCGCCGCGCCGAGCGCCAGGAAGGGGCCGAAGGGAATCGCCGTGCGGCGCGCGGCGCGGCGTGCGTAGGCGGACATCGCGCGCACGCCCAGGCGGCGACGCACGCGGCCTGCCGTCCGCCGCGCACGGCTCGAGAGCATCACCAGGATGCCCGCCGCGGAGCCCGACACGGCGGCGACGAGCAGCACGAGGGGGATCGCCTGCCAGCCGAGGAACGCGCCGATCATCGCGAGAAGCTTCACGTCGCCGAACCCCATGCCCTCGACCCCCGTCGCCCGCTCGTACGCCCACGACACGGCCCAGAGCACGCCGCCGCCGAGGACGACGCCCGCGACCGCTTCGGCGGGCGTCGGGCCGCGGTGGTCGACGAACGCCACGCCGAGGCCGACGAGGATGCCGGGCAGGCTCACCTCGTCGGGAATGAAGCGGTGGTCGACGTCGACGTACGTGACGAGGAGAAGCGCCGCGGACAGCGCGAAGGCGACGGCGGCGTGGAGGGTCGGGCCGAAGCGGAGGAGCGCCAGCACCGCGAGCGCGCCCGTCGCCGCCTCGACGATCGGGTAGCGGACCGAGATCGGCGCGTCACAGTGGCGGCAGCGCGCGCGGAGGACGAGCCACGAGACGATCGGCACGTTGTCGTACCACGCGATCGGCCTCGCGCAGGCCGGGCAGCGGGAGCCGGGCCGGACCACGGATTCGTCGGCGGGGAGGCGGTGGATGCAGACGTTCAGGAAGCTGCCGATGCACGCGCCGAACGCGAAGGCGGCGAGGAGGAGCACGGCGTCCCCGGCTAGCGGGCGGCGAGACGCGGGTCAAACGCCGGGCCGAGAAGCACGACGGGGGACGGACCGTGGGTCCGTCCCCCGTCGGAATCGGGACGCCGTCCCTGGCTTACGAGCAGACGAGGTTCGCCGAGCCGGCGGTCGGGTTGCTCGTCCAGACGCAGCTCTTGGTCGCGCTCGGGTGGCTCGTGTTGACGGTGAAGTCCGTCGCGGTGCCGGTCGTGCTGCACACGACGCCGTCCGAGAGCGT
>DASRHG010000146.1:0-102153 GCA_035650655.1 Binatia bacterium | reverse complement strand
GCACGCCCGCCGAGAACGCGACGAGGTGCGAGCGCAGCGCCGTGCCGCCGACGGTGGCCGCGAGCTCGCCGAGGACCGCGGTCGTGGCGACGAGCGCCGCCGTCCCGAGCCCCGCCGCCTCGACGGCGACCGGCCGCCACGCCCGCCGTGCGCGTCGTCGCCGCCCGCGCCCGCTCCGCCCCGCCACGCGCGGTGGCGTACTGCCCGGGCTCGCGCGCGTCAAGACGCGACACGCGCGCCGGCACGTGCTACGGTCGCGCCGTGCGCGACGCCCCGTGGCGGAAGCTCGTCCTCGAGCTGAAGGAACGCGGCTGCGAGAGCCCCTACCTCGACCGGCTCCGCCAGCGGCTCGACGTCGAGCAGTCCCAGCAGGCGCTCGAGACCGAGATCGTGCAGGAGATGGCGGCGGCGCTCGGGCGCACCGAGGAGAAGCTCCTGCACGCGCTCCTGCGCCTCGAGCTCGCGCGCCGCGACCTCGACGCCGCCGCGGAAGCCGAGCGCCCGGCGCTCGCCGCGCGCTTCGACGCGTGCCGCGCGGAGGCGCTCGCGCGGCGCCACGAGCTCCAGATCCACCGCGAAGCCGTGGGCATCCGCCGCAACGCGATCCTCGAGACGCTCTACCCGATCCCGGCGCGCCGGCGCTGAGCCGCGCCGTCCGCCGTCCCGGCGCCGAACACGACGCCCCGGCGCTCGCGCCCGGCGAGCGTCACGGCGATCGCGAGCACGAACACGATCGCGGCGACGACCGCCATCGACGCCGCGTACGACATCCGCGTGGCGAGGAACGCCTCGAGCGCGACGACGCCGCCGCCCAGCAGCGCGCCGCACTGATACGCGAAGCCGGGGAGGAAGCCGCGAACCGCGTCGGGCGACATCTCGGTGATGTGCGCCGGGATGACCCCCCAGGCCCCCTGCACCATGAACTGCATCGCGACGGCGCCGGCCGCGAGGAGCGCGAGCGACGGCGCGAACGCCCAGAGCGGCACGAGGAGGAGGCCGCCCCCGAAGGCGACGACCATCGCCGCGCGACGCCCGATCCGGTCGGAGACGAGCCCGAACGCGAGGCCGCCGGCGATCGCGCCCACCATGGAGACCGCGGTGAGGAGCGCCCGGCCGGAGGGAGTGAAGCCGAGGTCGCGCTCGAGGAACGTCGGATACATGTCCTGCGTCCCGTGCGAGACGGCGTTGAGCGCCGTCATGAGGAGCACGAGGTACCCGAAGAGCCGCCAGTGCGCGGCGGCCGTCCGCCCGATCTGCCCCCACGTCTCGTGCCGCGTTCGCGCCCATACCTCCGACTCCGGCACGCGGGCGCGGACGTAGAGCGCGAGGAGCGCCGGCAGGCCGCCGAGGAAGAACATCGGCCGCCAGCCGAAGCGGGGGAAGACGACGAAGTAGCAGAGCGCCGCGAGGAGATAGCCCGCCGCGTAGCCTTCCTGGAGGAGCCCCGAGAGGATGCCGCGCCGCCCGGTGGGCGCGTGCTCCATCGCGAGCGAGGCGCCGACGCCCCACTCCCCGCCCATCCCGATCCCGAAGAGCGCGCGCAGCACGAGGAAGCTCGCGTAGCTCGGGGCGAGGCCGGACAGCACCTCGACGACGGAGTAGAAGACGAGGTCGAGCATGAGCGGGAGCCGGCGGCCGTAGCGGTCGGCGAGGAGCCCGAAGAGGAGCGCGCCGAGCGGCCGGCAGGCGAGCGTCACGCTGATCGAGTACGCGACGTCCGCGTCCGGCCGGCCGAACTCCTTCGCGACCGCCGTGAGCGTGAACACGACGAGGAAGAAGTCGAACGCGTCGAGCGTCCACCCGAGGAAGGCGGCCGTGACGGCGGGGCCGGGGGTCGCGCGCGCGGACGGAGCCATCGTCGGCGCGCCCTCATAGCACGCAGCCCCGTCCCGTCGAACGTCGCCGCTATTGACGCGGGGCACCGACTTCGTCTCTGTCCCGCGTGTGAAGCGCCTCCTCGCCCTCGCCCTCGCGCTCGGGCTCGCGGCCGGCGCGTTCCGCGCCGTGCACCTCGGGACGGCGAGCATCTGGTGGGACGAGCTGGTCCACGTCCACCTCGCGACGCGTCCCGCCGCCGAGCTGCTCGACGCCGTCAAATGGGGGCCGATCGCCACGCCGGCGGGGAACGTCGGGGCGATGCCCCTCGACTACGTCCTCCTCCACGCCTGGGCGCGGGTCGCACCCGCGCCCGCGGCCCCGCACCTGGAGGCGTACTGGCGCTTCCCGTCGTGGCTCTGGAGCACGCTCGCCGTCGTCGTGCTGGCGCTCCTCCTCGGCACCGTCGCCGGGCCGCTCGCGGCGGTGGTGGGCGGGGGCCTCATGGCCTTTTCCGTCGCGGCGGCGCTCTACGCGGCGGAGGCCCGGCCGTACTCCCTCATGACGCTCCTCTCCGCCGCGAACCTCGCGACGTTCGCGGCCGTCGCACGCCCCCGGAGCACGCGCCGCGCGTGGCTCGGCTTCGTCGCGGTCGCCCTCGCGTTCGTCGCAACCGGGCTCCCGTCGGCGCCCATGCTCGCCGCCGAGGGGGCGATCCTCCTCGGGCTCGCGGTCGCCCGCGACGACTCGGCCGCGGTGGCGGGCGTCGCCGCGACCGCGCTCGCGGTCGCCCTCGCCGCGGGCCTCTACCTCCACGGCATCGACCTCCACGCCGGCTTCGCGCGTGCGAAGCCGGCCGACCCGCGGGCGGTGGCGAACACGCTCTCTTTCCTCCTCGCGGGCGAGTACGGCCACCCGTTCACCCTCCTCGCCGCGGCGGCCGCCGTCCCCCTCGCGGTCCGCCACACGGCGCGCGCCGCGCCGCGCGCCGCGGCCGTCCTGGCCGCGGCCGTCGCGAGCTTCGTCGCGCTCCCGGCGCTCCTCGTCGCCGTCCGCGTGAAGGAGTACTACTTCCACGTCCGGCACGCGCTCTTCCTCCTGCCGCCGTTCGTCGTCGTCGTGACGCTCGGGGTCCTGGGCGCCGCGGACCTCGTGGCGCGCGGCTCGCGGACGCGTCGGGCCGTGCTCGCCGTCGGCGCGGCGCTCGCGCTCGCGGCGCCGCCGGCGGCGGCGTTCCTCGCCGACCCCTTTCGCTACTTCTTCTGGACGAAGGCGATCCACGACTGGAAGGGGCTCGCGCGCCGTCTCGAAGCGACGTCCGACGAAGGCATCCTCCTCGTCGCCGAGAACGCCAACCGCGATCACGACCGCGCGAACTACCTCGGCGTCTGGTACCTCCAGGCGTACCACCTGACGGATCGCATCCTCTTCTGCAGCACGTGGGACCTCCGCACGGCCGCCCGCCTCATCGCGGACGCGGAGCGGGCGGGGACGCTCCGGATGCTCGATCGCGGGTGTACGGCGGTCCTGGACCTCCAGAAGCCGACGCTCTACGTCGACTTCCGCACGCATCTCGGCGCGCTCGGTGACCCGCGCACCCTGCCGCCGCCGCCCGCGCCCCGGGTGCCCGCGGCCGGCGGCCGGCCGCCGATCCGGCACTGGATGCTGCTCGCGTTCGACGCGCGGACGTCCGTCCCCGGGCTGCGCGCGGAGCCGCGCCCGGGGTTCGTGCTCCTCGACGCCCCCGCGCCGCTCGCGCGCGGCGACCGACGTTGACAGCGCCCGCGCCGGCGACGTATCGGGACGCGCTTCCGTCCCCATGCCGAGCGTCGGTCTCAGCTTCCTCTGCGTCGCCCTCGCCGCGGCCGCGAACCTCCTCGGCGGCGTGACCGTCGCCGTCCGCGGCGTGTGGGAGGAGCACGTGCTCCGATACTTCGTCGCCCTGGGCGCGGGGTTCATGCTCGCCGCGGTGCTCCTCAAGATGATGCCGGAGGCCGACCGGCTCGTGCCGTACGCCCCCGCGCTCGCCCTCGGCGGCTACCTCCTGATCCATCTCTTCGAGCACACCGTCGCGCCCCACTTCCACTTCGGCGAGGAGACGCATCCCGAGCGCCTCTCGCCGGCGGCCGGCGTCTCGGCGCTGCTCGCCCTCGTGGTGCACGGATTCTTCGACGGCATCTCGATCGGCTCGGGCTTCGTCCTCGACCGAGCGCTCGGCGTCCTCCTCTTCGCGGCGATCGTCCTGCACAAGGTGCCGGAGGGCTTCGCGATCGCCTCGGTCGTGCTCGCCGCCCGCGGGACCCGCCGGCACGCCGTGCTCGCGGCGGCCGCCGTCGGCGCGGCGACCCTCGTCGGCGGGCTCTCGATCTTCGGCGCGCCGGCGCTCGTCGGCCCCGCGCTCGGGTTCTCGGCCGGGGTGACGCTCTACGTCGCGGCGTCGGACCTCGTGCCCGAGGTGAACCGGGAGGGCGGCGTGCCGATCGCGCTCACCGTCTTCGCCGGCGTGCTCCTCTACTACGTGACGGAGCGGGCGCTCGCCGCGGCGGGCGTCTAGCGTCGTGCGCGAGCACGAGCTCACGATCGACCTGCCCCACTCCGCCCGCCGCCTCTGGGCTCTCTTCCAGCGCTACGACCTGTGGAAGGAGTACGCGCCCGCCGTGCTCGACGTCGAGGTCGTCTGGCCCGGCGACGCGGCCGGCAACGGGCTCCTCCGGAAGGTCGTCTACCCGCTGCCGTTCGGGCGGCGCGGGGAGTCCTTCGAGCTCGTGAAGAACGTCCGCGAGAACGTGGGCTACGACTACGTGATGCTCCGGACCGGCCTCGCGGGCTCGATGACGCTCGAGCCCGTGGCGCCGAACCGGACGCGCCTCCGCTTCCGCGAGCGCTTCCACATGACGACCCCCGTCCTCCGGTGGTTCGAGGCCCCGATCTACCGCTTCATCAACCGCAAGAACGAGGAGTCGATGCGCGGGGCCGCCGCCTGGCTCACGGCGCATCCGGAGTTCCGGCCCGACCTCGTGGACCCCGGATGAGCTTCCGCGACGACCCCCGGATCGCGCGCGGCATGGCCGCACAGCTCGCGCGCTTCCACGCGCTCCTGGCCGCCGGGCATCCGCGCGTCGGCTGGAAGGTCGGCTTCAACGCGCCCGCCGTGCAGCGCGCGCTCGGCCTCGACGGCATCGTCGTCGGGCACCTGACGCTCGCGACGGCGCTCGAGCCGGGGCGGCCGCACGCGCTCGCCGGCGGCACGGACGTGCGCGTCGAGCCCGAGATCGCGATCCATCTGGGCGCCGCCGTCCCGCCCGGGGCGCCGCCCGACGCCATCCGGGCCGCGATCATCGGCCTCGGGCCCGCGCTCGAGGTGCTCGACCTCGACCGGCCGCTCGACGACCTCGAGTCCCTCCTCGCCGCGAACGTCCTCCACCGCGCCGTGCTGTTCGGGGCGACGGACCCGCGTCGCGCGGGCGGCGGCATCGCGGACCTCGACGCGCGCTTCGTCCGGAACGGCGTCGAGGTCGCCCGGACCTCGGCCGTCGCGGCGCTCGGCGACGTGGCCGCGATCGTCGGCGCCGTCGCCGACCGCCTGGCCCCCTTCGGCGAAGGGCTCCGAGCGGGCGACCGCATCATCTCGGGCGCCCTCGTCGCGCCCGTGGCCGTCGCCCCCGGTGACCGGATCGCCGTCGACCTCGGCCCGCTCGGGACGCTCGGCCTCGCGTTCAGCGCCTGACGCCGCCTTGACTTCCGCGGTCGAAGCGTTTAAGAGTTTGAACGTATGGCCGCATCTGCCGCCCGCAAGCTGCCCGACGTCTCCGACCTCACCGCGGTGAGCCGCTTCCTCGCCGCCCTCGGCGACCCGACCCGCCAGCGGATCGTCCTCGTCCTGTCCCGGGAGACCCTCAACGTCGGCCAGCTGACGGAGCGCTTCCCCCTCTCCCGGCCCGCGATGTCCCATCAGCTGAAGGTGCTCGCCGACGCGGGGCTCCTCGTCCAGGAGCGCCGCGGGCGCGAGCGGGTCTACCGCCTCGACGCCCGGCGCTGCCGCGCGCTCGCCGCGGCGCTTCGCCGATTCATCGGCCGCTGCTGCTCCGGCGCGGCCTGTTGCCAATGAAAGGAGGCTCGCGATGAGCCAGCGTGCATTCCACGTCTCCCTGTACGTCACGGACATCCCGGCGGCCGTCGAGCGCTACCGGAGGATCCTCGGCGTCGAGCCCGCGAAGGTCCGGCCCGAGTACGCGAAGTTCGAGCTGGCGGACCCGCCGGCCGTCGTCTCGCTGAACCTCGGCGGGGCGCCGGGCACGGTCGGGCATCTGGGGATCCGGCATCCGGGCACCGCCGACGTGGCGACCGAGCTCGTCCGCGTCCGCAGGGAGGGGCTCGAGGCCCTCACGCAGTCGGGCGTCACGTGCTGCTACGCGACGAGCGACAAGTTCTGGGTCCGCGACGCCGACGGCATGCGGTGGGAGGTGTACGCCAACACGGGCGACGCCGACGCCTACGTCCTCCCGAACGCCGAGCCCGAGACGAAGTGCTGCGCCGCCTCCGGGTGACGGGCCGCCCAGCGCTGCGTGTAGGAGCACGACGGGCGGATCCGCAGGCCCTCGGCGCGCGCGTGGTCGATCACCGCCTGCGTGAGCGCGCTCGCGATCGCGCGCCCGCGGAGCGCCGGCGGCGTGAAGGTGTGGAGGACGTCGAGCACGTCGCCGTCGCGCACGTACTCGACGTACGCTTCCGCGCCCTCCACGTGCGCGACGAAGCGCCCCGGCTCGTGCACGATCCGCACGCCCCCACGATCCCATCCCGCGCGCGCAGGATCAATCCTCGCCGCTCCGTTGACTTGGACGGCGCGGGAGCGTAGCCGGAAACCTCGATGCGCTGCACCGCCTGCGGCGCCGAGCTCATCGCCGGCAAGCAGTTCTGCCACGCCTGTGGAGCGCGCGTGGCGCCGCGCTGCGCCGGCTGCGGCGCGACCCTGGAGGCGACCTTCCGCTTCTGTCCCGACTGCGGCCTGCGCGTCGGCGACGCCGTCCACGACACCGCGCCGCCCGCCTCCGACGACCCGCTCGCGCGGCTCGCGCGCTGGATGCCGGCCGCCCTCGCCGAACGGATCCGCGCGAGCCGCGGCCTCGAGGGCGAGCGGAAGCAGGTGACGGTCCTCTTCTGCGACCTCGCCGGCTCGACGGCGATCGCCGAGCGGCTCGACCCCGAGGAGTACCACGAGCTGCTCGACGAGTATCTCGAGCTGGCCTTCCGGGAGATCTACCGCCTGGACGGCATCGTGAACCAGCTCGCGGGTGACGGGATCATGGCGCTCTTCGGAGCACCCGTCGCGCACGAGGATGCGCCCCAGCGCGCGGTCGGCGCGGCGCTCGCGATTCAGGACGCGCTCGGCGGGCTCGCGGCGCGGCTGCGTGCCGAGCGGGGGATCGAGCTGCGCGCCCGGATCGGCATCCACACGGGCCCGGTGGTCGTCGGCCGCGTCGGCAACGACCTGAAGATGGACTACAGCGCGATCGGCGACACGACGAACCTCGCCGCGCGCCTGGAAGCGCTCGCCCCGCCCGGCACGGTCCTCATCAGCGAGGCGACGCATCGGCTCGTGCGCGGCCTCTTCGCCGTGGAGCCCGCGGGGCCGCTCGCGGTGAAGGGCAAGCGGGAGCGCGTCGTCGCGTACCGCGTCCTCGCCCGCGCCGAGGCCGCCACCTCGATGACGATCGCCGAGGAGCGGGGGCTCACGCCGTTCGTCGGACGTCCCGAGGAGCTCGCGCTGGTCGAGGGCGCGTTCCGGCGCCTCGGGACGCAGGCGCAGGTGGTGGCGGTCGTCGGGGACGCCGGGTGCGGCAAGTCGCGCCTCGTCTACGAGTTCAAGCGGCGCCTCGCCGGCGAGCCCGCCGTCTTCTTCGAGGCCCGCTGCTCCGCCATGAACCAGGCGGCGCCGTTCCATCCGTTCGTCTCCATGCTGCGCGCGTACTTCGGGCTCCGCCCGGGCGACCCGCCGGACGCGGCACGCGCGAAGGTCGCCGCGCGACTCGGAAAGTGCGACGACGAGCTCGAGCGGCGCTTCCCCCTCCTCGGCCGGTTCATGGCCGACGTCCCGCGGGACGGCCGCGCCGAGGCGCTCCCCGACGAGCTCCAGCGCGAGTCGTTCGAGGCGGTGACCGGGCTCCTCCTGCGCGAGGCCGAGCGCGTGCCAGTCGTCCTCCTCATCGAGGACGTGCAGTGGATCGACGAGCCGTCGCGCGAGCTGCTCGCCCGGCTCGTCGCCGGACTCGACCGCGCGCGCGTGCTCGTGCTCCTCACCCACCGGCCGCACGACCATGCCGCGTGGCAGACGACCGCCGCGTTCACGCAGATCGTGCTCCGTCCGCTCGCGGACGCCGACGTCGCGACGATCATCCGCGCCATCGCGGGCGGCGCCCTCCCCCACGAGCTCGAGGCGCGGCTCGTCGCGAAAGCCGACGGGAGCCCCTTCTTCGCCGAGGAGATGACGCACGGGCTCCGCGAGGAGGGCTACCTCCTCTGCGGCAGCGGCGCCTGCCGCGTCACGCGTCCGGTCGAGGAGATCCCGGTGCCGGGCACGATCCAGGAGGTGATCGCCGCCCGCCTCGACCGGTTGACGCCGGCCGCGAAGCGCGTGATCCAGGTGGCGGCCGTCCTCGGCCGCCAGTTCGACGGCGAGAGCCTGGCGCGCGTGCTGGACGGCGAGGGCATCGACGTGCCCCGCGAGCTCGCCGACCTCGAGCGCCGCGGGCTGCTCCATCGAAAGCACCTCCTCTCGAACGGCGAGTACCGCTTCGGCGAGAGCCTCACGCAGGAGGTCGCGTACGAAGGCCTCCTCCTCCGCCAGCGCCGCCAGCTCCACGAGCGCGCCGGGATGGTGCTGGAAGCCGCGATCGAGGGCGAGCCGAGCGCCGAGCGCGCCGCCGTCCTCGCGCACCACTTCTCGCGCAGCGACAACCGCGCGAAAGCGCTCGAGGCGCTCGTGCGCGCGGGCCGCGCGGCGTTCGACCTGCCCTCCTACGAGACGGCCGCCGACTTCTTCCGCCGCGCGTTGGAGCTCTCGGAGGCGGGGCTGCCGGACGACGGCGACGAGAGCCGCCGGCGTCTCGTGCTCGAGGCGATCAACCGGCTCTGCGCCCTGACGGTCGTGTTCGGCCTGCCGTACTTCGCGGAAGCGACGCGGGCGGCGGGCCGGGGGCGCGCGCTCGCCGAGGAGCTGAACGACCTCGAGTCGCTCTCGAGCCTCACCTACCACCACGGGGTCCTCGTCATGATGGGCGACCGCGGCGAGTTCGCGCGCGGGCTCGCGCTCGTCGAGGAGGCGCTCGCGATCGCGCAGCGCGCCGGCCTCTTCCTCCAGTCGATCCGCCTCGCGCGGGGCCTCTGCGTGATCTACGTGCACGACGCGCGCTTCGCGCTCGCCGAGCGCACGATCGACTGGTGCATCGCCGAGATCGAGGCGCGCGGCGACGCCGGCTCCGACCTGCACGTGAGCGCGCGCTGGGTCCGCGAGCTCGTGCTGGTCGCGAACGACGACCTCGATCGCGGCCTCGCGAGCGCGCGCGAGACGCACGCGATGGCCGAGCGCGCCCCGAACCAGACGATCCGCGGCGCCGCCGCGGGGACGATCGCGACCATCCACTTCCTGCGCGGCGAATACGCCGAGGCGAAGGAGTGGGCGGACCGCGCCTACGAGGTGTCCGAGCACATCGCGAACCTCGCAGCCCTCGGCCCCGCCGCGGCCATCGCGCTCGCGTCGCGCCGCGAGCTCGGCGAGCCGGTCGACGTCGTGCGCTACGTCGCGGCGATCGACCGCTGCACGCGCGTCCCGAGCGCGACGACCGTGAACCTGCGCATCGTCGGCGAGGCGCTGCTCGCCGTCGGGGACCTCGAGCGCGCGCAGCGCTGGGCCGAGCAGCTCCAGCGGCAGGTCGGCGGGCGGCTCCGCCGCGCGCAGATCGCGACCCTCCTCGCCGAGGTGATGATGCGGCTCGGCCGGACGGACGAGGCCGCGCGCTGGCTCGACGAGGCCTGGGGCCTCGCCGAGGCGCTCGAGGCGCGCTCGACGCTCGCCGACGTCGCGCTCGTGGCCGCGGAGCTCGCCGCCCTCCGCGGCGACGACGAGACGCGTCTGCGGTGCCTCGCCCGCGCCGAGCCGCTCTGCGCGGAGCTCCGCCTCGGCCGCTGCGCCGCGCGCGCGGCCCG
Source organism: Binatia bacterium (assembly GCA_035650655.1). GTDB lineage: Bacteria > Desulfobacterota > Binatia > DP-6 > DP-6 > DASRHG01. The sequence goes on along the minus strand of DASRHG010000146.1, from coordinate 92,136 downwards.
GCTCGCGGCGGCTCGCCCGAGCGCGACGGCGGCGGGCGCGTAGGCGGGTGGTCGGGCGGCGCGCGGACCGCACGCGCCGCGACCAGCGCCCGAGATGGCGGCGTTTTCGACAGTGGGGCGGCCGTGTCGCCCCCTCCGACGTGCGTCGCACACGCCGTCCCCGACTTCCGCGCCCGGCCTCACGACGGACGGGGATTTTCGCGCGCGACCACATGACGTAGACGAGCCGCTCATGCGGTCGTCCTCCTCTCGCGCGGCATGCGGCCGTCGGTGATCCTCCTCGACCTCGGCCTCCCGGGACGGTCCGGCTGGGCGGTCCGGACGCATCTCCGGACGTATCCGGAGCTGGCCGGGGTCCCGACGATCGCGTGCTCGGGGGATCCGTACGTGCGCGAGAAGGCGCGCGCGCTCGGGCTCGCGGGCGTGCTCGAGAAGCCGTTCGACCCCGACGACGTGGTCGCCGCCGTCGGCCGCGTGGCGCGCGGCGGCTGAGCGCGGGCGGGGAGCCGCGTCCGCCTACCGGGCCCCCACCGCGAGGTCGGTCATACGCTCCAGGCGGTCGCTCAGGATGCGCGTCAGGTTGAGGAACACCTTGGAGGCGATGCGCGGGTAGCGGCGCTGGATGCGGGTCAGGAACCGGTCGTTCACGGCGAGCACCTCGACGTCGCTCGACGCGATCACGTCCGCGGTCCGCTGGTCGTGGCGCACGAGGCCCATCTCGCCGAAGACGTCGCCGCGGCGGTGCTCGAAGATCTGCCTGCGCCCGCCGTCGCGGCCGACCCAGACCTGGGTCGTCCCGCGGATGAGCACGTACATCTCGTCGCCGCGCTCGCCCTCGCGGATGATGACCTCGCCGGGCGCGAACCGCTTGAGCTCCCCCATGAGCACGACGATCCGCGCCTGCGCCGCCGAGAGGCCGGCGAAGAGCGGGATCGTGCGCGCCGGGTCGTCGCCGAGCTTCACGCCGAGGAGGTCCCAGAGCGTGATGATCTTCGTCGTCGCGAGGAGTGCGGGCAGGAAGACGAGGTTCGCGCCGAGCGACGTCACCATGGTGGCCGCGGCGAGGAAGCCGAAGTTCTTGATCGGCACGAAGCTCGACGCGCCGAAGCTGAGGAAGCCCAGGAAGAGCGCGACGGTCGTGAAGACGATCGGCACGCCGACGGTCCGCACCGTCCGCACGATCGCCGACTGCTGATCGGTCTCCCCGCGCAGCTCGAGGTTGAGCCGCGCCATGTAGTGGATCGTCGAGTCGACCGCGATCCCGAGGGCGATCGCGGCGATGAGGCTCGTCCCGAGGTTCAAGAGGACCCCGCACCAACCCATGACGCCGAAGAAGATCAGGATGGGCAGCACGTTCGGCAGGATCGCGAGGAAGCCGATCTTCATCGAGAGGAACATGAGCGCCATGACGGCGAAGATGACGACGAGCGCGAGCGTGAGGCTCTTGATCTGGCCCATCACGATGTCGGACGTCGTCCCGGTGAGGAGCACGAGCGTGCCGGTCAGACGGACCGGCATCTCCGCCGGGAAGTGCTCGGCGAGGTAGACGCGGATCCGATCGAGCGTCCGCTCGATGCTCCGCGAGCCGGAGAGGTCGGTGCGCACGAGCACGCTCGCCTTGGAGAAGTCCTCGGTCACGACGTTCCGGAACGTCGCCGGGCTCGTCGACACCATCGCGAGCACGGGCTCGAGCCGCGCGGGGTCCTCCCAGAAGGTCTTCGCCTTCTCGGGCGGCAGGAGGTTCCCCTGCTCGTCCACCAGGATGTCTCCCTCGCCGCTCTTGTTGAGGCCCGACTCGAGGAGCTCCAGGTAGTCGACGAGCGAGATCGAGGACTTGATCCCGGGCAGCGTCGCGAGGAACGCCTGGAGGTCCTTGACGCGCCGGAGCACGTCCCACCGCCGGAGCAGCCCGGGTGTCGCCGTCTCGATCACGACGTAGAAGGGGTTCGAGCCGACGATCTCGTGGTTGATCGTCTCGCTCGCGACGCGCACCTGGGAGCTGGGCTCGAAGTAGTAGAGGAAGTCCGAGTCGACCTCGATGAACCGCACGCCGACGACGGCGACGGCGGCGAGCGCGCCGGACACGCCGAGGATCGTTCGGCGCGACGCGAACGCCCGCTGCCCGAGCCGCGTCAGGCTCCCCGCCAGCGCGGGCGACACCCGCCCCGACGTCCACAGGCGCAGCTCGGCGGGGAGGAGCTGGAGCGCCGCGGGAAGGAACGTGAGCGACGTGACGGTGAGGCAGACGACGCCGACGACCGCGAACGCGCCGAGGTCGTAGATCGCGGTGATGCGGTTCACCATGAGCGAGCCGAAGCCGACGACCGTCGTGACCGCCGAGATGACCAGCGGCAGCCAGACGCGCTGGAACGCCCGCAGGACGAGGACGTCCGGCGCCGCGCCCGCCCAGACCTGCTCGTAGTAGCGGGCGATCACGTGGATCGCGTACGAGCTGCCGACGACGAGGAGGAGCGGCGGGAGGATCGACGTCCCGAGCGTGAGCGACTTCCCGTCGAGGACCATGATGCCGAGCGCCCACACGAGCGCCATCGACACGGACGCGATCGGCAGGATGATGCCGCGGAGCGTGCGGAACGAGACGGCGAGCACGACGAGCACGAGGAGGAGGGCGATCGGCGTGAAGAGGCGGAGATCGCGGCGCATGAGCTCCACGGCCGCCTGCTTCACGTGCGCCGCGCCCGTGTAGTAGAAGCGCTCGGGCCCGCTCGCCGCCGCGAGGACGTCCGCGATCTTCCGGTCGATCGCGAGGTCCTGATACTGCGCGTCGGTCAGCGGCGCGAAGAAGACGTTGATCGCAGCGCCCTTCCAGTCGTCGGCGACCAGGTTCTTCCCGTAGAGCGGCGTGGCGACGAGCTTCGCCTTGAGCGCGGCGATCTCCTCGGGACTCGGGGGAATGCGCGGCAGGAGGCGCGGCGGCGTGACGACGTCGGCCGCGGGGTCGACGGCGTTCGTGAGGCTCAGCACGCGCTCGACGCCCGGGATCTTCCCGATCGCCTCCGTCACGCGGGCGATCTTCGCGATCGTCGTCGGGGCGAAGAGGTCGTCGCAGCGGACGCCGACGACGGCGACGTCGTCGCTGCCGAAGATCGTCCGCGTGCGCTCGTAGTACGCCACCTCGGGGTCGCCCGCGGGGAGCAGGCTTTCGAGCGAGTTCTCGATCCGGATCTGCAGCGCGTAGAGCCCGAGGATCGCCGTGACGAGCACGTTCGCCGCGACGACGGCGGCCGGGTGGCGCACGAGCCAGCGCGCGAAGCCCGCCATGGAGGCGCGGGATTATATCGACAGCGCGTGCGGCTCGGCCAGCGACTCCGCGGCTGATCGGACGCGGACGCCGACTGGGCGCTCGTGCGCGGCGGGCGGGCCCTCGCGGGGGCGACAAGGCGCGCCGGGCACTCCGCCCAGGGCTTCGTACGGCCCGGCGCGCTCGTCCCCGCGAGGACTCCCCCGCCGCCGGTCGGTGCGTCGCGCGGAACCGGACCGAGACCGCGGATCGAGGACCGCGCTCGCGCGCGGCGTCGTCGTCCCGGCGGCACACGCGCCGCCGGCCGCCGCAGGGGCGTCGCCTCCCGCGGAGCCGGCGCGCCCGCGGGAGCACCGCGACGACGCCCGACGTGGTCCAGCGAGTGCGGTCCCGCACTGCGGCGGTTCCGGAGCACCTCCACGACCACGACGACCGCCGCGAAGGTCTGCTGACGCCCGGTCGCGCTAGAACGTCCCCTCGACGCCGACCGTCGGGATGATCGTGTCGTTCCGCAGGCCGTCGTCGTTCAGCGCGTAGATGCCGTTCGCGAAGACCATGATCTGCCGCCACACGACGGCGCGCGCGCCGAAGGAGAAGTCGAAGAAGTCCTTGCGGTGGAAGTCGAGCCCGAGCACCGGCTCCTGGCGCGGGCCGGCGGGCGTGAGATGGAGGAAGCTCGTCTCGCCCGCGGGGGAGCTGCGCTTGAACTCGTCCCGGCCGAGGAACGCGAGCGCGATGCCGATCCGCTTCGTCACGTCGACGTCCACGCCGAGGCCGTAGCGCGCCTGGCTCCGGTCGACGTCGTCGGTGCGGAGGTCGACGCCGACGTTCGCGTGCGGCTCGACGCGGCCCCAGACCAGCGTCGAGGCGTAGAGGAAGGGCGACGCTTCGAAGTCGCCGGTGCCCTGGAAGTTGTCCTGGTCCCCGGAGGGGAGGCGGAGCTGGAGACCCGCGGCGGAGCGCATCCACGCCCAGCGCGGCAGCTGGTACTTCGCGCGGAGGAGAATGTCGCCGACGCCGAACTTGCTCCCGTCGAGGGTCGCGGGCGCGAAGCCCCGCGGCTGGGGGCTGAAGACCAGGTCCGGACCCGCCGTCGCGACCTGCGTGCGGTTCGCCGTCACGTCGAACACGGTGTCGATGAGCGGCACGAAGAGGTTCACGTCGAGGTTGTCGAGCAGGCCGTACGTGAAGGAGAAGCCGATGATGTGGCTCGTCAGGTCGAAGTCGTAGCGCAGCCGGTTCGCCGTGAACCCGGTCAGGTTCCCGGCGGCGTCGGTGACGCGCGCGATGAGGGGGTTCCGCGCGGCGAGGCTGCTCGTCGACTCACCGTCGAACTCGTTCAGCTCGACGTACTGGTAGCTCACGTTGAAGTTGAACTTGTTGCGCCCGAGCGTGTCGGGCCGCTCGAGGAAGAGCGGGCCGAGCGTGTCGGACGTGCGCTCGAAGACCTCGAGCTCCGGGTTGTAGCGGTACGTGAAGCCGGCCGACGCGGCGATGATGGGCAGGTTCCGCGCGGCCGTGTCGGCGAGGGCGTCGGCGAGGGCGTCGAACGCCGGTCCGGGCTCGAGGCCGGTTCGGCGCGCCACCTCGGGCAGCCGATCCCGGAGCGACAGGGCCCGCGCCGGCGCCGGCCCGAGCGCGGCGGCGAGCATCGTTCCCACCAGACCGAAGACCACGCCTCTCACGGGCACCTCCTCCATCGACCGCCGTCGGTGGCGGGTCGCGCGAACTCTAGCTCGCTAGCGAGCGAACGTCTGCGACACTCGCTGGAGCCGTTTGAGCTCGGCTTTAAGGGTTTTCGTGCCCCTGAGCAAGAGCCGGCCGCGGCGGCGGAGGTCGCGGCTGTCGTCCCGCCCGAAGGCCGTCCTGGCCCGCGGGCTCGCCACGCTCCGGACGACGGCCGACACGATCCGCGGCGTCCGCCGCAGCACGGCGGCCGCGAGCCGGGCGCGGCGCTGAGCGGGGGTCTCGGCGAGGCCGGACGCGGGGGGCGAGGGCGCGTTCGGCACGCCCGCCGCCTTGCCGGCGAGCGTCCGCACGACGAGGTCCATGTCGCCCGCCACCCGGCCGAGGCGGTCCGCGAGCGTCGCCCCGAAGGGGACGGCCGACGCGGAATTCGGCGCGGGCACCCGCGCCGCCGCGGTCGCGCCCGCGAGCTGCCGCGCGAGCGTGGCGAGCGCGAGGGCCCGGCGATACGCGCCCTGCACCGGCGCGCAGAGGACCCAGTCGGCGGCCGCCGTGTGGAGGCACTTGCCCGCCTGGCACACGTCGTCGCTGCACGGGTCACCGTCCTCCGCGCACTCGACGCCGGCAAGCGCCGGCCCGGGAACGCAGCCGGACGCGTCGTGGTCGGCACGGTCCGGCGCGCACGCGGCCGCCGTGCACCCGTCCGCGGGCGCGCACCGGCTGTCGATCGGCACGTGGAGGCACCCGCCCGCGGTGCAGACGTCGTCGGTGCACGCGAAGCCGTCGTCGGTGCACGCGCCGTTCGGGGCGCTCGGCGTCGCGACGCACCCGCGCGCGTCGCTCCCGGGCGCCCCGGGGCGGCACGCGGCGATCGCGCACTCGCCCGTATCGCACCGGGCGTCGAGGGGCGTGTGCCGGCACGCGCCCGCGACGCACGCGTCCTCGGTGCACGCGAAGCCGTCGACGCAGCTCCGGAGCCGCCCGGTGCAGCGCCCGGCCACGCAGCGGTCGCCCGTCGTGCACGCGTCCCCGTCGTCGCAGCCGCCCGGCGTCCCTTCGACGCACGCGCCCGCGACACACGTCTCGCCGTGGCAGGGGTCGCCCGGGCGCGGCTCCGCGCACGCCGGCGCCGACACGGTGAGGTCGACGGTGCACGTGTCGCTGCCGCGGCGCGACGGGCGGCGCTCCGCGTCGCCGCCGAGAACCCACACGAGCTCGCCGTGCGTCGTGCCCGCTCCCGGCGGGACACCGCTCAGCTCCGCGACGACCGCCTCGCCGGGAAGCAGGACCACGGGCGGTGCGACGGGCCGCGACCCGAGCGGCCCCTCGACGTGGACCCCGGTCACCGCGAACGGCGCGCCGGACACGCGCACCTCCCCCACGACGCCGATGTCGTCGCACGACTCGCTGCCGAAGCAGAAGCGCGACGTCCCCGCGCTCGTCGCACCGATGCAGACGGCGGGCAGCGCGGTCGCCCCCGGGCAGTCGGCGCGCGTCCGCGAAGCGCCGGCGGCGACGAGGAGGACCGCGAGCAGGAGCGCGATGCGCGGCGTCACACCCGCGCGATAGTCGTCCCGCGCGTCGCCCGGTATCCCTCCTGCGCGGTGGCGCGCGTCCCCGCTCGGCGGGGCCCGCGCGAGTTCGCTCCGCGCGCCGTCCGCGGGATTGCGCCGTGTCCGCACCGCGGATCTCCTTCCGCGACATGCGTCGCTCGCACGAGCTGCGCCGCGAGGTCGACGAGCCGCGGTGGGTGACGGACCGAGAGGCGGGGGCCGACGAACCGCTCTCCCTCTACGCCCGCACGTATGCGGGCATCGGGCGCGAGGAGCGGGAACGCCGGGGACGCGGCCACCGCCGGCGGCGTCTCCTCGTGGTGCTCGGCATCGCGATCCTGGCCGCCGCCGTCGTCGCGGCGCCGTGGCTCCTCCCCCGGCTGCCGCTCCCCCCGCCGCGGGCACCGACCACGTCCGTCCCCGCGGCCGGCGAGACGCCCGCCGCCCGCGGCCCCGACGTCATCGGCACGGCGCCCGCGCGCCCGAAGACGACCCTCCACGTCGGCGACGCCGGCGACTTCGCCGTCGTCGCGAACGGCACCGACGTCCACTACGGCTGGACCGTCGACGGACGGCCCGCCGCCTCCGGCCCGCGCTTCGTCTACAGCCCGGCGTCGGGCGACGTCGGCCGCCACCGCATCGAGGTGACGGTCACGAGCCGCGAGGGCACGGCGCTCCGCACCTGGACGGCGCGGGTCCTCCCGCCGCGGCCGCCGCGGATCCTCGCCGCCGAGCCCGCGTCCGCGGCGCTCGACGTCGTCGCGGGATCGCCGCTGCGGCTGCGCGTGACGCCGACCGCGCCGGCGGGGCAATCGGCGAAGACGACGTGGACCTTCGGCGACGAGCCGGCCGGGGCGGGGAACGACGTGACGCTCCACCCGTCGCGGCCGGGCGCGTTCACGGTCCGCGCGCTCGTCTCGACCGGCCTCGGGGCGACGGCGGAGCGGACGTGGCACGTGAACGTGAAGGCGCCGCCCCCGTCACCTCCGCCCGCCGCGACGCCCGCCCCCGCGACCCCCGCCGCCACGCCGAAGGAGGAGACGCCCGCGCCTGCACCGGCGCCCGTCGTCGAAGCCGCCCGCGAGCCCCGCCGGGGCCCGGCGCGCCCGGCGCGCGAGCGGCACGGCCCGAGCGACGACGTGCGCCGCTGGCTCGAGCGATACGCCGCTGCGTGGCGCGCGCACGACGTCGACGCGCTCCGTCGCATGGGCCAGGTGACGACGGCGGCGGAGGTCGACGCGCTCCGCCGCTACTTCTCGAACACGCAGGACCTCGACGTCGAGGTGAACCTCCTCGCGCTCCGGACGGAAGGCGACCGGACGGTCGTCCGGTTCACGCGCCGCGACCGCTTCCGGGACCCGGCGGGCCGCCTCCTTCTCCGCGAGTCGCCGCCGATCCAGAAGGAGCTCGTGCGGACCTCGGACGGCTTCCGGATCGTCCGCGAGCCCGGCTGAACGGCGACACCCTTGCCGGCGGGCATCGCTCGGCTGTAAGGGGGCGCCATGCGCCGTGCCCTCGCCGCTCTCGCCGTCCCGCTCTCCGTCGTCGTCGCCGTCGCCGCGCTCGCGCCCGACGTCGCCCGCGCCCTCGAGGATGCGAAGTACGTCTACGTGCAGAGCGAGCGGAAGTCGGGCGCGCTCGGGAAGCCGGCGGAGATCTGGTTCTTCTCGGAGGGCGACGCCGTGTACGTCGGCACGCGCCCCTCGTCGTGGCGCGTGAGGCGCATCAAAGCCGGGCGCCGGCGCGCGCGCGTCGCCGTCGGGAAGCCGGACGGCCCGGCGTTCGACGCGACGGCCGAGATCGTGCACGACCCGAAGATCGAGGCGAAGCTCCTCGAGGCGTACGCGAAGAAGTACCCCGACGGCTGGTCGCGCTTCGAGAAGGAGTTCCGCGAGGGCTTCGAGTCGGGCGACCGCGTCCTCGTCCGCTACACGCCCGCCGGCTGATGGACCCGCGGTCGATCCTCCTCACCGGCCGTACGGCGATCGTCACCGGCGCCGGCGCGGGGATCGGGCGGGGGATCGCGCACGGGTTCGCGGCGTTCGGCGCTCGCGTCGCGGTGCTCGAGCGCGTCGCGGAGACCGCGCGGCGGACGGCCGAGGAGATCGTCGCGGCCGGCGGCGAGGCGCTCGGCCTCCCGACCGACGTCCGCGACCGGGACGCCTTCGCCCGCGCGGTCGAGGAGACGGTCGCGCGCTTCGGCGGGGTCGACGTGCTCGTGAACAACGTGGGCGGGACCTTCCGCGCGCCCTTCCTCGACGTCGAGGAGAAGGGATGGGACGCGCTCATCGCGACGAACCTGAAGACGGTCTTCCACGGCACGCGGCTCGTCGCGCCGCGGATGATCGCGCAGGGTCGCGGCGGCCTCGTCCTGAACGTCGTCTCGAGCGAGGGCGTCCGCGCCGCGCCCGGCTACGCGCCGTACGCCGCGTGCAAGGCCGCGGTCATCAACTTCACGAAGACGATGGCGCTCGAGCTCGCCCCGCACGGGATCCGCGTGAATGCCCTCGCCCCGGACATCTGCGTGACGGAAGGGCTCCGCGCGCTCCTCGGGCCCGGCGAGGAGCGGCGGCACCGGGACCTCGTGCCGCTCGGCCGTGCGGGCGTCCCCGACGACCTCGCGGGCGCCGCCGTCTTCCTCGCCTCCGACCTCGCGAGCTACGTGACCGGCGTGACGCTCCACGTGGACGGCGGCACGCACGCGGCCGCGGGGTGGTATCGGCATCCGGACACCGGCGCCTGGACGCTCGGCCCGCCGCCGCGGCCCGGCTGAGACGCGGCCGGCGCCCCTCAGGCGAGGCCGTAGAGGCGGGCGGCGTTGCCGCCGAGGAGGCCGTCGCGCGCCGGCGGCGCGAGCCGGCCCGCGAGCTCGCGGAGCTCCGCCATGTAGTCGGGGCCGTGGTCGCTGTGCGGGAAGTCGGTCGCCCAGAGGAAGCGGTCGGCGCCGACGTAGTCGACGATCGGCGGGAGCGCGCGCTCGTCGGGGTCGGCGGAGATCCAGCACTGGCGGCGGACGTAGTGGCTCGGAGGCTCGCGGAGGGACATCGTCACGCGGAGCGCGCTCGCCCAGAGCGCGTCCATCCGGTCGAGCCAGAAGCCGAGCCAGCCGGCGCCCGACTCGAGGACGACGAGCTTCAAGGCCGGGAAGCGGTCGAAGGTCGCGTACTGGAAGAACGTCGAGAACGCCTGCTGCACCGCCTGCGGGAACATGAGCTGGAGGTACCAGATGCCCTCGACGACGTTCTCCGGCCACGAGAGGCCGTCGAAGCGGCGGTGGAGGCTCCGCGCGGGCGGATCGACGCCGGTGTGGATCGCGACCGGCACGTCGAGCGCGCACGCCTCGGCCCAGAGCGGGTCGTGCGCCGGATGGCCGTGCGGCAGCCCGTCGAGCGTGAAGGGCAGGACGAAGGCGCCGCGCGCCCCGGCGCGGACCGCCCGGCGGAGCTCCGCGGCCGCCCCCTCCGCGTCGCCGAGCGAGAGGTGCGCGACCGGCACGAGGCGACCGCCGGAACCCGCGCAGAACTCCTCGATCCAGCGGTTGTAGGCGCGGCAGTGCGCGAGCGCGTAGGCCGGGTCGCTCACCTCGGCCTCCCACTGGAGGCCGAGGCTCGGGTAGAGGATCGCGTGCGAGAGTCCGTCGCGGTCGAGGACAGCGAGGCGCGCCGCGGGGTCGGTCGCCGCGGCCGGCGCGTTCTCGGCGTAACGGCCGGAGAGCGCGGCCGCGGCGAGCTCCTCGACCGTCTTCCCCATGCCGCCGAAGCCGGCGAGCATCTCGCGCGTCGTGAGCGCGGCGGGACGCCCGTCGATCTCGAGCACGTCGCCGTCGGCCTCGCGCCGGACGCGGATCGCCCGCTCACGATATTTCGGGTCGACGTAGCGCGCCCACACGTCGGGCGGCTCGAGCACGTGTCCGTCGGCGTCGATCAGCCGCTGCACGTGCAGCGGATAGCGACGCCGCGACGTCGCCGTCAAGGCCCGTCGCGTTGACACGATGCGGAGCGTCCAGGCATGTTCTCCCGCGCCATGTTCGAGCCGAGAGAGCTGCGGCGCGTGATGGGACTGTTCGCGACCGGCGTCACGATCATCACGACGCGCGACTCGCAGGGCAACTGCTACGGGCTCACGGCGAACGCCGTCACCTCGCTCTCGCTCGCGCCGCCGCTCCTCCTCGTCTGCATCGACAAGAAGGCGGAGACCTTCCCGCACTTCTTCGACTCGAAGGAGTTCGTGGTGAACATCCTCGCCGAGGACCAGGAGCACCTCTCGACGCGGTTCGCGAAGTCGGGCGGCGAGAAGTTCGCGGGCGTCGCCTGCCGCCCCGGCCGCCGTGGATCGCTCGTCCTGGAGGGGGCGCTCGCGCACGTCGAGTGCAGGATCGTCGAGACCCACGAGGGCGGCGACCACGTGATCCACATCGGCGAGGTGGAGCACGCCGAGGTGCGGGGCGGGCGGCCCCTCCTCTTCTTCGAGGGCAAGTACGCCCGGCTCGCGGGCTGACGGCGCGGCGCGGCTTGACCCGCGCTGCGGGCACGCCGTATGTCCCGCGCGTCCTTCCAACTCGAGCAGACGAAGGAGGTCCCCGATGCGGTCGCTCGTCGTCGTCGGCATCGTGCTCGCTTCCGCGCTCCCCGCGCCCGCGAAGGTGCTCACCGTCCACCCCGGTGAGTCGATCCAGGCCGCGGTGAACCTGGCCAACCCCGGCGACACGGTCGCCGTCCTGCCCGGCACGTACCACGAGGCCGGCACGCCGTGCCCGACCGAGCCGGCACACACGTGCGCGGTCGTCGTCACGAAGGACGGCGTGCGCCTGCGCGGCCTCTCGAAGCGGAACGCCCCCGTCGTCCTCGAGAACCCCGGCGGCCAGGAGCAGGGCATCGCGTTCGCGAAGCCCGGCGCCGACGGCGCCTCGTGCTTCGACGACCCGAGCCAGCGGATCCGGAAGTCGCAGGTGCGCGGCTTCACCGTGAACGGCTTCGACGGCGACGGCATCTTCCTCTTCTGCGCCGACGACTTCCGGGTGACCGGCAACGAGGTCCACGACAACGGCGAGTACGGCATCTTCCCGTCCCATTGCACGAAGGGACGCGTGAGCCACAACGTCGCGACGGGCTCGAACGACACCGGCATCTACATCGGCCAGTCGTTCGACGTGCGCGTCGACCGGAACCTCGCCTCCGGCAACGTGAGCGGCTTCGAGATCGAGAACTGCACGGGCGTGCGGATGGACCACAACGAGGCGCACGGCAACACGGGCGGCATCCTCTCCTTCACCCTGCCGTTCCTCGACGTGAAGTCGAACCACGACAATCTGATCGACTTCAACTACGTACACGACAACAACAAGCCGAACACCTGCCTCGACCCCGAGGACGCCGTGTGCGACGTGCCGCACGGCACCGGCATCCTCCTCCTCGCCGCCGACGCGAACCGCGTGATCCAGAACAACGTCCGCGGCAACGGGAGCTTCGGGATCGCGGTCGCGAACTTCTGCGTCGCGCAGGGCCTCGACTCGGCCTCGTGCGGGCTCCTCGACATCGAGCCGAACGCGGACGACAACCGGATCCTCCGCAACACGGCGCTCGACAACGGCACCGCCCCCGACCCGTCGGTGCCCGCGGTGTTCGACGTCGATCTCGCGTGGGACCTGACCGGCACCGGCAACTGCTGGAGCCAGAACGTCAGCGTCACGCAGTTCCCGCCGGTCCTCCCGGCCTGCCAGTAGCTCCGCACGCGGGGCCGCCCGTCGTCCCGGCGACGGGCGGCCCCCCCGGCGCCCCCCGCATGCCGGCCGGCGCGGGGCTTGCGCGAACGCGCGGCCGCCGGGTAAATCGCCGCAGGCGAATTCCCACGGAGGACTCCATGCGAACCCCGTTCCGCGCCCTCGCGCTCGCCCTGGTCGTCGTCGCCGTGCCCGCGTGGGCGGTCGACCCGACGGCGACCGAGCTCAAGAAGGAGCTCCTGCCGAAGATCAAGAAGGCGCAGGCCGAGGGCAAGGACCTCGGCGAGGCGGCCGAGGAATACAAGCAGGGCGACGAGGCGCTCAAGCAGGGACTCCAGGAAGAGGCGCTCGAGCACTTCAAGAAGGCGAAGGCCGCGATGCCGGCCGACGCGCAGTGACGGCGACGGGCGCATGGACACCGGCATCCTCACGTTCGCGACCGAGCGCGCGCTTCCCGTGACCGACCTCGCGCGCGCGTGCGAGGCGCGCGGGCTCGAGTCGCTCTGGCTGCCCGAGCACCCGGTCGTCCCCGTCCACCACGAGACGCGCTATCCGCTCTCCGACGACGGGCGGCTGCCGCGCCCCTACACCGAGCTTCCCGACTGCTTCCCGACCCTCGCGGCCGCCGCCGCGGTGACGCGGAGGCTCCGCATCGGCACGGGGATCTGCCTCGTCCCGGAGCGCGACGTCCTCCTGACGGCGCTCCAGGTCGCCACCCTCGACTGGCTCTCGGGCGGCCGCTTCCTCTTCGGCATCGGCGCGGGCTGGCTCGCGGAGGAGATGGCGCTCTTCACGCCGCACTTTCCGTACCGCTTCGCCTTCATGCGCGAGGCGATCGCGGCGATGCGAAAGCTCTGGACCGAGGACACGCCGTCGTTCGAGGGGAAGTGGGTCCGTTTCCCGCCCGTGGTCTGCCGCCCGAAGCCCGTCCAGAAGCCCTGCCCGCCCGTCATCCTCGGCGGCATGGGCCCGAACGCCGCGAAGCGCGTCGCCGCCTGGGGCGACGGCTGGATGCCGATCGCCCTCTCCCCCGACGGCGTGCGCGAGGCCCGGGAGACGATCGCCCGCGAGGCGAGGGCCCGGGGCCGCGACCCGGAGAAGATCTCGCTCACGGTCATGATCGGCGCACCGCCCGGGCTCGAAGCCCCGGCCCTCGACCTGATGCCGGGGCGGGACGCCTTCGCGGCCTATGCGGATGCAGGCGCGGATCGGATCGTCGTCTCGGTCCCGACGCTCGGCGCCGACGACATGCTCCGGCATCTCGACCGGATCGCGGACGCCGCGCGGGCCTAGCCGGTCGGCCCGCCGCCCTCGCGGCGGCGGCCCTTGCACCCCGCGCGTGGCGTCCGCTACTCGAAGGGGCGTGCCATTCCCCGTCGTCGACGCCGACGCGCACCTCCTCGAGGGCGCGGAGTTCATGCTCGAGCTCCTCACCGCCCACCCGGACAAGGTGGAGCTGCTCCCGGCGAACGGCGGCGTCTCGGGCGCGCGGATCGAGGGCAAGCGGTTCCCGAACTCGACCGGGCGGGGGTGCGGCGTCGACGCGCGCACGAGCATCACGCAGCGGGCGACGAACCCGTTCGAGCCGGCGGGCGTGATCGCGGACGCGGAGCGCGAGGGCATCGAGCGCATGGTCGCGTACCCGAGCCTCGGCCTCGGCGCGACCGCGTTCGAGGACGCGTGCTTCGCGGAGGACTTCGCCCGGCGCTGGAACCGATGGGCGGCGCGCTTCGCCGACGGGTCACCCGCGCGGCGGCTGCGCGCCGTCGGCATCGTGCCGCTCCAGGCGCCGGAGCGCGCGACCGCCATGGTCGACGAGATCGGCGCGCTCGGGCTGGTCGCGGTCGCCGTGCCGCCCGCACTCCGCGACGGACGGAACCTCGACCATCCGAGCCTCGAGCCGTTCTGGACCCGCGTCGCCGCCGCGGGGCTTCCCGTCGGCGTGCACGGCGCGCCGGGCATGCACATCCCGGTGCCCGGCGCGGATCGTTTCGACAACTACGTGCAGGTCCACGCCGTGAGCTTCCCCTTCGACCAGATGGTGGCGCTCACCGCGCTCGCGTTCGGCGGGGTCCTCGAGCGGTCCGCGGCGCTGCGGGTCGCGTTCCTCGAGTCCGGCGTCGGCTGGGTGCCCTACTTCCTCGAACGGCTCGACGAGCACTTCGAGAAGCGCGGCGCCGAGGTCCCGGCGTGCCGCCGGCCGCCGTCGGAGTACGTCGCGCGCGGGCAGTGCGTCTTCAGCTGCGAGCCGGAGGAACGCGGCCTCGCGTGGGCGGTCGCCGAGCTCGGGGCGGACAGGATCATGTACGCGAGCGACTATCCGCACTGGGACAGCGGCTTCCCGGACACCGTCGCCCCGATCCGCGCGCGCCCGGACCTCGGCGACGACGCCAAGGCCGCGATCCTCGGCGAGACGGCCACGCGCTTCTACCGGCTCTGACGTCCGGGTCCGACGTCCGGCAGCAGGTGCATGCACCCGAGAGCCGCCGGCCCGTCGCGCCCGGTCTCAGGCCCCGTCCCGTCGCCCGCCGTCGGGGTCGAAGTAGTCCTCGTTGCGGAGGCTCGAGAAGACGAGCGCGCCGAGCTCGCCCGTCAGCTTCTCGATGTCGAGCGCCTGGTCGCGATCGAGGGCGCGGAACACGATCCGCTCGATCCCGCCCAGGATGAACCGCGCCACCATCCGCGAATCGCATGCACGGGCCCATCCGTAGTGCTGCGCGGTGTCGATGTCCTTCGTGACCATGCCCACCACGAACTCGTCCATCCGACGAAGCGTATCGTCGACCAGCTTGTCGGCGCCGGGCGTGAGGCGCACGAGGAGGCGGGCGGCGTCCGCGTTCGTCGCGACCGTCTGGAGGACGAGCGCCAGCCGCGCCTCGATCAGGCCGCGCAGCTCGACCTCCCGGGCACGGCGCTGCTCGCGGGTCGCGGGGCGCTCGGCGCCCGCGTCCGGCAGCGGCGGCCAGGCGCTCGCCGCCTCGATGACGCGGAAGGTGACGCGATTCGCGAGCGCGACCAGCACGTCGCGCTTGTCGGCGAAGTGCTGGTAGACGGTGGCCCGGGCGACGCGGGCGCGGCCCGCGATGTCGGCGATCGACGTCCGATCGAACCCTTTGCGCGACATGACCGCCAGGGCCGCCTCCAGGATCTGGTCCCGGCGCCTCTCCGCTTGAGGGGTGAGCGGCTTCCCGGGGCGATGGGCCGGGGCTGCGGTCCGTATCGTCATGGGAACAGTGCGGACTAGTCTCGCGCCAACGCGGCTGTCAAGCTCTCGAGCAGCGTCGTTTTGAGATGAAGCTGCCCTGCACGCAAGCCTCGAGCCGCGCCAGGCGTCGCGTCGCGGTGGCATTGGGCGCGCCCGACGGCGCGGCGTGGTCGGAGCACGGCGCTACCGGCTCCGGCGTCGGCGCGCGGCGCCCGCCGGACGCCTCGGCGCTCCGGCCGCCTTCCTCACCACGCGGACGGCGTTCCGGGCCGCCTCGTCGTCGGGAAAGCCGATCGCGGCAGCGAAGCGGCGCCCGATCGCCATCGCCATGAAGAAGGCGATGTTGATGCCGGCCTCGGCGCACGCGCGGCCGATTGCGGCGCCGAGCCCCGGGCGATCGTCGCCCTCGACGAGCAGGCACGGGATGTCCGAGGGCTTGAGCCCGCCGCGCTCGGCCGCTTCCTTCGCGCGGCGCCCTTCGATCGGTGCGACTTCGATCGCCGAGTGCTCGGGCGTGCGCGGGAACCGGTACCCCATGACGAGGCGCAGCGGGACGCCGGCCTCGGCGAACGGCTCGAGCGCGTTCGCGAGCACGCCGGGGACGTTCTCCACGTCGGACCGCCAGAGCGTGATCCGCGACACACGGAGGGGCATGCGACCTCCTTCCGGACGCACGCGAACGTAGCGCAAGCCGCAAGCGCCGTGAAGCACGGGGCGGCCGCCACCGCACGCGCCATGTCGCTTCGCCCGTCACGCCAATCCGACACCGGGTGCCGCAAACCCTGACGGTCGAGGACGCAGGTGCGAAGGTCGGGGGCCGGAAGTTTCGGGCCGGCGCAGCGCCGCCCCGCGGCACACGGCTTGCTCCCCGGAACGGAGGAGGTGGAGGAGGCAAGGAGGAGAGGACGGTGTACCAACCAGGTGACTACGTCTACCCGGCGGATCTTCCACGACGGTGGCTCTGTCGCGTCGCGCACGCGGAGGAGGCGCGCACCGCGGACGGGGCGTTCCAGATATTGACGCTCGAGCCGCTGGAAGGGCCCTGGCGCTCGGCGCCGGAGCCTCAATTCGTCGTGCGCTTCGACGCCGACGTCCTGCCCGCGCTCGCGAGCGACCTCGACTCCGCGCTCGGCGTCGCCGGGACGGCCTAGAGCCCGTGCACGCCGCGTGCGGCGCCGCACGCGGCGTCCGGTCGCGTGGCTCGCCCCTTGCTCGGCGGAGGGCCGGGTACCCCCTGCCCCCGGGGGGGAGGGCACGCATGAGCCGAGCCGTCGGGTTTCTCGCCACCGCGGTGCTGCCGTTGTTCATCGCGACGCTCGCCCTGGCACAGTCGCACCCGGCCGAAGGTGCGATGCCGGGCGCCACCGCGGCGGCCGGGGGGTTCGTCGGACAGCACGTGATGACCGGCACCGTGACCGGCGTCGACGAGGACGAGGGCAAGCTCACGGTCGACGCGGAAGGCCACACCCTCGAGCTGCATTTCCCGAAGAGCGCGCTCCGGGGCATCGCGAAGGGCGACCGCGTCACCGTCCAGCTGGCGATCAAGGAGGCCGGGGCGACGTCCGGGACGCGCGGAAGCTCGGAGTCGCACGGATCGGGCGCGGGCGGCGGGCCGGCCGGGGGCGGCGCGGACACCGGAGAGACCGGCGGCTACTAGCGTCGACTAGAAAGCATGGCGCCGCGGTCCCGCGCGGAACCCCGCGTCCGGCGCGACTTCTCGCCGCGGACGCGGGTTCGCGAAAAATCCATTGACTCTCTCGTCGCGCCGTGGATATTTTCCCCGCCCCGGTCTCCGGGGAGGGGACGCGAGAGAGTTCCATGCGCATGGTGATGCCTGGCGTGCGCGAGCGCCGGACGGTCGACGGGCTCCTCACGCGCTTTTTCCGCGACTACGACCTCGGGGCGTTCCGGCGCGCGCTCCGGGCGATGAGCGGCTTCTACCGCCTGCCGGCGCCGCCCGTCCGCTGGTTCGAGTGGCTCGACTGGGGCAAGACGGCTGGGCGGACCTACGAGAACGGCCGCATCCACCTCGTCCACCCCGAGAACTGGAAGCGCGGCCGGAAGTACAACTCGGAGCGCCAGTGGATCCACACCGTCTACCACGAGATGGGCCACTACGTGCTCTGGGCCGACCCCGAGCGGAAGGCCGACCAGTTCGCCTATCGCTTCGTCCGCGGCGTCTCGACCGGGCGGAGCGGGCGGGAGGCCGGCGCCGGCCACGCGAGCGTCGCGGCGAGCCGGGCCCGGCGAAAGCGTCGCCGGTTCGCTAGGCGGTCACGTCCTCGCCGCCGTCGACGCCGATCACGTTCCCGCTGATCCAACGGGCACCGGGGAGCGTCAAGGCGACGATCGCTTCGGCGACGTCCTCGGGGACCGTGAGCCGCCCCGCCGGGTTGTGGCGGAGCGCCTCCCGGAAGATGACCTCGGCCGCGGGGATCTTCCGCGACGCCGGCGTGTCGGTCACGCCCGCCCGGATGGCGTTCACGCTCACGCCGCTCGCGCCGAGCTCGAGGGCGAGCTGGCGGACGTGCGACTCGAGTGCCGCCTTCGCGGCCGACACGGCGCCGTAGAACGGCATGACGCGGGTCCCCCCCGAGCTGGTCATGGCGTACACCCGGGACCCCTCGCCGAGGAGCGCCGCCGCGCGGAGATCCTGCACCCAGTAGACGAGGCTGTGCGCCATCACGTCGAGCGTCATTTCGAGCTGCACCTTCGTCGTCTGCTGGCCGGGGACGTCGCTCACGAACGCCTTCAGCGTGCCGAAGGCGAGCGAGTGGAGGAGGACGCGGAGCGGCTTCCCGTCGCAGACCTCGCGGGCTCGCGCGCACACCTGGGCGCGCTTCTCGTCGTCGGCGGCGTTCACGTTGAAGAAGTGCGCCGGCACGCCGGCGCGCTGCACCTGCTCGATGACGGCGTCGGCGAGCGGCAGGGTCGCCTTGCGGTCGAGATGCACGCCGAGGATCCCCATCCCGCGTCGCGCGAGCGCGACGGCCGTGGCGGCCCCGAACCCGCTCGAAGCGCCGAGAATGAGGCCCCATTCGCCCTCGAAGGGACGCCACGCGCTCTGGTCGACCGCCATCGCGGGGACGATAACGGAAGCTTGTGGGGCGGGCAATGCTCCGCTACGTTCGCGCCCGTGGGCGGCAAGGGCGATCGACCGAACGTCGAGAACCGGTGGTGGGTCGACCAGGGCAAGGACGCGAAGGGCACGCCGCTCGAGCGTCCACCGGCGAAGTTCGGGCACCGCTTCTTCCGAACCGGCGACGGCTTCGAGCAGGAGCGCGCGCGGCTTCGCCTCACGGACTCGAACCTGAAGTGGCTCGAGGAGGCGAACCCGCCGGCCGATGGCTGGGCGCTCGTCCACGTGCTGCCGCAGGAGCGCTACGCCGCGAACCGCGTCGAGCGCGTGAAGAACGCGTTTCGCATCCCGCCCGGTGGGCGCGGCGTCATCATCGACTCGGGGACGTCGCTCCGCCTCGTCATGACCGGCCATCCGCGGGGCGAGCGGCTGGTCGAGGTGCGGCTGGGTGACGACCCGTCGTTCGACGCGTGGGTGCGCGGCGAGTGGGTCCGCGAAGCGGTCTTCCGCGACCTCGACGACGCGCTCCGGCGCGCGCCCGCGCTCGTGACGGAGTACCTGGCGACCGAGCGCGCAGCCTCCTTCGTCTGACCTGCACCGCCCTTTGCGGCCTCGGCGTCCGTGCGCTATGCAGCGCGTCGGGCCGTCACCAAGAGGGGGGGTCATGGGAGCGACCGAGGACGAGCTGGCGAAAAAGCAGGTCCAGGAAGCGGTCTGGCGGTGGGCCGGGCGCGTGATCGTGCTCGCCGTCACGTTCGGCTTCGGCTTCTTCGCCGCCTACGTGCTCTGGGGCGTCGGCGCGCAGGGCGCCCCCGCCCTCCGGAAGCAGGTGGCGCAGATGGACGCGCAGATCCTCGAGCTCAAGAACAAGCGCGTGGACATCGAGGGCCAGCTGACCGTCACCCAGGGCCGCCTGACCGAGTGCATGAACAACCTCGGCAAGGCGCGCTCCGCGCCCGGCGCGCCGCCCGCCACCCCGTAGCTCAGATCACCGCGGCGGCCCGGAGACGCGCGAGCTCCGCCGCGTCGAGGCCGAGGAGCGTGCCGAAGATCTCCGCGTTGCTCTCGCCGAGCTCGGGGCCGAGCCGGCGGACCGCGCCCGGGGTGTCGGAGAGCTTCACGGCGACGCCCGGGACCGTGACGCTCCCGAGCGTCGGGTGCGGCAGGCGCACGATCATGTCGCGGGCGAGGAGCTGCGGGTGCGCGAGGAGGTCGGCGACCCCGTAGACCGGGGAGCACGGGACGTTCGCACGCTCCGGCGCGAGGGCCTCCGTCACCTCCGCGACGGTCCGCTCGGCGACCCACGCGCCGACGACCTCGTTGATCTCCGCGGCGTGCGCGAGCCGCGCGCGCGCGCCGCGGAAGCGCTCGTCCGTCCCGAGCTCCGGCCGGCCGATCGCCTCCATGAGGCGGCGGAAGAGGCGGTTCGTCGCGACCGCGATCACCACCCAGCCGTCCTGCGCGCGGTGGCAGTCGTACGGAGCCGTCGCGAGATGCCGATTGCCGACGCGCGCGGGAAGGAGCCCCGTCGCCGCGTGGACCGTCGGCCAGCCGTCGAGGATCGAGAAGACGGCGTCCTGGCTCGACACGTCGACCACCTGCCCGCGTCCCGTCCGCGCCCGGGCGTTCAGCGCGGCGAGGATCCCGATCGCGCCGAAGAGCCCCTGGAGATAGTCGCCGAGCGAGCCCCCGCCGCGGGTCGGCGGATCGTGGGGGAAGCCGGTGAGCGACATGAGCCCGCCCGAGGCCTGCGACACGATGTCGTACGACGGGCGCGCCGCCCACGGGCCCGTCTGCCCGAACCCGGACATGCTGGCGACGATGAGCCGGGGATGCTCGGCGACGAGCGCGGCCGGGTCGAGGCCCCAGCCGGCGAGCGTTCCGCCCGCGAAGTTCTCGGCGAGCACGTCGAAGTGCGGCAGCAGGCGGCGGAGCAGCGCGCGACCCTCCGCGTGCCGGAGGTCGAGCGTGATCCCCCGCTTGTTCCGGTTGAGGGCGAGGAACGCGACCGGCACGCCGTCCGCGGTCGGATAGCCGTAGCGGCCCTCGTCGCCGCCCTTCGGCGCCTCGACCTTCACGACGTCGGCGCCGAGGTCGGCGAGGATGGCGGTCGCGAACGGCCCCGCGAGGAAGCGCGTCAGGTCGAGGACGCGGACGCCGGCGAGCGCGGTCACAGGTAGTGGATGAAGTTCTTCATCGCGCCGAGCAGGGCTTCGAGGTCCGCGTAGTCGGCGAGCGCCGTGTAGAGGAGCGCGTACGTACTCCGCACCCGCTCCTCGTCCTGCTCCGCCGGGGGCACCGCGACGAGCCGCTCGAGCTCCTTCAGGAGCGGCTGCGTCTCGAGCTTCGTCTCGACCGGGATCTCGTCCGACAGCGCGATCAGCAGGCGGCTCCGCTCGATGAGCTTCCCGACGTACGCCTCGTCGCTGCGGTCGTCCATGCGAGGGCTACGACGCGCCTTCCTTCAACTGGCGCTTCCACGACAGCATGCGCGCCTTCGCGCCCTCGGCTTCCGCCTCCGGCACCATGTTCGCGGCCTGGTAGACGCGCGAGAGCGTCGTGTGCGCGAGCTCGTCGTCCGGCGCGAGCTCGACGAGCTTCTTCGCCGCGGCGATCGCGTCCTCGTGCCTTCCGAGGTCGTTGCAGGCGAGGGCGAGCGCCTGCCAGGCGTCGGCGTACGCGGGGTCGAGCGCGATGGCGGCGCGATACTTCTCGATCGCCGCCTCGACCTTGCCGTCCGCGACGAGGTCGATGCCCTCGTCGTAGAGCTCCTCCTTCGTGGGCATGCGCGACCCGTACCGCATTCCGGCGCCGCCGAGCAAGCCACGACGCACGGGTGCCGCGCGGCCGGAGCCGATCGCGCCGCGCCCGGTGACGTGCTCGTTGCGGCGCCCGTGCGCGACCGTGACGCGGACGCCGGCGTCGTGAGCGCGAGCGCGACCGCCGGCGCGGGGTAGTCGGTCAGTTTGCGCGATGACCCCCGACCCGGGAGCGCGGGGAGGACTCCCCCGTGCTGCCGCGCGATGTGGTACGACGCGCAAACTGACCCACTGCCCGGCGCGGCCGTGGGATGCATCGCGGCCCGAAGGCAGCTAGTGTCGGCGGCGTGTCGGCCGCCCGTCCCGCCGCCCCGTTCGAAGCCGAGCTCGCCGCCGCCATCGAGGCGTGGGGGCGCGGCGGCCCCGCGCCCGACTTCGAGGCGTGGGCGCATCGTGTCTTCGCGCACCAGTACGCCTCGGTCCTCCCTTACCGCGCGCTCTGCGACCGCCGCGGCGTCACGCCGGCGACGGTCAGCCGGTGGGAGGACGTCCCGCCCGTGCCGACGGCCGCCTTTCGCCGGGTCGACTTCGCGAGCGGCCCGCCCGAGGCCGTCTTCCACACCAGCGGCACGACCGACGCGTCGGCCCGCGGGCGGCACCTGGTCCCCCATCTCGCCCTCTACCGCGCCGCCGCGCTCACGACCTTCGCCCGCTTCGTCCTCCCGGACGGCGCGCAGCTCACGGGCCTGGGCCTCGTCCCGTCCCCGGCGCTCCGCCCCGACTCCTCGCTCGCGCGCATGTGCGGCTGGGTGGGCGAGACGCTCGCGACGGGCATGGAGTGGTTCGTCGGTGCCGACGGGCTCGCGGTCGACGCGCTCCTCGCGCGGCTCGCGGACGCGGAGGCGCGCGGCGAGTCGCTCCTGCTGCTCGGCGTGACGGCGGCCTTCGCGCGGCTCTTCGACGCCTGTCGGGCTCGCGGCACGCGCTTCCGCCTCGGACCCGGGACGCGCGTCATGGACACGGGCGGGGCGAAGGGCATGACGCGTCCGCTCTCGCGCCCGGCGATGCTGCGCGAATGCTGGACGCTCCTCGGCGTCGCCGGCTACTGGGTCGTGAACGAGTACGGGATGACGGAGCTCTCCTCGCAGCGCTACGACAGCGCGCTCGCCGACCGGTTCGCCGGCCGGAGCCTCGCCCCGCGCCGGCTCGTCGGCCCGCCGTGGCTCCGGACGCGCGTGCTCGACCCCGAGACGCTGGCGCCGGTCCCGCCCGGCGCGACGGGGCTCCTCTGCCATCACGACCTCGCGAACGCGGGCTCGGCCGCCGTCGTCCTGACCGAAGACCTCGGGCACGCGGTCGGGGACGACGGCATCGCCGTCGTGGGCCGCGTCGCGGGCGCCGTCCCGCGCGGCTGCGGGATGCTGCTCGACGCCCTGGAGGCGACGTGACGCCGGCCGCGCTCGACGCCGCGATCGCGCGCGCCGTCGAGGCACGCGCGCGGCTCCGCGACCGCCCGCTCGAGCGGACGGTCGCTGCGCTCGTCGCCGCGGCCGCACGCTGGCGCGACGACGGCGTCCTCGCCGCCCGGCTGCCGGAGGAGGCGCGGCTCGCGCCCGCGATGGTGGCGGCCGTGATGCCGCTCGCGGCCGGCGCGCTCGAGCCCGACGCGATGGGCGTGCTCGTCGAGCGCGAGCACGGTCCGGGCGCGCTCCGGCGCGGCGCGCCGGACGGTCCCGCGGTCGTCGCGCACGTGCTCGCGAGCAACGTCCCGGCGCTCGCGCTCCCCGCGATCGCCCTCGGCTGCCTCGCCGGCGCCGCCGTCGTCGTCAAGTCGGGCCGGCACGACACGGCGTCCGCTCCCGCGTTCGTCCGGGCGCTCGCTGCCGCCGACCCGGATCTCGCCGACACCGTCGTTGCGGCGTACTGGCCCGGCGGCGACCGCCCGCGCGAGGAGGCGGCGCTCCGCCGGGCGGACGTCGTCGTCGCGAGCGGCGGGGCGGACGCCGTCGCCGCGCTCGCCGCGCGCAGCCGGACGCGCCTCGTCGCGCACGGACCGCGCTGGAGCGTCGCCGCCGTCGGCGACGCCGATCCCGAGGCGGCAGCCGCGGCGCTCGCGCGCGACGTCGCGCTCTACGAGCAGCGCGGCTGCCTCTCGCCGCACGCCGTGTGGGTCGCCGGCGACGCGCGCGGCTTCGCGGCACGCCTCGCGCGCGCGCTCGACGCCGTCGCCGCGGAGCTGCCGCCGATCGGCGCCGACGTGGCGGGGCGGGCCGCCCGGCGCGTGCTGCTCGACGAGGCGGAGTGGACGCCCGGGGCGGCCGCGTGGTCGGGCCCCGGCGGCGCCGTCGTCTACGACCCCGAGCCGGCCTTCCGCCCGACCTGCGCCCTGCGGACGATCCGCGTCCACCCGCTCCCCGCCCCGGCCGCGCTGCCGGCACTCCTCCCGCCCGGCGCGATCGAGTGCGTCGGGCTCGCGGGCGTCGACGCCGCCCCGCTCGCGCCCGCGCTCCGGGCGCGCGGCGTCGCGCGCGTGTGCGCGCTCGGCCGCATGCAGATGCCGCGGCTCACGTGGCCCTGCGGGCAGGCGGCGCCGCTCGGCGCGCTCCTCGGCCGGAGCGGCCCGCCGCTCCTCGAGGTCGAGCCGTGACGGACCTCCGCGCGCGCTTCCTCCGCCACGTCTGCCAGACGTCGCCGGCGCCGCTCGGCATCACGGTCGCGCGCGCGGCGGGCGCGACGGTGTGGGACGCGCGCGGCCGCGCGTATCTCGATCTCCTCGCCGGCATGGGCGTCGCGAACGTCGGCCACGCGCACCCCGAGGTGGTGGCCGCGGTGCGCGCGCAGGCGGAGCGACACCTCCACGTGATGGTGTACGGCGAGTTCGTCCAGGAGGCGCAGGTCCGGCTCGCGGAGCGGCTCGCCGCGCTCACCGCCCCGCTCGACGTGGTCTATTTCACGTCGAGCGGCGCCGAGGCGATCGAGGGCGCGCTCAAGACGGCGCGCAAGCACACCGGGCGCGCCGGCCTGGTGGCGTTCGACGGCGGCTTCCACGGCGACACGCTCGGCGCCCTCTCGATCGGCGGCAACCCGGTGTACCGCACGCCGTTCGAGCCGCTCCTCCCCGGCGTGACGCTCCTCCCCTTCGACGATCCGGCCGGGCTCGCCGCGATCGACGAGCGGACCGCCGCCGTCGTCGTCGAGCCGATCCAGGCGGAGGCGGGCGTGCGGATCCCGGGCCCGGAGTTCCTCCCGGCGCTGCGCCGCCGCTGCGACGAGACGGGCGCGCTCCTCGTCCTCGACGAGGTGGTGACGGGGTTCGGGCGCACGGGGCACCTCTTCGCCCACCAGCACGCCGGCGTCGTCCCGGACCTCCTCGTCCTCGCGAAGGCGCTCGGCGGCGGGCTGCCGCTCGGCGCCTTCGTCGGGCGGGGCGAGGTGATGGCCACGCTCGCGCACGACCCGCCGCTCGCGCACGTCACCACGTTCGGGGGCCATCCCGTGTCGTGCGCCGCGGGCCTCGCCGCGCTCGAGGTCCTCGTGCGCGAGGGCCTGCCGGCCCGCGCCGGCGCGCTCGGCCGGACGCTCCTCGCCCGACTCGGCGCGCTCGTCGGGCGCGGCGGGCTCGTCCGCGTGCGCGGCCGCGGCCTGCTCATCGGCCTCGAGTTCGCGGACGCGGCCGCGTGCGCGGGCTTCGCGGCGCGCGCGCTCGAGGCGGGGCTCATCCTCAACTGGACGCTCCACCGTGACACCGTGGTCCGCCTGGCCCCGCCGCTCGTCCTCACGGACGCGGAGGCGGAGCGGGCGCTCGACGCGCTCGCGCGCGCCCTCGGGTAGGCCGGCGCCCGGTCCGCACGCGCCGCTCGGGCAGCCCGGCGCCTTGGTCCGCGCGCCCGCGGCTTGATACACTCCCCCGCCGATGAGCGGGTGGGAGCGGCTCCAGCAGATCCACGGCTCGGGGCTCGAGCTCCTCGTCGGGATCCTCGCGCTCGCCGTCGTGCTCCTGCTCCGCTGGGCCGTGCTGCCGCCCGACCGCCGCCGCGGCACGACGGCGCCGGCCGTGTTCCTGGCGATCGCGCTCGTCCTGCACCTGCTCGCGAGCGTGATGGCGGCGGAGCTCGGGACGCCGTCGGGTGCGCTCGCGCTGCTCACGATCCTCTTCCTCGCCCTCGGGCTCACGGGGCTCTGCGCGATCGTCGTCTTCGACTTCGCCCTCCGCCGCCGCCAGATCCCGTCGATCCTCCGCGACCTCGCGCAGGCGGTCATGCTCTTCGGAATCGTCCTGGTCGTGCTGCGCTCGAGCGGCGTCGACCCCTTCTCGCTGCTCACGACGTCCGCCGTCGTGACCGCCGTCGTCGGCCTCGCGCTCCAGAACACGATCGCGAACGTCTTCGCGGGTCTCGCGCTGCCCATCGAGCGGACGATCCAGATCGGCGACTGGGTGAAGGTCGGCGACCACGTCGGGCGGATCGTCGAGCTGGAGTGGCGGGCGGCGCTCCTCGTCACGAAGGACGGCGACAGCGTCATCGTCCCGAACGCCCAGCTCCTCGGCAGCGAGGTCGTCAACTACTCACGCCCGAACGACGCGCACCGCATGTGGCTCCGCGTCGGCTTCCACTACCGTCACCCGCCGAACGAGGTGCGCCGCGTCCTCCTCGGCGCGCTCCGGGGCGCCCCCGACGTCCTCGAGGTCCCCGCGCCCGACTGCTTCCCGGTCGAGTTCGGCGACAGCGCGATCGTGTACGCGCTCCGCTACTGGATCGCGGACTTCGAGCGCGAGTCACCGATCGACGGGGAGGTGCGGACGCGCGTCTGGTACGCGGCGCAGCGGGCGGGGCTCGAGATGCCCTTCCCCATCCGGACGATCGTCGCCGCCGGCCCGGCGGTCGAGCATCACCCCGCGCAGCGGGAGTCGGAGCTCGCAGAGCGGCTCGACGCGCTCGCGGGCGTCGACGTCTTCGCGCCGCTCGAGGACGCCGACCGCGAGCTCCTCGCCCGCGGGATGAAGCGCGTCCACTTCGGCGCCGGCGAGCGCATCATCGAGCAGGGGGACTTCGGCGACTCGCTCTACCTGATCCGCAGCGGCGAGATCGCGGTCCACCTGGCGCTCGACGGCGTCCGGCGGCAGGTCGCGCGGCTCGACGCGGGCGACTTCTTCGGCGAGATGTCGCTCATCACGGGCGAGCCGCGGAACGCGAGCTGCACGGCCGTCTCCGACGCCGTCTGCTACGTGATCGACCATCGGACCTTCCGCAGCCTGCTGGACGCGAAGCCCGATCTCGCGCGCGATCTCTCCGCCGTCCTCGCCCGCCGGCAGATGGCGCTCGACGGCGAGCGCGAGGGGCTCTCGGCCGAGGCGCGCGCCCGGCGCGAGGCGGAGACGCAGTCGAACCTCCTCGACCGCATCCGCGGCTTCTTCGGCCTCGGGTGAGGCGCGGCGCGCGCCCGCGTCACGCCGGGAGCGCGTCGAGGAAGCGGACGAGGGCGGCGTTGAACGCCGCCGGCTGCGCCAGGTTCACGACGTGGCCCGCGTCCGGAACGACCTCGAGCCGGGCGCCGGGCAGCGCGGCCCCGAGGGCGCGGCTCGCGGCGAGCGAGAGCCGGTCCTCGGCGCCGACGACGACGAGCGCCGGGACGTGGACGCGCCGCAGGTCCTCGGGAGTCGGGATGAGCGCCGGCATGGAGCGGAGCGTGCAGGCGAGCCCGCGCGGCGAATGCTCGAGGAAGCCCTGCCGGACGAGCCGCGCGGAGGCCGGGTCGAGACCGCTCGCCTCGCCCCACACCCAACGCGCCCCGGCCGCCTCGAGGCCCTCGCGCTCGATCGCGTCGGCGAGCGTGCCGGCGAGCGCCGTGAAGCTGCCCGCCACGGCCGGCCCGGGCGGGAAGCCCGCCAGCACGAGCCCGCGCACGCGCTCGGGGTGCGCGAGCGTGAATTGGAGCGTCACCGCGGCGCCCATGGAGAGACCGCCGACGACCGCCGTCGTCGCGCCCACTCGGTCGAGCACGCGGCCCACGTCCGCGACGAGGACGTGGGGGGCGTAGGCGGCGCAGTCGGACGGTGCGCCGCTGCGCGCATGGCCGCGCGCGTCCCAGCGCACGACGCGATAGCGCGCGGCGAGCGCGCGCGCCTGCGGGCGGAAGTTCCGCGCGCTGCCGCCGAAGCCGTGCGCGAGGAGGACGATCGGCCCCGTCCCGTCGACCTCCACGTGGAGCCGCGGCTCGTCGTGCATGGGAGCCCGAGCTACGCGGCCGGGCGGACCGAGGCAAGCGTCGTCGCGGCGGGGGGGAGTGGGTCGGTCTGCGGATCGTACCACATCGCGCGGGAGCGCGCTCCCATCGACGCGACGGCCGCGAATGGGGTAGGCGTGGCGCACCGGCACGCGGTGGGGACGGCCGGCGGAGGATGGAATGCTTCGAAGGCTCTCGATGGCGATCGTGCTCGCCGCGAGCGTCGGACGCGCGCACGCCGCGATCGACGCCGGCGCGATCGCGAAGCTCACCGGCATCGCGCCCGAGGTGCAGGGCGGCGTCGCGAAGGTGAGCGTGCCGCGCGGCGATCTCCACGTGACGGTCGACGGCGTCGCGCTCGCGCCGTTTCAGGGTCTCACGTCGTGGGCCGCGTTCGAGGAGGCCGGCGACCGGACGGTCGTGATGGGCGACCTCGTGCTCGCCGAGGACGAGGTGAGCCCGGCGATGTGCGCGGCGCTCGACGCGGGACTCGAGGTGACCGCGCTCCACAACCACTTCGCGTTCGCCCGCCCTCCCGTCTTCTTCATGCACGTCGGCGGGACGGGCCCGACGGACGCGCTCGCGACTGGCGTCGCGCACGCGCTCGCCGCCGTCCGCGCGGTCCGCGCCGCGAGCCCGACGCCGGCCGCCGGCTTCGGCGGCCCGGCCGTCGGCACTCCGAGCGCGATCGACCCGAAGCCGCTCGAGGCGGTCCTCGGCGGCACCGCGCAGGCGAAGGACGGCATGGCGAAGTTCGTGTTCGGGCGGACGACGACGGCGCACGGCACGCCCCTCGGCGCCGCGATGGGCGTCAACACCTGGGCCGCGTTCGGCGGCAGCCCCGAGCGCGCCGTCGTCGACGGCGACTTCGCGATGCTCGAGGGCGAGCTCCAGCCGGTCCTCCGCGCGCTCTGCGCGGCCGGCATCCACGTCGTCGCGATCCACGGGCACATGATCCACGAGGAGCCCCGGATCGTCTTCCTCCATTTCTGGGGGACGG
Source organism: Binatia bacterium (assembly GCA_035650655.1). Classification (GTDB taxonomy): domain Bacteria; phylum Desulfobacterota; class Binatia; order DP-6; family DP-6; genus DASRHG01. Next base: position 63,651 of record DASRHG010000146.1, on the reverse strand, counting down.
GGCCGGCCGAGGACCTCGCGCGCGGCGTGCGGCGCGCGCTCGACGCGCAGCGCGCGTGATGCGAGACCCGCTCCTCTCGCGGCGACACGTCCTCGCCGGCTTCGCCCTCGGCGCCGGCACGCTCGCCCTCCGCGCCGCCGCGGAGCCCCCGCCGACGGAGGCGGGGCGCGCGTCGGACGCGTTCGGCGCCGGCCGCCCCGGCTTCGCGGAGCGGTCGCCCAGGCCGCTTCCGTGGGAGGAGCTGCCGGACTTCCTCTCCCGGGAACAGCTCGCCCTCGGCCACGCCGAGTACGTGCGGGCCGTCGAGCGTCTCGGGACGGTGGAGATGGCGCTCTCGACGGCCGACCGGAGCCCGCGCCGCGCGGGCGCGTACGCCGAGCTCCGCCGCAGCCAGGTGGCGGCCGCGAACGCCGTCGTCCTCCACGAGCTCTACTTCGGGAACCTCGCTCCGGCGAAGACGAAGCCGCCGCGCGAGCTGCTCGCGCTCATGGAGACGCACATGGGCTCGTTCGAGCGCTGGAAGGCCGACTTCACGGCGTGCGCGCTCGCGGCGAACGCGTGGGCCGCGCTCGTCCACGACCCGTACGACGGGCGCTGGCACGACGCGATCATGAACGGGAACACCGACGGTCTCTGGGCGGGCGCCCAGCCGCTCCTCGTCTGCGACCTCGCCGAGCACGCCTTCACGCGCGACTACCAGCGCCGCGACGACTACGTCGAGGCGTTCCTCGACCACGTCGCTTGGGACGAGGTGCTGCGCCGACACGCGCGCGCCGCGCGGTGATTGACGCCACGCGCGCGCGGGATCCCCCTTCCCCGGTGTGCGGTCCACTCCTCGCTCGCGGCGCGCGCTCGCCGGCGCGGCGGCGCTCGCGATCGTCGTGGTCGCGACGGCCCTGCGCGTCTGGCGGCTCGACTGGGGGCTCGCGCGGGATGCGTACTTCGTCGACGAGGCATTCTGGGGCGAGCGCATCCGCTCCTTCGTGCCGCTCCGCTGCGCGGCGTTCGTGCCGCACGACCTGATCTACCCGACGCTGTACGGCGAGCTCGGCGGTCTCGCGGCGGCGGGCCTGCGCGCGGCCGGCGCGCTCGGCCCGCTCCCCGCGACCTTCACCCCGGGGCTCCTCCTCCTCGCGCGCGCCGTCTCCGCGGCGGCGGGCGTCGTGGGCGTCGGGCTCGCGGGCGCCCTCGGCGCCGCGCTCTGGGGTCCCGGCGCGGGGCTCGCGGCCGCTGCGTTCCTCGCCGTCGCGCCGCTCGACGCGATGCAGACGCACTACGCGTCCGTCGACGTGCTGCTCGCGGGCCTCCTGACCGCGGCGGTGCTCGCGGCGCTCGCGCTCGCGCGGCGGCCGACGACGGGGCGGGCGGTGGTTGCCGGCGCGCTCGCGGGCCTCGCCGGGACGGCGAAGTACACGGGCGTGGTCGCGGCGGTGCCCGTCGCGTGCGCGATCGTCGCGGGCACCCCGCGCGCACCGCGGCGCGCGGCCGCGCTCGCGGCGGCGGCGCTCGCGGCGTTCGGGGCGGCGCTCATCGTCGGGTGTCCGCCCTGCGTGCTCGCGCCGGGCCGCGTCGCCGCCGCGCTCGCCACCCACCACGAGCGGAGCACGACGCTCGCGTGGGCCTTCAGCAACAACCACCTCGAGCCGTCGCTCGGCTGGTATGCGCGGCCGTACCTCTACGAGCTCGCCGCCTCGCTCCCGTACGCGCTCGGCTGGCCGCTCTGGCTCACCGCGCTCGCGGGCATCGGGGTCGCGCTGCGCCGCCGCACGGCGGGCGACACGCTCCTGCTCGCGACGCTCGCCGCGTACCTGGTCGCCGTCGCGCGCTATCCGGTCACGTTCCCCCGCTACCTCCTCCCCCTCCTCCCCGGGCTCGCTGCGCTCGCCGGCCGCGCCGTCGCGGCGCTCCGCCCCGCGCTCGCGCGCGCGACCGTCGTGGCGCTCGTCTGCGGCTACGGCGCGGCGCTCGCGGCGTCCCAGGTCGCGCGCTTCTCGACCGACCAGCAGGAGGGCGTCGCACGCTGGATCGCCGACCACGTCGCGGCGCGCGCCGCGAGCGGCGGCGAGGTGCGCGTCGCGGTGCCGTGGTTCGGAGACTACTTCGGCCTCGTCCTGCCGCTGACGCGCGCGGGGCTCCGTCCGGTGCTCGTCCGGGAGGGTCACTGGCTCGACGAGCGGCCCGACGCGCTCGTCATTCCCGACTGGTACGCGATCTCGCTCGCGCGCGACCGGCCGGCGAGCGGCGCCGCACGGGATCTGGCGGCGCTTCGCGCGGGCGCCCTCGGCTACTGCGAGGCGGCGCGCTGGCGGTCGTCGTTCCTCACCGAGACGCTCTACACCGCGCTCGACCCCGCCTTCGCCGCCGACCTCTGGCAGGGCGAGATCGGCTTCGCGGTCTACGTGCGCGCGGCCCCGCCCGACGGCGTCGCCGGCGCCGCGGGCTCGCCGCCGCTCGCGCTCTGGCGGAGGTAGGCGTCGATGAACGGATCGAGGTCGCCGTCGAGGACGGCGTCGGCGTTCCCGACCTCGACGCGCGTCCGGAGGTCCTTCACCATCCGGTAGGGTGCGAGGACGTACGAGCGGATCTGGTGTCCGAACCCGATCTCCGTCTTGCCGCCCTTCGTGAGCTCGGCGAGCTTCTCGTCCTGCTTCTGCTTCTCGAGCTCGTAGAGGCGCGCCTTCAGGATCTTCATCGCCATCGCCTTGTTCTTGTGCTGCGAGCGTTCGTTCTGGCAGGCGACGACGATGCCGGTCGGGAGGTGCGTGAGCCGCACGGCGGAGTCGGTCTTGTTGACGTGCTGGCCGCCGGCGCCGCTCGAGCGGTACGTGTCGACGCGGAGGTCCTCGTCCCGGATCTCGACCTGGATGTCCTCCTCGACGTCGGGAAGGACGATCACCGACGCGAACGACGTCTGCCGGCGCGCGTTCGCGTCGAAGGGCGAGATGCGGACGAGGCGGTGGACGCCCGCCTCGGCGCGGAGGTAGCCGAAGGCGTACGGGCCCTGCACCATGAACGTGGCGCTCTTGATCCCCGCGCCTTCGCCGGGCTGCTGCTCGAGGATCTCCGTCTTGTACCCGCGCCGCTCCGCCCAGCGCAGGTACATCCGCAGCAGCATCTCGGCCCAGTCCTGCGCCTCGAGACCGCCCGCACCGGGGTGGATCTCGACGATCGCGCTGCCGGCGTCGTGCTCGCCGCCGAGGAGCTGCTCGAGCTCGAGCTGGTCGGTGTCGTGCTCCACCTGTCCGAGCCGCGTCTCGAGCTCGGCGAGCGCGTCCCGGTCGCCCTCCTCCGCCAGCTCGAGGAACACCTGCGTCTCGTCGGCGCCCTCGCGGAGCTTCTTCCAGCCGGTGATCTTCCCGAGGACGGCCGCCGTCTCGCGCCCGACCGTCTGCGCCCGCGCCGCGTCGTTCCAGAACCCCGGCGCGGCGGCCTGCTCGCTCAGCTCGGCCGCGCGCCTCTCGAGCGCCGGCAGGTCAAAGATGCCTCCCGAGGTCCGTGACGCGGCGGTCGAGCGCGGCGACGCGCTCGCTGAGCTCGGCGAGCCGGAGCTCCTCGGGAGTGCCGTGCGTGCGTGCCATGTCGCGGAGCACCATAGCGGAAGCCGGCGGCGGAGGCGAGCCGACGCGGTCGTCCATCGCTCAGGGCCGCCGGCGGGCGAGCGCGACCGCGACGGCGGTCACCGCGACGCACGTCCACGCGAACACGTCACCGAAGCGCGTGTAGAAAGTCCGCACCCCGGGCCAGGCGACGACGTCGGCGTGCCAGACAGTCTCGTAGAGCGGGCTCCGCCAGCGGATCCGCCCGTCGGGATCGATGACCGCCGAGATGCCCGTGTTCGCCGCGCGGACCATCGGCACGCGGTTCTCGATCGCGCGCAGGGTCGCCTGCGCGAGGTGCTGCGCGGGCGCCGACGTGCGCCCGTACCACGCGTCGTTCGTCACGTTGACGAAGAGGTCGGCGCCCGCCGTGACGAAGCGGCGCGCGAGCGCGGGAAAGACGCCCTCGTAGCAGATGAGGACGCCGAAGCGCGCGCCCGGCACCTGGAACACGGTCGTGCGCGTGCCCGCCTCGAACGTGCCGACGCCCTCGACCATCCTGTCGACGAAGAAGAGGATCGACTGGTAGGGGACGTACTCGCCGAACGGCACGAGCTGCATCTTGTCGTAGCTCGCGAGCTCGCGGCCGTCCGGCGACACGAGGTAGGCGCGGTTCATCTCGCGGATCTTTCCCGCCGCGTCCTGGTGGAAGGCGGGGCTGCCGAAGAGGAGGTAGGTGCGGTTCCTCTCGGCGATCTCCAGGACCTCGTCGCGGTGCGCGCCGGCCTCCTGGAAGAAGAAGGGCGTCGCCGTCTCCGGCCAGACGACGAGCGCCGGGTGCGCCGACATGGCGGCCGCGGTCAAGTCGCGGTACCGGCCGATCGTCGCGTCCTGGTACGCCGGGTCCCACTTGTGGTCCTGCTCGATGTTGCCCTGCGCGAGCGCGACGGTGAGCTGGCCCGCGGCCGGCCGCGCGGCGAGCGTCGCGGCGCGCCAGCGCCCGGCGAGCGGTACGCCGGCGACCAGGACCGTCAGCACGGCGAGCGCCGGCACGAGCCGCACCGGGCGCGCAGCGCGCTCGTGGACGACGGCCGCGACCACGACGTTGAAGAAGACGAGGAGCGCGGAGACGCCGTAGACGCCGGTCACCTCGACCATCTGCACGAGGTCGTGGTAGCGCCACTGCGAGTAGCCGAGGCTCGCCCACGGAAAGCCGATGAAGAACCAGCCGCGCAGCCACTCGAGTGCCACCCACAGGGCCGGCGCGAGCCAGAGAGCGCTCGGGCCGAGCCACGCGACCCCCGCCGTGAACGCGCCCGTGTAGACGGCGAGCGCGCCCGTCATGAGGAGGAGGATCGCGATCGCGACGGGCAGCGGCACCGCCGTGTACGCGCTGATCGTGTGCACGACCCAGTAGCAGGTGGCGACGTAGAAGACGACGCCCGAGAGCCACCCCCAGCCGAACGCCGCGCGCGGCCGGAGCCCGCGGATGGCGAGCAGGAGCGGCACGAGGCCCACCCACGCGAGGGGCTCGAGGTCGAGGCTCGGGAACGACGCGGCGAGGAGGAGGCCGCTCCCGACCGCCAGCGCCGCGCGGAGCGGCCGCCGACCGAGGGGCGCGGCGGCCGCCGCCACGGGCGCCCCCGCGCCGTTCGCGCCCGTCGCTAGCGCAGACATCGCGCGAGCGCGCGCTCCCGGCGCCGCATGCGGTCCGCCTCCGCACGCGAGCGCTCGTGATCCCATCCGAGGAGATGGAGGATGCCGTGCACGAGGAGCCGGTCCACCTCCGCCCCGACGCGCTCGCCGCGCTCCGCCGCCTGCCGCCGCGCCGTGTCCACCGAGATGACGACGTCCCCGAGCAGCCCGGCGACGCGCCCGACCCCCTCGAGCTGCGAGAACGACAGCACGTCCGTCGCCCGATCCTGCCCGCGATACGCCCGATTCAGCTTCCGCATCTCCGCATCCGACACGAGCAGCACCGACAGCTCCGCGCCCGGAAGCCCGAGCACCGCGAGCACCCGCCGCGCGCTCTTGCCGACCCGCCGCGCGAGGCCGGGCGCGCGGCGCCCGCGCATCGCGACCGTCACGGACCCGCCGCGCGCCGTCGCGACCGACCCGCTCATCGCGGGCTCCGCTCGTACGCCGTGATGATCTCCTGCACGAGCGGATGCCGGACGACGTCGCGCTCCGTGAAGGTGATGAAGCGGATTCCCTGGATGCCGGCGAGGATCGCCGCCGCCTCCTTGAGCCCCGACGCCTTGCCCGCCGGCAGGTCGACCTGCGTCACGTCGCCGGTGATGACGGCCTTCGACCCGTAGCCGAGGCGCGTCAGGAACATCTTCATCTGCTCGCTCGTCGTGTTCTGCGCCTCGTCGAGGATGACGAAGGAATCGTTGAGCGTCCTTCCCCGCATGAACGCCAGCGGCGCCACCTCGATCGTCCCGCGCTCGACCATCTTCCGCGCGCGGTCGAAGTCCACCATGTCGTGGAGCGCGTCGTAGAGCGGGCGGAGGTACGGGTTCACCTTCTCCGCGAGGTCGCCGGGGAGGAAGCCGAGCTTCTCGCCCGCCTCGACCGCCGGCCGGGTGAGGACGATGCGGTTGAAGTTGTTCCGCATGAGCTCGGCGACGCCCATGGCCATGGCGAGGTACGTCTTCCCCGTGCCGGCCGGGCCGATGCCGAAGACGATGTCGAAGTTCCGGATCGCATCGATGTACGCCTTCTGCGCGACGCTCTTCGGCGTGATGACGTGGCGATGGGCGGAGATGAAGACGGTGTCGAGGAAGATGTCCTTCAGCTTCGCGGTGCGGTCGCTCGCGAGGATGCGGAGCGCGTAGTCGACGTCGGAGGCGTAGATCGGGTAGCCCTGCTCGAGGAGGCCGTAGAGCTGCGTCAGGAGCCGGCCGGCGAGCTCCGTCTCGATCGGGTCGCCGTGGACCGCGAGCGTGAGGTCGCCGACGTCGATCCGGACGCCGAGCTGGCGCTCGACGGTCTTCACGTGCTCGTCGTGGTTCCCGAGCAGCTCGCGGAAGAGCCGCGCGTCCTGGAAGCGGAGGTCGAGCGGTGCCGCGGCGGACTCGGGCAAGGTGTTAGGAGGCGCTCCCGGCTCCGAGCAGCTCGTACGCCGCCGCGAGCGCCTCGTCGAGGCGGCTCGGGTCCTTGCCGCCGGCCTGGGCGAAGTCGGGGCGGCCGCCGCCGCCCCCGCCGACCATCGGGGCGAGCTGCTTGATGATGTTGCCGGCGTGGTAGCGGCCGGCGAGGTCCTTCGTCACCGCCGCGAGGAGGAGCGCGCGGCCGTCCTGCTCGGCGCCGAGCACGATGACGCCCGACCCGATGCGCTCGCGGAGGCGGTCGGCCATCTCGCGGAGGCCCTTGTCGTCGAGGTCGTCGACGCGCGTCGCGAGCACCGTGATCCCATCGACGCGGCGGGCATCGGCGAGGACGTCGCGCGTCGCGCCCCCGGCGAGCTTCCCCTGGAGCTCCGCGATCCGCTTCTCGAGCTCGCGCTGCTGGGCGAGGAGCCTCTCGAGCTTCGCGGCCGCCTCCTCGGCCGGGCCGCGGAGGAGCGCGCTGATCTCCTGGAGCACGCCCTCGCGGGCGCGGATCAGCTCGAGCGCGCCCTCCCCCGACACCGCTTCGAGCCGCCGCACGCCGGCCGCGACGCCGCTCTCGGCGCGGATCTTCACGACGCCGATGTCGCCCGTCCGCGCGACGTGCGTGCCGCCGCAGAGCTCGGTCGAGAAGTCGCCCATGCGGACGACGGTGACGCGATCGCCGTACTTCTCGCCGAAGAACGCGAGCGCGCCCGCCTCGAGCGCCTGCCGGTAGGGCATCTCCTCCGTGTACACCTCCGTGTTGGCGCGCACCCAGGCGTTCACCTCGTCCTCGATCTCGCGGAGGTCGTCGGCGGAGAGGGGCTTCCCGTGGCTGAAGTCGAAGCGGAGGCGATCGGGCGTGACCAGCGAGCCGGCCTGCTTCACGTGCTCGCCGAGGCGGTGGCGGAGCGCGGCGTGGAGGAGGTGCGTCGCGGAGTGGTTGAGCCGCGCCGCCTCGCGCCGGACGGCGTCGATCGTGAGCCGCACCCGGTCGCCGACGGCGAGCGCCCCCTGGACGACGCGGCTGCGGTGCACGACGACGCCGCCGGCGATCTTCTGCGTGTCGAGCACCTCGACCCGGGTCCCCGACTCCGTCTCGATCGCGCCGCGGTCGCCGACCTGCCCGCCGGACTCCGCGTAGAAGGGCGTCTCGGCCGTGACGACGTCGACCGCCGCGCCGGCCGCGACGGGCCCGCGCACCGACTTCCCCTCGACGAGGAGCGCCAGGACCTCCGACTCCCAGGTGACGATGCGGTCGCCGACGAAGCGCGTCCCTCCGGACGCGGCGCCCACGATCTCCGGCGCGCCCTCGGCGTCGGCGAAGCGCTGCGCGCCGCGCGCGCGCGCCCGCTGCTCCTCCATGGCACGCTCGAAGCCCGCGCGGTCGACGGCGAGCCCTTCGCCGGCGAGGATGTCCTCGGTCAAGTCGAGCGGGAACCCGAAGGTGTCGTAGAGCTTGAAGGCGACGTCGCCGGGGAGCGCCGGGCGCCGCTCGCGCCGCGTCCGCGCAAGCTCGGCCTCCAGGAGCGCCAACCCGCGATCGAGCGTCGCCGCGAAGCGCTCCTCCTCCTCGCGGACGACGTCCGTGATGCGCTCCTCCTGGCGGACGATCTCCGGGTACGCGCGGCCCATGGCGTGGACGACCGCGCCGACGATCTCCCAGAGGAACGGGCGGTCGAGGCCGAGGAGCTTCCCGTGCCGCGCCGCGCGGCGCAGCAGGCGGCGCAGCACGTACCCGCGGCCCTCGTTCGACGGGAGGACGCCGTCGGCGACGAGGAACGTGACGGCCCGGCCGTGGTCGCAGATCACCCGGAGCGAGACGTCGTCCTTCTCCGTCTCGCCGTACCGCTTGCCCGAGAGCCGCTCGGCGGCCGCGATGATCCCGCGCAGGACGTCGATGTCGTAGTTGCTCGGCACGCGCTGGAGCACGGCGCAGATGCGCTCGAAGCCCATGCCGGTGTCGACGTGCTTCGCGGGCAGCTCCGTGAGCTTCCCCGTCTCGTCACGGTCGTACTGGATGAAGACGAGGTTCCAGAGCTCGACGTAGCGCGCGCAGTCGCCGTTCACGCGGCACTCGTGCCCCCGAACGGTGCGACGATCGCACGCGTCGGGCCCGTGATCGTAGTGGATCTCCGAGCACGGACCGCACGGCCCCGTCTCGCCCATCTCCCAGAAGTTCTCGGCGTCGAAGCGGAGCACGCGGCCGGCGGGAAGGTCCGTGACGCGCGGCCAGAGCGCCGCGGCCTCGCCGTCGGTCGTGTGCACGGTCGCCCACAGGCGGTCCTTCGGCAGCCTCCACACCGCGGTCAGGAGCTCCCACGCCCACGCGATCGCCTCGCGCTTGTAGTAGTCGCCGAACGACCAGTTGCCGAGCATCTCGAAGAAGGTGTGGTGGTACGTGTCCCGCCCCACCTGCTCGAGGTCGTTGTGCTTGCCGCTGATGCGCAGCACCTTCTGCGAGTCCGCGGCGCGCGTGTAGGGGCGCGTCTCCGTCCCGAGGAAGACGCCTTTGAACGGCACCATGCCGGCGTTCGTGAAGAGGAGGCTCGGGTCGTTCTCCGGCACGAGCGGCGCGCTCGGCACGATGGTGTGCCCGCGCGCACGGAAGAAGTCGAGGAAGCTCTCGCGAATCTGGTCTCCGGTCACGACGGGCTGGTTTTACCGGCTCGGTTCCGGACCGGCAACCCGCGTTGCGTCGGCGCGCGGGACGCGCGAAATGGCGGGGTCCCCGTGCTCGTCGACGCGCACTGCCACGTCATGCCCGACCGGCTCGCCGACGCGATCCGCCGCTTCTTCGACGACCACATGGGCTGGGGCCGGCTCGCGTACGGCCCGCGGAAGGACGACGTCGTGCGCGGAGAAGCGCAGCGGACCGCCCGACCGTTCAGAGCGGGCCCTGATACACCTCCAAGAAGCGGAGCCCGGCCTCGGGCGACACGGCGAGGTTCGCCGCGCGGTCCGTCTTCACGCAGACGACGGCGGGGCCGCGTGCGGCGCGCGCCTTCGCGAGCGCCGCTTCGACGTCCGGGAGGGTCTCCGCGTAGAAGCCCTCGCAGCCGAGGCCCTGCGCGACGACGTCCCAGCGCACGGTCCCCATCTCGGTGCCGAAGCTCTTCCCGTAGAGCATCTGCTCGTTCGGGACCTCCATCGACCACGAGCCCTCCGCGAAGACGACGACCGTCACCTTCGCGCCCTCGCGCGCCGCCGACTGCATCTCCATGAAGTGGAAGCCGGCGGCGCCATCGCCCGTGACGCAGACGACCTCGCGATCGGGGCTCCCGAGCTTCGCGCCGAGCGCCGCCGGCACGCCGGTGCCGAGCATGCCGAGCTCGAGGATGCTCACGTACGAGCGCGGCCGCGTCGGCGGCAGGAACCAGTACGCCCAGAGCGAGGTGAAGCCGCCGTCGGCGACGTAGATGGCGTCGCGCCCGAACGCCCTCCCGATCGCCTGCACGGCGTGGGCGGGATGGAGCCCCGGGCCCGTCCACGCCTCGACCACCTGCATCTGCGCCGCCCACCACTCGTCGGCCGTGCGGCGACAGCGCGCGAGGAAGGCGGGGTCGCTCGCGGGCCTCCGCCCCTCGAGCGCGGCGAGGAGCCCCTCGAGCGCCGCCTTCGCGTCGGCGACGACCCCGAGCGCGAGCGGTCGCGTCACGCCGATGCTCCGCGGGTCGACGTCCACCTGCACGACCCGCTGCGTCTTCGGATCGCCCCAGTACTTGTCGTACGGGAGGTCGAGATTGCCGAGCCGCGAGCCGAGGACGAGCACGACGTCGGCCTCGCGACGGGCGAGGTCGGCGCCCGCACCGTTCCCGTAGACGAGGTTCGGATGCTCGGCCGGGACGACGGCGCGTGCGGCCATCGACGCGATCACCGGACAGCCGAGCCGCTCGACGAGCGCCAGGAGCGCGGCGTTCGCGCCGGCGCGGTCGACGCCGGAGCCGGCGACGACGAGCGGTCGCGCGGCACCGGCAAGGAGCGCCGCGACCTCCGCGATCCGCGCGGCCGACGGCTCGGGGAGCGGCGCGCGGTACGCCGCCGGCGGCGACACGCGCACGCTCGCGTCGTCGCCCGTCGCGTAGAGGACCGGTGCGGGCAGCTCGATCTGCACGGGCCCGGGACGCCCGGCCCACATCTCGCGGAACGCGAGCCGCACCACCTCCGGGATCCGGTTCCACGCGAAGATCGGGCCGCCCCACTTGACGATCGGCTTGTACACGTCGAGCTGGTCCTGGCCCTGGAACGTCGACGGCGGCGAGGGGTAGACGATTTCGAGCCGGTGCTGGGAGGTGATCGCGAGGAGCGGCACGCCCTCGTGCCGCGCGGTGACGACGCCGGCCACGAGGTTCGCCGTGCCGGGGCCCGGGTTGCCGATCGCGACGGCGGCCTCGCCCGTGGTCTTGTAGAGGCCCTCGGCCATGTGCGCGCCGGCGGATTCGTGTCGGACGGGCACGAGGCGGATCCGGTGCTCGTCGAGCGCGGCGAGCAGCGGGTCGATCTCCGGCGACGGCAGTCCGAAGACGAAGCGGATGCCCTCGTTCGCGAGGCAGCGCGCGAGGAGCCGGCCACCGTTCACCTCGGCCATGCAGCACCTCCCGCCGCGCTTCTAACAGCGCCGGCAGTCGCGTGGAAGACGCCATCTGCTACGCTCGCGCGCGTGCCCCCGCGCGCGCCCCTCTGCCCGCACCGTCCGCCCTGCCCGGGCTGCCCGCGCTTCGGCGAGGGCGGCATCCCGCGCGATGCGGCGGCCGCGCTCGCCGCGCTCGCGCGCGAGGCCGGCATCCCGCCGCCCGCCGTCGTCGAAGGGGCGCCGTTCGGCTGCCGACGTCGGGCGCGCCTCATGGTCCGCGGCCGCGCGGCGTCGCCGAAGATCGGCATCTTCCAGCAGGGGACGCATCGGATCGTCGACGTCCCCCGCTGCCTCGTGCACCATCCGCTCGTGAACACGGTGGCGGCGGCCGTGAAGGACGCCGTGCGGGCGACCGGCATTCCTCCCTACGCCGATCGCGCGCATCGCGGCGTCGTCCGCGCGGTGCAGATCGTGGTCGCCCGCGCGCCCGAGGCGGCGCAGGTCGTCCTCGTCGCGAACGGCGACGATCCGCGGGACGTCGCGCCGCTCGCCGCCCGGCTCGCCGGCGCGCTCGGCACGAGCCTCCACAGCCTCTGGTGGAACGGCAACCCGCAGCGGACGAACGTCGTCCTCGGCCCGCACTGGGCGCGGCTCGCGGGGCCCGAGGCCGTGCGCGAGACGATCGGCGGCGCGGCGGTCTACTTCCCGCCGGGCGCGTTCGGGCAGGCGAACCTCGACCTCGCCGATCGTCTGGTCGCCCGAGTCGCCGCCTGCGTGCCGGACGGGGCGCGCGTGCTCGAGCTGCACGCGGGGTGCGGGGCGATCGGCCTCGGCCTCCTCGCCCGCGCGGAGGTCGCGTTCAACGAGGTGGAGGCCGCGAGCCTGGCAGGCCTCGAGCTCGGCCTCGCCGCGGCGCCGCCCGCGGCCCGGCGGCGCGCGACCATCCTTCCCGGCCCGGCCGCCGCCCATGCCGGGCGGGTCGGCGAAGCCGACGTCGTGATCGTCGACCCGCCCCGCCGCGGGCTCGAGCCGGCGCTCCTGGACGCGCTCGTCGCGACCCCGCCGGCCCGCCTCGTCGCCGTGAGCTGCGGCCTCCCGGCCTTCCTCCGCGAGGCGCGACGGCTCCTGGCGGGCGGCCGCCTCGCGCTCGCGGAGCTCATGGCGTTCGCGCTCTTCCCGCACACCGGGCACACCGAGGTCCTGGCACGCTTCGAGCGGCGATGACGGCACGGTCAACCGATCGCGCCGCTGCTACGTCAGGCGGCGAGGGAACTCCAGGGTGAGGGCGCACCGCGAACCGTCGTCCGAGGGGGGCCGCGGCCGGCCGAGGCTCGAGGCGCCGGCGGAGTCCGAGCCACGCTACGAGGAGCTCTACCAGGCGCACCATGACCGGGTGATGCGCCTCTGTCGGGTGCTCCTCGGCGACGCGAGCGAGGGCGACGACGTGGCCCAGGAGGTCTTCCTCAAGGTGCTCCACGAATGCCAGGCGGGGACGCGGCCGATCGCGTGGGGGCGCTGGATCACGCAGGTGGCCGTCAACGCGTGCCACGACCGGCGGCGCTCCGGGTGGTGGCGGTGGTGGCGCCGCGGCGGCGAGGCGTTCGACGACCGCCACGCGCCGAGCCCGGCGACGCCGGAGGCCCACGTCCTGAGCGGCGAGCGGCGGCGCCGGATCTGGCGCGCGTTCTCGAAGCTCCCGCCCCGCCAGCGCGAGGTCTTCGCGCTCCGCTACGTCGAGGGCTGGTCGACGCAGGAGACGGCCGCACTCCTCGGCATCGACGGCGGCAGCGTCAAACGCCATCTCTTCCGCGCCGTGCGGCGGCTGCGGGACGCCCTGGGAGACGACCGATGACCGCATGTCTCGACGATCGTGCCCTCTTCCGGCTCCACGACGGGGACGGCTCGGCGGCGGAGCGCGCGCACGTGGACGCGTGCGACGACTGCGCGCGGCGCTACCGCACGCTCGTCGACGACGTCGAGCTCCTCGCCCGCGTCGTCCGCGACGGACCGCCGCCGCTCGCGGCGCGGCGGCCGGTGCTCGCGGGCGGCGCCTGGCTCATCCCGGCGCTCGCCGTCGCGGCCGCCGAGGTCGCGGTGATCCTCTGGACGCGTCCCGCGGCTCCGCCGCCGGTCCGCACGGCGTCCGCCGCGATCGACATTTCGCGCTCGCTCGACGAGGTCTCGACGGCGCTCTTCGCCGCGAGCGACGTGCCCGCCGGGGACGACGTCGCGGTTCGGGTGAGCGCCCTCGACGACGGGGCGGCGGACGACGACGCGTGGCTCGACGAGTAGGAGAAGGAGGGCATCGATGACTCGGAGAATCTCGGCGAGCGCCGTCGTGGCGCTCACCCTCGCGACCGGCGCGCTCGCCTTCGCGCACGGCCGCTTCGGCGGGCCTCCTTCCCACCGCGAGATGCTCGGCGGCCCGGGCGGCGTGATGTACGGCCGGCTGATGCAGGCGCTCGACCTGACGCCGGAGCAGACGCAGAAGATGCGCGACGTCCTGAAGGCGCATCACGAGAAGCTCGAGAGACTCCGCGACGCGGCGCGGAACGCGCACGAGGCGCTCGCCGAGAAGCTCTTCTCGACCGGGACGCTCGATCCGCACGCCGTCGACGCCGTCGCCGAGCAGGCCGCAAAGGCCCGGGCCGACCTGATGCGCGAAGGGCTCGCCGTGGCCCTCGAGCTGCGCGGCATCCTGACGCCCGCGCAGCTCGAGCGCGCGGCCCGGATCCACACCCGCATGAAGGCGCTCCGGGCCGAGATGCGGCAGCTCCTCGGGCCCCCGCCGCCCGGCGAGTAGCGCCGGCGCGGGCTACGGCGCCATCGCCCGGAGAAGCTGCTCCGTGACCTCCGGGGGCACCCCGCTCGGGAGCGTCATGAGCGCGCTTCCGACGCCGTGGCGCCGCCAGTCGGCGAGACGCTCGCGGCAGCGCGCCGGCGGCCCGCAGATCGCGATCGCGTCGACCAGCGCGTCGCTCACCGCCGCCACCGCCTCCCGCCGCCTGCCGTCGGCCCAGAGCGCGCGGACGCGGTCGGCCGTCTCCGCGAAGCCGTAGCGGCAGAAGAGCGCGTGGTAGTAGACGCCCATGCCGCCGATGTAGAAGGCGACCGTCGGCTTCACCATGGTGCGCGCGGCGTCGAGGTCGTCGAGCGGCACGATCGCCACGAACGGCGCGATCTCGATCGCGGCCGGATCGCGCCCGGCCTCCCGCGCGCCGGCAGCGAGGAGCGCGCGCCCGTCCTCGAGGTGCTCGTAGGGCCAGAACGTCGGCAGCCAGCCGTCGGCGAGGCGGCCGACTTCGCGGATCGCCCGTTCCTGGAGCGATGCGACGTAGATCGGGATGTCGGGACGGCGGGGCCGCATCTCGAGCTTGAAGTGCCGCAGGGAGGAGAGCGTCGAGAGTTCGGGTGCCAGGCGCTCGCCGCGCCAGAGCGTGCGGCAGATGCGGATCGTCTCGCAAAGCCGCGTGAGCGGCTTGCGGTACGGGACGCCGTGGAAGCTCTCGACCACGTTCTTCCCGCTCGTGCCGAGGCCGAGGAGCGCGCGCCCCTCCGAGATCTCGTCCAGCGTCGCGGCGCTCATGGCGAGGAGCGCCGCGGAGCGGCTGAAGACGTTCGCGATGCCCGTCCCGAGCTTCAAGCGCCGCGTCGCGACGGCGATCTCCGCGAGCAGCTGGAACTGCTCGTAGCCCCACGCCTCGGGGATCCAGATCGAGTCGTAGCCGCGCTCCTCGGCGAGCCGGGCCGCGCGCAGGACGGCGGCGCGGTCGTAGCCCTTCCAGAACGGGACGATGCCGATCTTCTCCGCCATGGCTCTCCTCCTCCCTCAGCCGAGGACCACGTCGCGGAGCGCGGGAAGCACCTCCGCGAGCGCGCCGTCGAGCTTCCAGTCCGCGGCCGCGTCGAAGGGCGTCTCGGACGCCGTGAGGATCGCGGTGCGCGCGCCCGCCGCGCGGGCGACCGGGAACATCTCGTTCACGGGGCCGACGACGAGCGACGTCCCCGCGTCCGGCTTCCAGGGGCCGCCGCAGGGACAGCGCGGCACCGCCGTCCCCGCCTCCCACGCGGCCTGCGCCACCTCGCGCGGCGCCCGCCGGTGGCAGCGCATGCACTCGACGGCCGAGTCCGCGCCGTGGACGCTCACCAGCCGGTCCGCGGGAAAGCCGCTCCGCTCGTGAAGGCCGTCGACGTTCTGCGTGACGAGGAGCGCGACCCGTCCCGCGCGCGCGAGGAAGTCGGGCAGCGGGACCGGACGGTAGCGCTCCCAGCGTCCGGCCGGCGAGCGGAAGTCCGGGATGCCGGACGCCGTCGAGAGCCCGGCGCCCGTCAGGACGACGACGGACTCCGCGGCGCGCCAGGCGGCGGCGAGCGCCTCGAGCGGCGTCATGGCGCGGCGTTCGGCTTGACCGCGTCCGCGTCGGGCACTATGGCCGGCGGCCATGGGGTGCGGACGGACGGTCGGCAGTGTGGCACTCGTCGTTTCCTTGCTCGCGAGCGGCTGCTTCTGGCGCCACCGCGAGCCGGCGCCGCCCGAGCTGCCGCTCTATAGACCAGCGGACCGCGCGCTGTCATCCGAGGTCTGCATCGAGCGGCCGCGCAACGAGGGCGCGCTCAACGTCCGCGACGCGCGCGTCTTCGTCACGACGCCACAGTCCTTCGCTCTCCTCGGCGGGCAGGCGGTGTGCACGTTCGTCGCGCCCGGCTCGTACTCCGTGATGGCCTCCTCGCACGACCCCTACGACCCCACGTCCGAGGACGACAAGGCGTGGACGTCGGAGCCCGTGCACTTCGACGTGGGCCCGTCGGAGCTCGTCCGCCTGGAGCTGCTGCCGGGCAAGGACGGACGCGGCGGCTGGACGCTCCGGCGAACCGACGTCCACGACTAGTGTCGGTCCAACTGGATCCCCCGAACTCCGTCTGCCATCCCGCGCCCGGGGAGGGGTGGGATGGCGAAGGGGAAGCCAGAGCGGGTTGCGCTGCGCCGACTGACTGCCGCCGAGCAGCGGGTTCTCACGGCGAAACTCAAGGACCTTAGATTACCGGCACGCATCCACCAGCGATATCGGAGTGTGGCGGCAGCCCGGAGCGGCGCGTCGGTCCCGACGGGTGCGCGGCGGGTCGGCTGCCACGTCACGGTCGCATACTTCTGGGTCGATCGCTTCAACGCGAGCGGGTTGCGGACCTTCGAGCGGGTCCCAAATCCACGGGGCCGCATCCCGACTGTGACTCCGGAACAGTCACGCGAACTCGTCGACGTCGCGCTCTCAAGTCCGCGAGAGCGCGGTTTGCCATTCTCCACGTGGACCGTCGCGACGCTGGCGGCGTATTGCCGCCAGCGGCAGTTGGAGGAGACGGTTTTGTGCCGGGTTTCCGCCCGCGGGCTCGCGGCGTGCTTGAAGATCGCGTCGAACTCTGGGACACAGCGCCCCGTGACCACGATGACGCGCGCGGAAATTCTCGCCCGCATCCGCGAACTCCGCCCCTGGTTCCAGAACGTCCCCCTCGGAGACGGGATATTCACGAAGGATCTGGACGACCCCACGAACTCCTTCCCCGGGCAAAACATCCCGTGGGGCCTGTGGGAGCGCATCAAGAAGGTCATACCCGCGCGACTCACGGGCCTGCGGGTCCTCGACGTCGGGTGCAATGCCGGCTTCTACTCCTTCCGGATGCGCGAACGCGGAGCGGACGTGGTCGGGATCGACATTGACCAGGGAACGTCCGGCTCCTTCGTCGCGCAGGCGCGCTTCTGCAACGAGGTCCTCGCGGCGGGCGTCGAGTTTCGCCACCAGGACCTGTTCGACGTCCCGGAGACGTCGCCGTTCGACCTGATCCTCTTCCTCGGCGTCTTTTATCACGTCCCGAACTTCTGCGACGCGCTCGTCAAGCTCCGCGCGTTGACGCATCCGGGCGGGTGGATCGCCGTGGAATCGCAGGTGAGTACGCCTTCGTTGACGTGCTACGACGGAAAGGGCTTCCGAGGCGATCCGACGACGTTCTTCGTGCCCTCGCCGGCCGTGCTGCGCACGCTCCTCATGGAGCACGGGTTCCGCGTGAAGAAGGAAGTCGTCATCAGCGAGGAGCGGCACTTCTTCTTCTGCCGCCGCCGCTGAGCCGGCGACCGTCGGCGACTGCGGCCGGCGCGCGCGCGGACGGCGCGGGGCGCGCGCGTCGGGCGCCGTCATGTTGCGGCCCGCAGCATATTTCGTGGCATCAGGCGCGGCGGATGTCCGAAGGTCGCGCCGTGTCGACCCGAGCGCAAGCCGTCCTGTGGATCGTCATCGCAGCGTTCGCCGCCACCGCCACGGATGGCGCGGCCTCGGGCGGCTGCAACGCCGGCGCACCGTGCAGCGCGGTCCGCTACGGAGTCAACCAGCCGCCCTGGGGCTATCTGCCGCCCGACGGCTTCGAGCGAGCACGCGCGGCGGGCTTCGGTTGGGTGCGCCTCTTCCTCGGATGGGACCAGATCGAGAAGCAGCAGGGCGTGTACGACTGGGGCGCGCAGGGCCAACTGATCCACGGCGCGCATGCGCAGGGGTTTTCCGTGATCGCCGTCCTGAAGGACACGCCGGACTGGGCGGCCGGCAGCTCGTGCAAGGGTTCGCCGTCCTGCATCTCGTGCCCACAGAACGTGAAGAGCGCGTGGCCTCCCCGCGATCCGTCGTACTTCCGAAACTTCGCGTAGCACGCGGCGCTCGCGTTCCGCGACGAGGTCGCGGCCTGGGAGCTCTGGCAGGAGGCGGGACGCTCGGGCGTCGGCCTGGTGGCACGGCGTTGGAGCGCGGCACGGAACGTGCTTTTCTTCGGCGTCGGGAGGAGAACGCATGGACGCCATCCGGAGCCTGTCCCTCGTCGCCGGCATCGTCGCCGCCGCGTCGATCGCCGCCGCACGGCCGGCCCGCCGGAGCCGCGGTCCGGTACACTTCGACCCGAGCACGGTCACCACCTTGAGCGGCGAGGTGCTGCGCGTCGAGCACGTCGCGAGCCCGCGCGGCCGCGGCACCGGCGTCCACCTCGTCCTCAAGACCGACACGGAGACGATCCCCGTGTCGCTCGGCCCCGACTGGTACGTCGGGAAGGCGAAGCTGAAGGTCGGCCCCGGCGACCGCGTCGTCGTGAAGGGCTCGCGCACGACGCTCGGCGGCGAGCCGGCCATCGTCGCCCAGGAGCTGAAGAAGGGCGACGAGACGCTCACGCTCCGCGACGACCGGGGCGTGCCGCTGTGGAGCGGCGGCCGCGGCGCGGGGCGCCGCTGACCCCCTACCCGTCGCCCGCGGCGGCGCGGAGCGCGCGCCAGGTCGTGTAGCCGCCGGAGAGGTTCGCGGCGCGGTAGCCGTGCTGGCGGAGGAACCGCACGGCGTAGTACGCCCGTTGCCCGACGCCGCAGGAGACGGCGATGTCGCGGTCGCGCGGCAGCTCCGTGCAGCGGCGGCGGAGCGCCGAGAGGGGGATGTTCACCGCGCCCGGTACGTGGCCCGCGGCGAACTCCGCCGGCTCGCGCACATCGAGGACGACGGCGCCGTCCGCGCCGACGGTCGCCCAGTCGGCGAGCGGCATGTCTCCGTCCAGGTAGTTCGCGGCGATCATGCCGGCCACGTTGACCGGGTCCTTCGCGGCGCCGAACTGCGGCGCGTAGCAGAGCTCGGCCTCGGCGAGATCGCGGACCGTCGCGCCGAGCTGGATCGCGATCGCGATCACGTCGATCCGCTTCTCGACGCCCTCCTCGCCCACGGCCTGCGCGCCGAGAACGCGGCCGTCGGGCACCGTGAAGAGGACCTTCAGGTGGATCGGGCGGGCGCCCGGGTAGTAGCCCGCGTGGTGCCCCGGGTGGAGGTAGACACGCTCGAAGCGCGTGACGCCGGCGCGCCGGAGCCCCTTCTCGCTCGCCCCCGTGCACGCGGCGATGAGACCGAAGAGGCCGACGACGGCCGTGCCCTGCACGCCGCGAAACTCCGTCGCCCGGCCGCAGATCGTGTCGGCGGCGATGCGGCCCTGCCGGTTCGCGGGGCCGGCGAGCGGGAGGATCGTCTCCTGCCCCGTGACGACGTCCCGGACCTCGACGGCGTCGCCGACGGCCCACACCCGGGGGTCGGGCGTCCGCATCCGCGCGTCGACGAGGATCCCGCCCCGCGGCCCGAGCGGCAGCCCCGCCGCGACCGCGAGCGTCGTCTCCGGCCGCACGCCGATCGCGAGGATCACGAGGTCGGCGAGCACGCGCTCGCCGCGCTCCGTGACTGCCGCGAGCGCGTCGCCGTCGGGCTCGAAGCGCGCGAGCCCGTCGCCGAGCCGCAGCGCGACACCGTGCGCGACGAGCCGCTCGCCGACGGCCTCGGCCATCTCGGGGTCGAGGGGCGGCATCACCTGCCGGAGCTTCTCGAGGACCGTCACGGCGAGCCCGCGGTGCACAAGGTTCTCCGCCATCTCGAGCCCGATGAAGCCGCCGCCGACGACGAGCGCGCGCCGCGCGTGCCGCTCCGCGATCCAGCGCCGGATGCTGACGGTGTCGGGAATCGTGCGCACGGCGAAGATGCCCGGGAGGTCGATGCCGGGCATCGGGGGCCGGATCGGCGCGGCGCCCGGCGCGAGCACGAGCACGTCGTACGGCTCTTCGCGCGCGGCGCCGGTGCGGAGGTCGCGCACCGTGATCGTCCGGCGGGCACGGTCGACGGCGGTCACCTCGTGGCGGGTCCGCACCTCGATCGCGAACCGCTCCCGGAACAGCTCCGGCGAGGCGACGAAGAGCGTCGCCTCGTCGCGGATCACGTCGCCGACGAAGTAGGGGAGGCCGCAGTTCGCGAAGGAGACGTGCGGGCCGCGGTCGAAGAGGACGATCTCCGCCGTCTCGTCGAGGCGCCGGAGCCGCGTCGCGCACGAGGCGCCGGCCGCCACACCGCCGACGATGAGGACGCGTCTTCCCGCCATGGCGGCGGTACGAGGCAAGTTCTGCGCCACGCGCCCGCGCCGGCCCGGCCGCACTTTCCCGAGGCGGGATCTGCAGCATGCGGAAGCCGGCGACGCAGGGATCTCCGCCCCCCGGAACGGCGACGGTCGCGCGTGCGCACCCGACGACGGCTAGAAGGGAAGGCGCGCCGAGAAGATCCAGTTGCGGTGCGCGGTACGGAAACCGCTCGCGGCGAGCCGAACCCCCGCGCCGAGCGTGAGGCCGAGGCGCCGCCAGATCGAGAAGCGGCCGACGACGAGCCCGGGCGTGACGAACGCCTGCGTCTCCCCGGCGCGGGCGCCGTTCGGCCAGGTCGTCAGGTTGAGCTCGACCTCGGGCCAGAGCTTCCCGAGGAGGAGATGCTGGAGGGCCATGTTCGCCGAACGCGAGCGTCGGCGTGAAGAGCGCGTGCGGGTTCCCGACCCCGTCGTCGCCCGTCGGCGCGGTCGCGCCGAGGAACGCGCTCACGATCCAGTTTCCCCGCGCCTCGTTCCGTGCCGCCAGGCGATACTCCACGAGGAACGCCGCGTCGCCGAGCCCGTCGGGCTCGCGGCCGTGATGCTCGACCCACGAGGGCACGCCGAGGATCACCTCGATCCGCTCGGCGGGAATCAGCTCGAGCCCCTTGCCGGCGCCGTAGACGGTGCTCGTGCGGTCGTGGAGCTCTTCCTGCTGGATCAGGTCGAACCGGTACTCCTGCTCCAGGCGCGGCGTGACGGTGACGAGCGGCGTGATCCAGTGCGGCTGCTCCGCCTGCGCCCGCGCCGCGCGTGCGAACCGATCGCTCACGTCGTATGCCGTCGCCGTCGCGGGCAGCGCCCCGACGGCGACGGCGAGCAGGACCTCGAGCCTCGTCCGCACGCGCGTCTCCGCATTCCCGTCGCCCGGACGGCGGCGAGCGTACGCCGTGTGGGACTTTTGGCGTCAATCAGCGTACTTCGCGTTCCGCTCGGCGAGCCCGAAGTAGAGGAGCGAGACGAGCACGCGCACGTACGGCGTCAGCATAGAAGCACGGCCTCGTCGAGCTCGCCGACCGCGGCACGCTCTTCCTCGACGAGATCGGCGACCTCCCGCTCACCGCGCAGGCGAAGCTCCTCAAGTTCGAGCTGCCGCGGGACGAGTCGGGCATCATCCCCGTCGACCAGCTGGAGCTCGAGTACCTCCGGCGGGTCGTCGAGCTGTGCGGCGGGAACAAGCTGCTCGCGGCGCAGCGCCTCGGCATTTCCCGGCAGACGCTCGCGCGCAGGCTCGCAGAGCCCGTGGGCCGAGCGCGGGGATCAGAGGCTCGGCGAGTAGACCCGGCGCCGACCGTGAAGAGGCTGTGCTGAGCGAGGGCGACGTCGTCCGCCGGCCGGCCGTCGCGCGGCGTCGATCGCGAACGTGAGCGTCGGGGGCCGGGGGCCGTCCGCGGCGGACCTCCGCAGGGGATCGCGGGGCGGGCGAGAAGCGGAGTGGCCGCCCGCCTGCGCGGTGAGGCCCCGCCCCTGCGAGAGGACGTCGTGGAGGGTCCGCCGGTCGCGCGCGAGTGAGTAGACTCCGGGGCGCGCGACGGCGCCGCGACCGAGACCCGGGCGAGCCGGCCGCTCATCGCCGGCCAGCCGAAGGACGCAGCCGGCGCGGACGGGGGCGAGACGGAAGCGCATTGCTCGGCACACCGCCGAGCGGGACGATTTGCAGATCCCGTGCACGTGGAACGCCGGGCACCCGCGACGCGGCGCCGTTGCGCGGGTGTGAGCATCCGGACCCCCGTACGCGAAAGGAGACGGACGGGGTGGAGGGGCGCCTTAGAACAGCCCGAGCGACGCCTGGATGCCGAAGACGTCCGCGCTGCCGTCGAAGTGGCCGCGCAGAAGCGCGCCGGTGTTCGGATCGGCGTTCCGGGCTCCGCCTTCGATCGCGAAGACGTGCGTGTACCCGAAGTCGAGTCGCAGGCGGTCGCGCACGTAGCCGACGCCGATCGAGCCCCAGATGCGGTCGCTGTCGGGGATGCGCGGCGTGCGGAAGGTCGGGCTCGGAACCGGCGTCTCGTCGAGCGCCGTGCCGACGCGGAAGATCCAGCTCGGCGTCGGCGTGTACTGGAAGGCGAGCGCGTAGCGGAACGTGTTGTCCCAGTTCTCGGGGATCGTCGTCGTCGGCTGCCGCGGGTTCGCGAAGCGGATGACGAGCGTGTCGAAGCGGTCCCAGTGGATCCACATGATGTCCGCGAGGACGGCCCAGTGCTCCGTGATCTGGTGGAAGGCGCTCAGGTCGGTCCAGTCGGGCAGGTTCAGGTCCGCGCTCCCGGGCGTGTTCACGAGGGCGCCGGTCGCCTGGAGGAGCCGCGCTCGCCGCGGGATCGTGAAGTAGGCGTTGCCGTCGAGCTCCTGGTCGATCCGCGACCGGTACGTGAGGCCGAAGCGCGTGAACGGGGTCGGGTGGACGAGGATGCCCGCGTTGTACCCGAAGGCCCAGTCGTGGCCGCGGATCTTGACCGCCCCGTCGACGCGCTGCGGGCGGAAGCCGAGCGCGCGGCACGCCGCGGGCGTGAGCCCGGCCTGGGCGCCGAAGATCCCGCAGACGGCGCCGAGGTCGATCGCGTTCGTGAGCGTCGCCCGCGCCCACATCGCGTCGGCGCCGGCGCCGATGGACAGCCAGTCGGTCAGCCGCACGGCGAGCGACGGGTTCACGTTGATCGTGCGGAGGTCCGACTTGAGCGCGTGGTAGCGGCCCACCCACCCGTCGTCCCACTGCGTCCGGAGCCCGAACGGCGTGCCGACCCCGACCCCGACGCGCCACCGATCGGTGACCTGCTGCGAGAGGTAGAACGAGGAAAGGAGCCCGATCTCGTCGGAGTCGCTGTTCGGCCCCCGGAGCGGGGCGCCGCCGAGGGCCGGGGTGATGATCGACCCCTCGTTCTCGAAGTGCGCGTGCGTCTGCACGAGGTTCCCCGAGCCTGCGACGTTCGTTCCCTCGAGGAGCGTCATCCCGGCGGGATTCCAGAAGATCGTCGAGGCGTCGGCGGCGATCGCCCCCTCCCCCGCGTTCGCGCTCCCGACGCCCCGCCCGTTCTGCTCGTAGAGCAGGAACCCCGAGGCGTGGACCTGCGCGGCGCCCACGGTCACGGCGCCGACGAGGCCGAGAAGCCCGAGGAGGCGGTGCATCGGCGCACGGAGTGTCGCGCGGCGGCGACGCGCGCGTCGAGAGGGGAAGGACGGTATTTCCTCCCCACCGACCCGGGAGCGACGGCGCGCGGCGCGGCGGCTCATCGGAGCGCGAAGCCGAGGACGCCCTCGAGCGCGGCGAGCGCGGTCCCGGGGTCGTCCACCTTGATCGTCGTCATACCGAGGGCGCGGGCGGTCTTCAGGTTCGCGCCGATGTCGTCGAGGAAGACGGCCTCCGGCGGCGTGATCGCGAGGCGCTCGCACGCCAGGTGGAAGATCGCCGGGTCGGGCTTCCGGAGGCCGACGAAGGCGGACTCGACCATCACGTCGAAGTGCGGCGCGAGCGCCGACACGCCGGGCTCCTCGCCGACCCAGTTGTTCGTGATCGCGCCCGCCTTGAGACCGCGTGCGCGGATGCGGGCGATCGCCGCGAGCATCTCGGGACGCGGCGTCGTCGACGCGGCGACGCGCGCCATCAAGTCGCGCGCCACGATGCGGCAGCCGCCGGCGGCGCAGTCGGCGTCGAACGCGGCGTAGAACGCCTCGAGCCCGAGCTCGCCGCGCTCGAGCCGGGCCCACGCGCCGCCCGGTCCCGTCGCGACGACGATCCGGTTGATCGAACCCGCCGGGAGGCCGTGCGCGCGCTCGTACGCGGCGATCGCGTGGAGGGGGGACCCGACGACGACGCCGCCCAGGTCGAACAGCACGGCGCGAAGAGGCACGGCGCGACTGTAGCGGAAGCCACCCATCCCTGACAGACTCGGCGGCGATGCACCGCGAGCCGCTCCTCCGGCTCCTCGCCGCACACGCCGCCCGGCATCCGGAGGACCGGGCACGGGCCGAGCGCATCGCCCGCTTCGTCCGGGCGCACCCCGACTGCTTCGAGCGCGCGTGTCTTCCGGGGCACGTGACCGGCTCGGCCTGGGTCGTGTCGGCCGACGGGCGACGCGTTCTCCTGATGCACCACCGCAAGCTCGGCCGCTGGCTCCAGCTCGGCGGCCATGCCGACGGCGAGGCCGACGTCCGCACCGTCGCGCTGCGCGAGGCGCGCGAGGAGTCGGGGATCGAGGCCCTCGCGGCGCCCCCCGGCGACGCCGGGGCGCTGCCCCTCGACGTCGACGTCCACCCGATTCCCGCGCGTCCCGGCGAGCCCACCCACCTCCACCACGACGTCCGCTTTCTCCTCGTGGCGCCGCCCGGCGCAACGCCGCGCGCGAACGACGAGTCGCACGAGCTGCGCTGGATCCCCCGCGACCGCCTCGCGGCGTTCGTCTCCGAGAAGGGGATGCTCAGGATGGAGCGCCGCGCGCGCGCCATCCTCGGTGTCGGGCGGGCCCCCTAGCGTCCGCCGGCGAGGAGCGCGCGCTCGATCCCGTCGTCGACGGGCTTCGGGCCGAGCCAGACGGCGAGCAGCGCGCTGCCGAAGTCGTCGCCCGCGATCGTCCCCCGCGAGCTTCCGTTCACGACGACGCGGGTCGTTCCGGGCGCGACCGTGAGCGCGATCACGTCGCCCGGCCGGACCGCCGGGAACATCTGCTCGAACCGGGCGAGCCGGTCGCGCAGCGCCGGCATGCGGTCGGCGGAGTTCCGCTCGAACGCGTCCCCGATCGCCGACGCGATCTCGTCCGCGTCGAGCGCGCGGAGGAGATGAAGCGCGACGTAGCGGACGTCGTGCGCGGCGACGACGGCGTCGGCCGAGGTGGCGGGGTGCTCGAGGTAGAGGCCGATCGCGTACACCTTGAAGAAGAGGCGCGTGCGGACGGCGGCGCCGTTCAGCCGAAGCGTCTTCCCGGCGGCCTCCACGGTCTCGGGCAGCCGGACGCCCGCGAGCTCGCGCCCCCGCGCGGCGGACGCGGCGAGGACGACGAGCGCCGCGGCGGCGAGCGCGCGCATGCCCGGAGAGAGCGCCCGCCGCGCGGGGCCGTCAATCCCGGTAGGCGCGCGGCGGCGGCCGGGCGCACGGCCCGCGCTCGTTGACCGGCCGCCGCGGGCGGCCTAAGGGTGCGTCGTGGGCGTCGTCGGTCGCGTGCGGGAGCTGTGGCGCTATCCCGTCAAGTCGATGGCCGGGGAGCGGCACGAGCGCGTCGTCATCGGCCCGCGCGGGATCGTCGGCGACCGCGGGTGGGCCGTCCGCGACGAGCGCGCCGGCGAGATCCGCGGGGCGAAGAAGCTGCCCGAGCTCCTCCGGTGCGGGGCGCGCTACGTCGCGGAGCCGTCGATCGACACCGTCCCGCCGGTCGCGATCACGTTCCCCGACGGCGCCGTCGTGCGCAGCGACGACGCCGACGTCGCCGAGCGCCTCACCGCCCTCGTCGACCGCCCGGTCACGCTCTGGCCGCTCCAGCCCGCGACCGCCCGGGACCACTACCGCCGCGCCGCACCCGACAACCCCGACATGCTCGCCGAGCTGCGGGAGATCTTCGGCCGGCTCGAGGACGAGCCCCTGCCCGACCTCGGCGTCTTCCCGCCCGAGCTGCTCGAGTTCACCTCGCCGCTCGGCACGTACTTCGACGCGTTCCCGATCCACGTCGTCACGACGGCGACGCTCGCGACGCTCGGCGCGAAGACGCCGGCGGCCCGCTTCGACGTGCGGCGATTCCGGCCGAACGTCCTGGTCGAGAGCGACGCGGCCACGGGGCTCCTCGAGCCCGAGTGGTCCGGGAGGACGCTCGCCGTCGGGGCCGTGCGGCTCAAGGTCGAGATGCCGTGCGTCCGCTGCGTCATGACGACGCTCCCGCAGGGCGACCTGCCGAAGGACCCCGCGGTGCTGCGGACGATCGTGCGCGACGCGGGGCAGAATCTCGGCGCGTACGCGACGGTCGCGACGCCGGGCGCGGTCGCGGTCGGGGACCGGGTCGAGATCCTCTGAGCCCCGGAGCGCGCGGCGCGGGGCCGCGTCAGTCCGGGTCGCCGACCACGTCGGCGATCACGTCCTCGGGAAAGCCGCGGGCCGCGAGGAGGCGCCACGCCCGGCGCGGGTCGGTCGTGCGGCCGAGGGCGCGGCGCGCCCACGTCGCCTCGCGCTCGCCGTCGAGGGAGGCCTCCACGGCACGGGCGACGAGCGGCTCGGGCAGGCCGCGGGCCTCGAGGTCGGCCGCGATCCGGAGGCTCCCCGCCCCGCGCGCGCGGAGCGCGCGGGCGCGGTCCAGCGCGAAGGCCTCGTCCGCGACCCAACCCAGCTCGCGGCAGCGGGCGACGGTCGCCGCCGCCGTCGCGGGCCGGTAGCCCTTCGCGACGAGCCGGCGCTCGAGGTCGCCCTCGCTGAGCGCGCGGCGCGCGAGGAGCCGTGCGGCGACGTCGAGCGGCGTCGGCGCCGGGCGCGCGGGGCGGTCAGAAGCGGTCGACCTTGATCGGCTCCGCGGCGACGTCCTTCTCCTCCACGTCGAAGTCCTCCCACCGGCTGTCGCTGCTCGACGAGATGCCGCGGGCCTTCAGGGCGAAGTCGTCGGGGTTGCTCGACTGGGCGAGCGCCTCGTCGAAGGTGATCAGGTTCTCGCGCCAGAGCTGCATGAGGGACTGGTCGAAGGTCTGCATCCCGTAGCTCGTGTGGCCGCGGGCGATCGCGTCGCGGATCTCGCGCGTGCGCTCCGGGACCGTGATGCACTCCCGGACGAGGGCCGTCGACACCATGACCTCGACGGCCGGCACCATCCCCGTGCCGTCCGCGCGCGGGACGAGACGCTGGCTGATGACGCCCTTCAGGATGCTCGCGAGGATGAGCCGGGCCTGCGTCCGCGCGTGCTCCGGGAAGGCGGAGATGACGCGCGTGATCGTCTCCGTCGCGTCGAGGGTGTGGAGCGTCGACATGACGAGGTGGCCCGTCTCGGCGGCGAGGATCGCCGTCTCGATCGTCTCGAGGTCGCGCATCTCGCCGACGAGGATCACGTCCGGGTCCTGGCGCAGCGCCCCCTTCAAGCCCGCGGCGAAGGTCGTGCAGTCGACGCCGATCTCGCGCTGCGTGACGATCGACCTGTCGTCGGTGTGGAGGTACTCGATCGGGTCCTCGACCGTGATGACGTGCCGGCTCGCCGTCCGGTTCACGTGGTCGATCATGGCCGCGAGCGTCGTCGACTTCCCGCTGCCCGTCGTGCCCGTGACGAGCACGAGGCCGCGCCGCTCGCCGGCGATCCGCTCGACGACCGCGGGGAGGTTGAGCTCGCGGATCTCGCGCACGCGCGGGGGGATCAGCCGGAGCGCCGCCTGGAGCTCGCCGCGCTGGTGGAAGACGTTCACGCGGAAGCGCCCGAGCTCCGGGTGCCCGTAGCCGAGGTCCACCTGGAGGTTCGCGGTGAGTCGCTCGCGGTGAAAGTCCGTGAGCAGCTCGCCCATGAGCGCGGTCATCGCGTCGCGCCCGAGGACGGGCGCGTCCTCGAGCGGCACGAGCGTGCCGGTCACGCGGAGGATCGGCGGTGCGCCGACCTTCAGATGGATGTCGGAAGCCTGTCTGCGGACGCCCTCACGGAGGATGGCATGCAGATCCACGTCCTAGTCCTTCCCAGCCCTCCCCCGTTTCGCCTCTGCACCGGCCCCGTTCGCAGTCTCCGCGGCGGCGGGTGCCGCCTCGGCCCTGAGCCCGAACTTCTCGCGCACCTTCGCCTCGATCGTCGCCGCGACGTCGGGATGCTCGCGCAGGAAGTCGCGCGCGTTCTCCCGGCCTTGCCCGATGCGCTCGCCCCCGAACGCGTACCAGGCGCCGGTCTTCTCGAGGATGCCGTTCTCGGAGGCGATGTCGATCAGCTCGCCTTCCTTGGAGATGCCCGTCCCGTAGAGGATGTCGAACTCCGCCTCGCGG
Source organism: Binatia bacterium (assembly GCA_035650655.1). Taxonomy (GTDB): domain Bacteria; phylum Desulfobacterota; class Binatia; order DP-6; family DP-6; genus DASRHG01. Next base: position 35,574 of record DASRHG010000146.1, on the reverse strand, counting down.
AACGGCGGCGCGACCTTGTTCTTCACGACCTTCACCTTGGTGCGGCTGCCGATCACCTCGTCGCCGTGCTTGATGGCGCCGAGCCGGCGGATGTCGAGCCGGACCGAGGCGTAGAACTTGAGCGCGTTGCCGCCGGTCGTCGTCTCCGGGTTGCCGAACATGACGCCGATCTTCATTCGGATCTGGTTGATGAAGACGACGATCGTCTTCGACTTGGAGATGGTCCCGGTGAGCTTCCGGAGCGCCTGCGACATGAGGCGGGCCTGGAGGCCCATCTGCGGGTCCCCCATGTCGCCCTCGATCTCGGCGCGCGGCACGAGGGCCGCGACGGAGTCGACGACGAGCACGTCGATCGCGCCCGAGCGGACGAGCGTGTCGGCGATCTCGAGCGCCTGCTCGCCGTGGTCCGGCTGCGAGACGAGGAGGTCCTCGACCTTGACGCCGAGCTTCCGGGCGTAGCCCACGTCGAGCGCGTGCTCGGCGTCGAGGAAGGCGCAGATGCCGCCGCGCTTCTGCGCCTCGGCGACGAGCTGGAGCGCGAGGGTCGTTTTCCCCGACGATTCCGGGCCGTAGATCTCGACGACGCGGCCGCGCGGGATGCCGCCGATCCCGAGCGCGATGTCGAGCCCGAGCGAGCCCGTCGGCAGCGCGGGGATGTCGCGCGCGAGCGCCTCCTCGCCGAGCTTCATGATGGAGCCCTTGCCGAACTGCTTCTCGATCTGGCTGACGGCGAGGTCGATCGCCCGCTCGCGATTCACGTCGATCCCCATGTCGTGCCCTCCCCCCGCTGCTCGTGCGCCCCCGGCCTACGGTCGTCCCGTAGGGGACTCACTGTAGCCCGGGAGCCGCCGAGTCTCCAGCGGGGGCGATGCCTTTTTCCAGAGTCTTCGGGCCCGCGCCCGGGGCGGGCGGGCGCGAGCGTGCGGCCGGCGCCGCGATCGTGACGGCGGCGTTCCTTCAGCGTCGCGGCGCCCCGCCCGCGCCCATCGGCAGCCTCGCGACCGCCTCGTAGACCGCGCCCGTCGGCCGGAGCCGGCTCTGGTACAGCACGACCTCCGGCGCCGTCCACGTCCCGAGCGCCACATCGCGCGCCGCCTCGAGCGCGGTCGCGAGCCGGCCGATCCCGCGCGGGGAGCGGACGCGGCCGAGCGTCAGGTGCGCGTGGAACCCCCGCGCCTCGGGCTCGAATCCGAGCGGCGCGAGCGCCCGGCCGACCGCGCCGGCAAGGCGCGCGAGTGCCGCAACGTCGCCGCCCATCCCGGCCCACACGACGCGCGGCCGGCGGACGCTCGGAAAGGCACCCAGGCCGTCCGCGGCGAGTGCGATCGGCGCCGCGTGCCGGGCCGGCTCGCCGAGCGCGGCGACGACCTCGGGCACGCGCTCGTCCGACACGGCGCCGAGGAACTGGAGCGTCACGTGGAACTGCGCCGGCTCGGCCCAGCGGACGTCGGCGCGCCGGGCCGCCGCGCGCAGCTCGGCCTGCGCCGCGCCGAGCGCGGCGCGCACGTCCGGCGACACGTCGACGGCGACGAAGCAACGCATTCGAGGCCGGGGCGACTAAAGGCGGGAGGGAACGCGGCTGTCAATGCACGGCGGCGCTCCGCTCGGGCGCGCGGAGGTGCCTCGCCGCGCCCGCACACGCGCGCCCGCGGCTCACGCGGTGCGCTCGCGCTTCGGCGGAAAGAGGGTCGACTCGGTGACGGGGAGGCCGAGCGCGTGGCGGCGGATCCAGTCGAGCGCCAGCTGCGAGGCGAGGAGCTTCACCCACTCCCGCGTGCCCCAGAGCTTGTAGCGGCGCGTGACGGTGCCCTCGTCCGACGCGAGCCCGAGGCACACCGTCCCGACCGGCTTCTCCGGCGTCCCGCCCGCCGGGCCGGCGATCCCGGTCGTCGAGACGGCGAGCGACGTGCCGAGGGTCCGGCGCGCGCCCGCGGCCATCTCGCGCGCGGTCTCCTCGCTCACCGCCCCGTGCGCGCGGAGCGTCTCGGGCCGCACGTGGAGGAGCGCCTCCTTCACCGGGTTCGCGTACGAGACGACGCCGCCGACGACGTACGCCGAGCTGCCCGGGACGTTCGTCAGCCGATGCGCGACGAGCCCGCCCGTGCACGACTCGGCGCACGCGACCGTGAGCCCGCGCTCCGAGAGGAGCCGGCCGACGACCTCCTCCATCGTGACCGCCCCCTCGCCGTAGAGGTAGCTCCCGAGCCGGGCGCGAACCCGCGCGGAGAGCTCCTCGAGCCGTCCGGCGGCGGCCTCCGGCGCGCCGTGCACGACGATGCGGAGCGAGATCTCGGGAAAGCTCGCGCGGAAGGAGACGCGCGCCTCCGCCGGGTCGATGAGGCCCGCGACCATCTCGTCGAGGCCGGATTCGGTGAGGCCGAAGGTCTGGAACGTCCGCGCGAGGTAGACCCGCTCGTCGTCGCGGAGGCTTCGGAGCCAGGGGAGGACGGTCGCCTCCATCATCGCCTTCATCTCGCGCGGCACGCCGGGGAGGACGACGAGGTGCTTCCCGCCGCGCGCGACGCGATAGCCGGGCGCCGTCCCGACCGGGTTCGGCACGACCGTCGCGCCCAGGGGGAAGCGGACCTGCTTCAGGTTGTTCGCGGGCATCTCGCGGCCGAAAGCCTGGAACTGCTGCCGGAGCCGCGCGGCGGCCGCCGCGTCCTCGTACGTCGGCACGCCGAGGACCTCGGCGACGACCTCGGTCGTGAGATCGTCCGCGGTCGGCCCGATGCCGCCCGTCGAGATCACGACGTCGGCGACCGCGAACGCCTGCTCGATCGCCCACCGCAGGCGCTCCGCCCGGTCCCCCACCGTGAGCACGGCCGCGACCTCGAAGCCGATCTCGAAGAGCTGGTCGGCGATCCAGCTCGAGTTGGTGTCGACGATGCGGCCGGTCGTCAGCTCGTCGCCGGTCGAGAGGATGGCGACCCGCGCGGTCATGGGAGGAAGCGGAGGAGAAGCCGCGCGGCGATGCCGGCGTACGCCCCGGCGACGAGGTCGTCGCCCACGACGGAGACGCCGCCTGCGAGCCGCCGGTCGATCACGTTGGCCGGGAACGGCTTCACGACGTCGAAGAAGCGGAAGAGCACGAACGCGACCGCCGTCGCCGCCCACGTCCCCGGCAGGAAGGCGCCGGCCACGACGAGCCCGGCCACCTCGTCGATCACGATGTTCGAATGGTCGTGGCCGCCGAGGATGGTTTCCGCCCGCCCCGCCGCCCAGATCGCGGCCGCGGCGAGCCCCGCGACGGCGGCGGCGTACCCGGCCGGCGACCGCGTGCGCAGCGCCGCGAGCGCGGGCAGGAGCGGTACCGCCGCGAGCGACCCGAACGTGCCGGAGGCCACCGGGACGTAGCCGACTCCGCCGACCGTCGCGACGGCGAGCGCGAGCTTTCGCACGCCCGACCCGTAGAGGCTCCGCCGGCAGGCGTCAAGGACGACGAAATCGCGCGCCAACCGAGCGCCGCACTTTTGAAAATGGTCCGGGAAATGCTAACGAAACCGCATGGGCGAGATGAAGCGACTGCTCCAGGGGGCGCGCATCGAACCCGCGCCCGTCACGGCGACCACCACCCTCACGGAGCTCATCGACAACGCCTTCCTCGCGTACAACGGCGCGCGGCTGCGGGAAGCCGCGCAGCTCTTCACGCGACGGATGCTCGAGGACGACGTGACGATCGGGATCAGCGTGAGCGGCGCGCTCACGCCCGCCGGCCTCGGCATGTCGTGTCTCATCCCGCTCATCGAGGCGGGCTTCGTCGACTGGATCGTGTCGACGGGCGCGAACCTCTACCACGACACGCACTTCGGCCTCGGCCTCTCGATGCACCGCGGGCGTCCCGATCTCGACGACGTCGCGCTGCGGAAGGACGAGGTCGTCCGCATCTACGACATCGTCTTCGACTACAAGGTGCTGCTCGACACCGACGCGTGGTTCCGGAAGATACTCTTCGCCGAGCCGTTCCAGCGCGAGATGGGGACGGCCGAGATGCACCACGTGATCGGCCGCTTCGTCGCGGAGCGGCAGCGTGCGCTCGGCCTCACGCGGAAGTCGCTGCTCGCCGCCGCGTGGGAGCACGCGGTGCCCGTCTACACCTCGTCGCCGGGCGACAGCTCGATCGGCATGAACGTCGCGGCGCTGGCGATCGAGGGGTGCAAGCTCAAGATCGACGTCTGCCGCGACGTCAACGAGACGGCCGCGATCGTCCTCGCCGCGAAGCGGTCGGGCGGGAAGTCGGGCGTCCTCATGCTGGGCGGCGGGTCGCCGAAGAACTTCGTCCTCCAGACCGAGCCGCAGGTCCAGGAGGTGCTCGGCATCGAGGAGAAGGGGCACGACTACTACGTGCAGTTCACCGACGCGCGCGTCGACACGGGCGGCCTCTCCGGCGCGACGCCGAGCGAGGCCGTCTCCTGGGGCAAGGTCGACCCGGACCGCCTCCCCGACACCGTCGTCTGCTACTGCGACTCGACGATCGCCCTCCCGCTCCTCACCGCCTACGCGCTCGCGACCCACAGGCCCCGGAAGCCGAAGCGGCTCTACGAGCAGCGCGAGGCGCTCATGGACAAGCTCGTCCGGGAGTACCGCAAGGCGCACGACTTCGGGCCGGACGGCGGATTCAAGGCGACGAAGCCGCTCGGCCGGAAATGACGGCCTTCGCGCGCGAGCGCGAGGTCGCCGTCGCGGCCGCGCGCGCGGCCGGTGCGATCGTCCGCCGCTACTACGAGGAGGGTGGCGTCGAGGTGCGGCAGAAGGGCCCCGACAGCCCGCTCACGAAGGCCGACCTCGAGGCGAACGCCTGCATCCGTCGCCACGTCGCCGCGGCCTTTCCCGCCGACGGGTGGCTCTCCGAGGAGACCGCCGACTCGACCGAGCGCCTCGGCAAGCGCCGGGTCTGGGTCGTCGACCCGCTCGACGGCACGAAGGAGTTCATCCAGCACATCCCGGAGTTCTGCGTCTGCGTCGCGCTCACGGAGGACGGGCGGCCGGTCGTCGCCGTCGAGTACAACCCCGCTGCCGAGCGGCTCTACGTCGCGGTCCGCGGTCAGGGGACGACGGTGAACGGCGCGCCGGCGCGCGTGAGCGCGACGCGCGACGTCGCCGGGGCCGTCGTGCTCGCGAGCCGCTCCGAGGACAAGCGCGGCGAGTGGGACGCCTTCAAGCCGCACTGTCGCGTGACGCTCACGGGCAGCGTCGCCTTCAAGCTCGCCGAGCTCGCGGCCGGGCACGGCGACGCGACCTTCACGCTCACGCCGAAGAACGAGTGGGACATCTGTGCGGGCGTCCTCCTCGTCGAGGAGGCGGGCGGCCGCGCGACCGACCTCGACGGTCGGCCGCTCGTCTTCAACCAGCCGTCGCCGCTCCGGCCGGGGATGATCGCCTCGAACGGCATCCTCCACGCGCCGCTCCTCGCGCTCGTCGACGCGCTCGCGCCCGGCGCGGGCCGTTAGCCGCGCCCGGCGCGGCCGAGGACGGCCGCCGCGCGCGCCGGGAAGTCGGTCATGATCCCGTCGACGCCGAGCGCGAGCAGCCGGCGCATCTCTTCCTCGTCGTTGATCGTCCACGCGTGGACCTCGACGCCGTGGGCGTGCGCGGCGGCGACCGACTCCGCGGTGACGATCGCGACGCCGCCCCAGGCCGGCGGGACCTGGAGCGCGACGCCGGGCGGGCTCCAGCCCGCGAGCCGGCCGTCGCGCAGCCGGGCGACGAAGTCCGCCACCTCGGCGGCGGAGAAGCTCGTCACGACGTCGGGCGCACGCGCCCGGATGCGCGCCATGATGGCCGCGCTCTCGGCGGCGAGGAGCGTCCGCTGGCGGGCGTCGAACCGGTCGAGGACGGCGAGCACCGCGTCCTCGATCGGCGGCGCGTCCTGCTTGATCTCGACGTTCAGCGCGACGTCGGGACACGCGGCGAGGAGCTCCGCGAGCGTGGGGATCCGGACGCCGCACCCGCGGAAGGGGAAGGCGCCGTCGGGCGTCTCGAAGCGGTAGCCGGCGTCGAGCGCCTGCACCTCGGCGAGCCGGAGCGCGCGCACCGGACCCGTCCCGTCGGTCGTGCGGTCGACGGTCGCGTCGTGGAGGACGACGACCGCGCCGTCGGCGGTCGCGTGCACGTCGAGCTCGAGCCGGTCGGCACCCGCCGTGAGGCCGGCGGCGAACGCCTCGAGCGTGTTCTCCGGCGCCGTGCCCGACGCGCCCCGGTGCGCGAAGAGCCGCGGGCGGGGGCCGTCGAGATACCGCGTGCGCCCTACTCCGCGCGGAGCTCGCGCGCCGAGAGCGAGACCGTGAGCGGGTGGAGCGTCTCGGGGAGGACGGCGAGCTGCCGCGTGACCGCCGCCTGCACGCGGTCGAAGGCGCGCCGCGCGCCGTCGGGGATGCGGGACTCCGGCGCCGACCAGACGGCGAGCGGGTCGACGAACTCGCCGTCGCGATGGAGCGAGAAGTGGAGATGCGGGCCCGTCGCGAGGCCGCTCGCGCCGACGTAGCCGATCACCTGCCCGCGCTCGACGGACGCGCCCGCCTTCACGCCCGAGGCGATGCGCTGGAGGTGTCCGTACGTCGACGTGAGCGCGTTCGGGTGCTCGATGCGGACGCAGCGCCCGAGCTGCTTCACCCATCCCTCGTAGCTGACGACGCCGTTTGCGACCGCGCGGACCGGCGTGCCGGAGGGCGCGACGAAGTCGACGCCCAGATGGGGGCGGTTCCGGTGGAGAATCGGGTGACGCCGCACGAGCGAGAACTCCGAGCTGATCTCGGTGAACTCCACGGGGTAGCGGAGGAGGTCGCGCGAGACGGCGTCGCCGGTCGGCCGGTAGTAGCCGCCGTGGCCGTCGGCGTCCTCGAAGTAGACGGCGGTCATCGGCCGGCCGTCGGCGACGATCTCCGCGCCGATCACCTTCCCGGGCTCGGGGCGCGTTTCGCCGGTCTGCCAGATGTTCTCGTAGAGGATGCGGAACTCGTCGCCCGGATGGAGATCGCTCCCGACGTCGAGCTCCCAGCCGAAGATGTCGGCCACCTCGGAGACGACGCTCGGCGGCACGCCGGCCTCGGTGGCGTCCTCGCGGAGGCCGCGGTCGATCCGCCCCGCCACACCCTTCACCTCCGTGAAGTAGGGGAGCGTCGCGTGCCGCGCCGTGATGCCGTGGGCGCTCCGCTCGAGCACGAGGAGCGCCCGGTCATCGATCTCGTACAGGACGGCCTCGAGCCGGTGCGTCGCGCGATCGAAGCGCAGCGTGAGGCCGCGCCGCGGGCGGAGCCGCCGGAGGTCGTAGACGGTGGCCGCGGCGGCGACCCACGGCCGCGCCTCGGCGGCCTCGACGCCGCGTGCGGCGAGCACCGAGTCGAGCGTGTCGCCGCGCTTCAGATGGACGTGCTCTTCCGCGAGCCCGCGCGTCCCCGCGCTCTCCGACGCGGTGGGCGCCGGCGCGGAGTGCGCGACCTTCGGCCGCGTCTTCTTCGGGGGCACGTGGGAGCGGTGCGTCCGGTTGGCGCGTCGATGACGGCGGCCATTCGCGGGCCACGGGTGCACGAGCGAGACGACGCAGGCGATGGTCGCGATGCTTCGCACGAGCCTCCCGAGGCCACCGTCTCTCACCACTTCCCGAATCCTCCGATCTCGCCGCGGAAGGCGCTCGCGGCGAACTGGGTGGGCGCGCGCGCACCGTGCCAAACGCAGTATTGGTTGTCAATCGCAAAATCGTTTCTTGCGCGCTCCCGCCGCTCCGTGTACGCGTCGATCGCATGCGGGTGGCGGCCCTCGACGTCGGCGAGGCGCGCATCGGGGTCGCCGTGAGCGACGCGCTCGGCATCACCGCGCACGGCATCGGCGTCGTGAAGCGCGTCGGCGGCCGGCGGGACCTCGAGGCGCTCGCCGAGATGCTCCGCCCGTACGAGCCCGAGCGCCTCGTCGTCGGGCTGCCGCTCTCGCTCGACGGGACGGAAGGACCGCAGGCGGCGAAGGTGCGTGCGTTCGCGACGCGCGCCGCCGAGCACCTCGGCCTGCCGCTCGAGTTCTGGGACGAGCGCCTCACGACGGTCGAGGCCGAGCGCGTCCTCGTCGCGGCGGACGTGAGCCGGCGCCGGCGGCGCGACCTCGTCGACAAGGTCGCGGCGACGATCATCCTCCAGAGCTACCTCGCCCGCCGGGGAGCGAGCTGAGGACGTGACCGCCCGCCGCCTCGCCGCCGCGCTCGCGGTCCTCGCGCTCGGCACGGCCGCCGTCGCCGTGGCGCTCGCCCTCGTCCTCCACGCGCCGGGCCCGCCGCGCACGACGCCGGTGACGATCACCGTCGACGAGGGCGAGCCCTTCGCCGAGATCGCCGCGGACCTCCACCGCCAGGGGGTCCTCGCCCATCCGCTCGCGCTGCGTCTCTGGGCGCGCGTGAGCGGGCGCGACCGGCACGTCCACTGGGGCGAGTACTTCGTGACGACGCCGCTCTCGCCGCTGGAGCTCCTCGCCCGCGTCACGGGCCCGCCGGACCCGGTCCACGCCGTGACGATCCCCGAGGGCCGCACGCTCCGCGACGTCGTCGGCCTCCTCGCAGCCGCCGGCTTCGGATCGGAGGAGAGCTTCCTCTGTCTGTTGGACGACCCCGCCTTCCTCGCCTCGGAGGACCTCCCCGCGACCGGCGCGGAAGGCTACCTCTTCCCCGACACGTACACCTTCCCGCTCGGCATGCCGCAGGAGCGCATCCTCCGGACGATGATCCACCGCTTCGCGGAGAAGACGGGACCCACCTTCGCGCTGCGCGCGGCCGCGCTCGGGCTCTCCGCGGAGGAGGCGGTGACGCTCGCCTCGCTCGTCGAGGCGGAGACGGGCCGGCCCGAGGAGCGCCCCCTCGTCGCGGCCGTCTTCCTGAACCGCCTGCGGCGCGGCATGCCGCTCCAGTCCGACCCGACCGTGCTCTACGGGCGCGAAGGGCACGACCGGACGCTCACGCACGCGGACCTCCTCCGCCCGACGCCCTACAACACCTACATGCGGAGCGGCCTGCCCCCGGCGCCGATCGCGAACCCGGGCGAGGCGGCGCTCCGGGCGGCCGTCGATCCGGCGCACGTCGACTACCTCTACTTCGTCGCGCGCGGCGACGGCACGCACGAGTTCTCGGCCACGCTCGCCGCCCACAACCTGGCCGTCGCGCGCTACCGCCGGGCGCTCGTGAACGGCCGGCGCTAGACGCGGGGTGCCCGCGGGTCGGCCCGGCCGCCTACCCGCCGTTCACCTGCCGGCTCTGCGTCCGCAGCTGTTGGAGGATCGCCGACGCCTTCAGCCGCAGGTCGCCGGTCTTCGCCTCGGCCGCCGTCCGGACGAGGAACTCCTCGGCGTGGTCGGCGGCGATGCCGTGGAGCATCGCGGCGAGCGTCGTGTCGTCGACGTTCTTCATCGCCCCGAGGACGCCGTTCCGCACGTCGGAATCGCCCTCCATCGCCTGGATGCCCGCGCGCACGGCCTCCTGGCGCACGTTCACGTCGTCGGCATGGAGCCCCGCGTTCACGATTTCGAGGAAGGTCGCGTTGTCGCGGCCGAGCGACTGCGCGAGCGCGCCGCTCACGGGAATCGGCGGGTGCTCCTGGAGGATCGCCGCGAGCTGCATCGCGGCCTGCTGCGGGGTCATGCCGGACGGCGGCGCCGCCGTCGACGCCGGCGCCGCGGGCGCGGGCGTCGCCACCGCGACGGGCTGCGGCCCGCCGAGGAGCTTGACGACGCGAAGCTTCCCGCCGTCGCCGTAGACGAGCGCGAAGTTCTGATCGCCGAGGAGGCGAGAGAGCGCCTCGGCGAGCGGGACGCGGTCGAACTCGACCGTGACCTCGCGGCCGTCCTTCACGCCGCCGCGGATCGCCGCTCCCGTCTGGCGCCCGATCTCCGCGATCACCTCGTCGAGCGGGACCTTGGTCACGTGGACGGTGAGCGTGTCCGCGTCGTACCGGATCACGCGCCCGGGCACCGGGTCGGCCGCGAGCGCGATGCACGCGAAGGCGCCCGCGAGGGCGAAGGCTCCGGCGAGACGCGCCGCCGACACGCGGCCGAGCTTAGCGGCGGGGTCCCGGGCTCGCAAGCTCGGCGCCGCCGGGGCGTCCGCCGGCCTGCTGCCGCGCGAGGAGCGTGCGGAGGTGCTGGATCGTGTCGGCCTCGGCGGGCGTCTTGTCGTCGCGGACGCGGACGATGCGCGCGAAGCGGAGCGCGAGGCCGGCCGGGTACGTCGGGCTCCGCTGGAGGTCGGAGAAGCGGACCTCGACGACCACGCGCGGCTCGACGAAGACGGTCGGGCCGCGCTCGCCGACCGCGAGGGCGGAGAGGCGCTCCGTCATGGCCCGGAGCTCGGCGTCCGTGAGCCCCTTGAACGTCTTGCCGACGGGCTCGAGCCGCCCCGTCTCCTCGTCGCGGGCGGCGAGGTGGTAGTTGCTGAGCCAGCCGTGCCGCCGGCCGTAGCCGCGGTCCGCGGCGACGACCACCAGGTCGAGCGTCGTCGCCCGCTTCACCTTGAGCCACCCCCGGCCGCGGATGCCCGGCGCGTACGGGGCGTCGAGGCCCTTCACCATGACGCCCTCGAGCCCGTCGGCGAGCGCGCGCGCGTAGAACGCCTCGCCCGCCGTCGCGTCCTCCGGCGCGACGCGCCCGACGCCCGCACAGCCGCCCCGCACGCGCTCGAGCGTCGCCCATCGCGCGCCGTAGGGCTCGTCGATGAGCGGCGCGTCCTCCACCTGGAGGACGTCGAACAGCTGGAGGCGCACCGGCACCTCGGCGACGAGCCGCTCGACGTCGCGCCGGCGACGGAAGCGGCGCATGAGCTCCTGGAACGGGAGCATGCGGCCCGCGGCGTCGACGGCGACCACCTCGCCCTCGAGGATCGCGGCGGGGACGGCGAGGTCCGCGTGGACGTGCGCCACGACGTCGGGCAGGCTCCCCGTCAGCTCCTGGAGGCGGCGCGAGTAGAGCCGGCAGGTGGAGCCGCGCTTGTGAATCTGGACGCGCGCCCCGTCGAGCTTCTCCTCGACCGCCGCGCGCCCCTCGAAGAGCGCGAGCGCCTCCGTGACGCTCTCCGCGGTCTGGGCGAGCATCGGGCGGAGCGGCCGGAAGTACTCGAGCGCGCTCTCGGGCGGCGGCCCGCCCCGGTGCGCGAGGACGCGCGCGGCGACCTCGGCGAGGTCGCCCTCGAGGAGGTGCATGCGGGCGATCGCGTCGCGGCGCGTCCCCGCGGCGCGCGCGAGCGCGTCCAGGACGATGCCATCGGCGACCCCCGTCCGCATCTCCCGGATCAGGTTCTTCACGACGTACTTCGCCTCGACCGGCGTGAGCGCCGCGAGGAGGTCGGCGAGGAGCCGCTCCTTCGCCGCCCGCGAGCCCGCGCCCCGCGCGCCCGCGAGCGCCCGGATCCGCGCCTCGACCTCCGCGATCGCGAGCGCCGGGGGCTCGCCCGCCCCGCTCCCGGACTCGGCGAGGAGGCGCTCGGCGGCCTCGCCGAAGTCGACGGCGCCCGCCCACGCCTCGGGGGGCATCTGCGGCCGTCCCGCCATCCGCGCGAGGACGCGCGCGACGGTCGCGCCGCTCACCGCCGCCTCGCCCTTCCCCGCCGTCCCGAGGAGGAGCCGGACCGCCGGCCGCACCTCATCGGGGTCGAGCGCGGCGAGGAACTCCGCGAGACGCCCCGCCAGCGCGCGCCGGCTGCGCGTGCGCGCGAGCGCCTCGCACAAGGCGGCGAGATCGCGGAAGGGTGTCACGAGGCCACGAGAGTGCCATGCTCGCCGGCCGTCAACGGCTGGCGGCCGGCGTTGCGGTTCGCCTTTCCTTCGCTTAGGGTGCTCGCCCGGGAGGACGGGGCGATGATGACCCGGCGGCAGAAGGAGATGTTCGACTACCTGCGCGCGTACATCGCGGAGAACGGCTACGCGCCGACGCTCGAGGAGATCGGCCGTCACTTCGACCTCGCCTCGCTCGCGACCGTCCACAAGCACCTCCAGAACCTCGAGCGGAAGGGCGTCATCCGCCGGCTCCCGAACCAGAGCCGCGCGCTCGAGCTCGCCGTCGCGCCCGACGCCCGGGCGGTCACGGTGCCGCTCCTCGGCCGGGTCGCCGCCGGCACGCCGATCGAGCCCGTCGAGGAGCCGGAGACGGTGACGCTCCCCGAGGAGCTCCTTGGACGCGGTGAGACGTTCGCGCTCCGCGTGCGCGGCGATTCGATGATCGACGAGGGGATCCTCGACGGCGACCTCGTGGTCGTCGAGGCGCGCCCCGACGCGGTCGACGGCGCGACGGTCGTGGCGCTCGTCCGCGGCGAGGCGACCGTCAAGAAGCTCTACCGCGAGCGCGGCGACCGCGTCCGGCTCATGCCGGCGAACGAGCGCGTCGCCCCGATCGTCGCCCCGGCGGACGAGGTCGAGATCCGCGGCGAGGTGATCGCCGTGCTCCGCCGGTACCGATGAGCGCGCGCGCGCGGCCATGACGCCGTTCGCGCTCTACGTGCACGTGCCGTGGTGCCGGCACGTCTGCCCGTACTGCGACTTCAACGTCCACGCCGCCGCCCGCGTCCCCGGCGCGGAGTTCGCCGCCGCCGTCGCCCGCGAGCTCGCGGCACACGCGAGCGCGCCGCCGTGGGCCGGGCGGCCCGTCGCGACGCTCTACCTGGGCGGCGGCACGCCGTCCCTGCTCGCGCCCGACGCGGTCGCGTCGATCGTCGACGCGGCCCGCCGCACGGGGCTCGTCGCCGACGCCGAGGTGACGCTCGAGGCGAACCCCGGCACGGTCTCCGACGCCTCGCTCCGCGGCTACCGGGCAGCCGGTGTGACGCGCCTCTCGCTCGGCGCCCAGTCCTTCGACGCGCGGCTCCTCCGGACGCTCGGCCGCGACCACGCCGCCGCCGACACGCCGGCCGCGGTCGCCGCCGCGCGCGCCGCCGGGTTCGTGAACGTGAGCCTCGACCTCATCTACGCCGTCCCGGGCGAGACGGTCGCCGACTGCGAGGCGGACCTGGACGCGCTCCTCGCGCTCGCGCCGCCGCACGTCTCGGCGTACGCCCTCACCTGGGAGCCCGGGACGCCGTTCGCCGCCTGGCGCGCGCGCGGCCGGCTCCGCGCCGTCTCCGAGGACGACGAGGTCGAGATGGCGGCCCGCATCGCCGTGCGCCTCGATGGGGCCGGGCTCGCGCGCTACGAGATCTCGAGCTTCGCGCGGCCCGGCTTCGAGAGCCGGCACAACACCCGCTACTGGGACGGCTCCGACTACCTGGGCCTCGGGCCGGGCGCGCACTCGTTCAGCGCGGAGCCCTTCCCCGGCCGGCGGAGCGCCAACGAGCGCGACCCGGCGCGCTGGGCGGCGGCCGTCGCGGCGCGCGGCACGGCGATCGCGGCGGTCGGCGTGCTCACCGAGGCGCAGGCGCGCGGCGAGTTCTGCTTCGCCGGCCTCCGCCGGATCGCGGGCGTCGACGCGGACGCGTTCCGGCGCCGGTTCGGCGTCGCGCTCGCGACGGCGTTCCCAGCGGTCGAGCGGCTCGTCGCGGACGGGCTCGTCGAGCCCGCGGGCCACTGCCTCCGGCTCACGCCGCGCGGGCTCCTCTTCGCCGACGCCGTCGCCGCGACGTTCGTCTGAGCGGACGCGCCGCGCTCAGGTCCCGGCTTCCCAGCTCTCGAGGTACTTCCGCTGCTCGGGCGTCAGGCGGTCGATCCGGATGCCCATCGAGTCGAGCTTGAGCGCGGCGACGCGCTGCTCGACCTCGGGCGGGACGTCGTGCACGCGGACGGCGAGCCCGCCGTTGTTGCTCCGCTCGATCGCCCAGCGCGCCCCGAGCGCCTGCGTCGCGAAGCTCATGTCCATGACGTCGGCGGGATGGCCCTCGGCGGCGGCGAGGTTCACGAGCCGGCCCTCGCCGAGGACGAAGAGCCGCCGGCCGTTCGGCAGCACGTAGGCGTCGACGTGCTGACGGACGCCGCGGTCGACGCGCTTCGCCATCTTCGCGAGGGCGCCGAGGTCGATCTCGATGTCGAAGTGGCCCGAGTTGCAGAGGATGGCGCCGTCCTTCATGAGCGGGAAGTGCTCGCCGCGGATCACGTGCATGTCGCCGGTGAGCGTCACGAAGACGTCGCCGATCCGCGCCGCCTCCTTCATCGGCATGACGCGGAAGCCGTCCATCGCCGCCTCCAGCGCGCGGAGCGGCGAGATCTCGGTCACGACGACGTCGGCGCCCATGCCGCGCGCGCGCGACGCGACGCCGCGCCCGCACCACCCGTAGCCGCCGATGACGAACACCTTGCCGGCGATCAGCATGCCCGTCGCGCGGACGATGCCGTCGATCGTCGACTGGCCCGTGCCGTAGCGGTTGTCGAAGAGGTGCTTCGTGTCGGCGTCGTTCACCGCGATGACCGGGATGCGGAGCGTCCCGTCACGCTCCATCGCGCGGAGCCGGATCACGCCCGTCGTCGTCTCCTCGAGGCTCGCGCGGACCCCCTCGGCCTGCGCGCGGAGCTCCGTGTGGAGGAGCGTCACGAGGTCCGCTCCGTCGTCCATCGTGAGCTGAGGGTGGCGGGCGAGGACGGCGCGGAGGTGGGCGTAGTAGCGCTTGCGGTTCTCGCCGCGGACGGCGAACACGGGAATCTTCTCGTACTTGACGAGCGCCGCGGCCACGTCGTCCTGCGTCGAGAGCGGGTTCGAGGCGCAGAGCGCGACGTCGGCGCCGCCGGCCTTGAGCGTCCGCATGAGGTTCGCCGTCTCGGTCGTCACGTGGAGACAGCCCGAGAGCCGGATGCCGCGGAACGGCTTCTCCCGCGCGAACTCCTCGCGCACGCTTCGCAGCACGGGCATGCGTTCGTCGGCCCATTCGATCCGCTTCTTGCCCTCGGCGGCGAGGGCGAGGGACTTCACGTCGTGCTTGGCAGCCATCGAGATTCCTCGCTTCACGCGCGGCTCTCGCGCCGGCGGTCGAGGCCGGCGGCGGAGCGGAGATCGTCGACGCGGTCGGTGCGCTCCCAGGTGAAGAGCGGGCCGTCGGGCGTGCGGCCGAAGTGACCGTACGACGCCGTCGGACGGTAGATCGGCCGCTTCAAGCCGAGCGTCCGGATGATCGCGGCCGGCTTCAAATCGAAGAGGTCGCGGACGATCGCGCCGATCCGCTCGTCCGGGACGACCCCCGTGCCGAAGGTGTCGACCAGGACGGAGACGGGATCCGCGACGCCGATCGCGTACGCGACCTGCACCTCGCAGCGTCGCGCGAGCTCGGCCGCGACGACGTTCTTCGCGATGTAGCGCGCCATGTACGCGGCGCTCCGGTCGACCTTGCTCGGATCCTTGCCGCTGAAGGCGCCGCCGCCGTGGCGGCCGTAGCCGCCGTACGTGTCGACGATGATCTTGCGGCCGGTGAGCCCGCAGTCGCCCTGCGGTCCACCGACCTCGAAGCGCCCGGTGGGATTGATGTAGTAGACGGTGCTCTTGTCGAGGAACTCCGGGGGCACGACCTTCTTCACCACCTCCTCGATCACCGCCTCGCGGAGCGTCGACTGAGACACGTCGGGCGCGTGCTGGGTCGAGACGACGACCGTGTCGGCGCGGACGGCCTGGCCGTCCCGGTACTCGACCGTCACCTGGCACTTGCCGTCGGGGCGGAGGAACGGGAGGAGCCCCGAGCGCCGCGCCTCGCCGAGCCGCTGGCCGATCCGGTGCGCCGTGTAGATGGCGAAGGGCATGTACTCCTTCGTCTCGTCGCACGCGTAGCCGAACATCATGCCCTGATCGCCCGCGCCCTGCTCGCGGTCGCCGGTCGCCGTCACGCCCTGCGAGATGTCGGGCGACTGGCGGACGATCGAGGTGACGACGGAGCAGTTCTCGAGGTCGAAGCCGGTGTCGCGCGTCGTGTAGCCGATGTCGCGGATGACGCCCTTCGCGACCTCACCGAACTCCACCTTCGTCTTGCTCGTGATCTCGCCCGCGACGACGACGAGCCCGCTCTTCACGAGCGCCTCGCACGCGACCCGGCTCTCGGGGTCGCCGGCGAGGAGCGCATCGAGGATGGTGTCCGAGATCTGGTCGCACACCTTGTCCGGGTGACCCTCGTTCACCGATTCCGACGTGAACACGTAGTCCTTCAACATCGAGTCCTTGCCTCCTGAGGTGAGGAGCGGGCGGGCCGCACGCGCGCGGCGCCAACGCGGGCGTATACCGGAAGCGCGTCCGCGGGAGCAAGCGCGCGCCGGCGGGCGGACGCGTGGCGCCGCGCTACTCGCTCTCCTGGAAGCGTGCCGCGACGAGCGCGCGGATCGCGTCGAGGGCCTCGCGCGCCTGGCGGCCGGTCGCCGTCACGTGGATCTGGCTGCCCTGCTCCGCGGCCAGCATCATGACGCCCATGATGCTCCGCCCGTTCACCGTCTGTCCGTCCTTCGCGATCGCGATCTCGGCGTCGAACCGGCTCGCCGTCTGCACGAGCAGCGCGGCGGCGCGCGCGTGGAGCCCCAGGCGGTTCACGATCTCGAGGGTCGCGCTGCACTCGGTCGGGGCGCAGGGGACCATCGAGGTTCAGGTGGCCTGGCGGCGGCGGGCGGGAGGCGGCTCCGTCGCCCACACGATGTGCTCCTGCCCGTAGCGCTGGATGAAGCACGCGAGCGCGTGGGCATCCATCTGGTCACGGGTCGTCGCGAGCTTGATGAGGATCGGCATGTTGATGCCGGCGACCACCTCGGCGCCGATCTCGCGCGCGAGCGCGAGGCTCTGGTTCGTGGGCGTGTCACCGAGCATGTCGGTCAGGATGATGACGCCGGCACCGCGGTCGACGCGACGCACGGCGGCCTCGATGCGGGCGCGAACGCTCTCCGGCGAGTCGCTCGAGCTGTTCGCGACGGCCTCGAGCGCCTCGATGGGGCCGAGCACGCTCTCGAGCGTCTGAACCATTTCCTCGCCCAACCGCCCATGCCCCACGACGACCATGCCCACCATGCCCGGATGTCTACTCCCGCGATGCGCGACCGGCAAGGGACTCGAGGCGCGCCTGCCGCGGCGCGCGCGCCCGTCATCGGTCGACGTCGCGGTGGCGGACGAGGATGCGGTGGCCGCGCGCTTCGAGGCGGCGGCGCAGCTCCTCCGCGAGGACGATCGAGCGGTGGCGGCCGCCGGTGCAGCCGAGGGCGATCGTCAGGTAGCTCTTGCCCTCGTGCTGGTAGCGCGGGATCGCGAAGGCGAGCAGGTCGGCCACCTTCGCGAGGAACCGCTGTGTCTCGTCGCGCCGGAGCACGTAGTCGGCCACCGCCGGGTCGCTGCCGGTCTTCGGCCGCAGCTCCTCGACGAAGAACGGGTTCGGGAGGAAGCGACAGTCGAGCACCAGGTCCGCGTCCGTCGGGAGCCCGTACTTGTACCCGAAGGAGAGGATCGTGATCGTCATCGTGCCGGACTCGGCGCGCTCGCTCGTCTCGCGGAGGGCCGCGCGGAGCTCGTGGACGGTGAGCGCGCTCGTGTCGATCACGCGGTCGGCCAGCTCGCGGAGCGGCCGGAGCTTCTCGCGCTCGCGGCGGATCCCGTCGGCGACCGCGCCTCCGTCCGCGGAGGGGTGCGGCCGGCGCGTCTCGCTGAAGCGGCGGACGAGCACCTCGTCGCTCGCCTCGAGGTAGAGCACCTCGAGGTGCACGCCCTCGCGGCGGAGCTCCTCGCAGACGCGGGGGAACTCGGCGAGGAAGTGGCGCTCGCGGACGTCGATGCCGAGCACGACGCGCGTCACCTCCTCCTGCGAGCTCTTCCAGAGCTCCACGAAGCGCGGGATCAGCGCGACCGGCATGTTGTCGATGCAGTAGAAGCCCAGGTCTTCGAGCACGTGGATCGCGGTCGACTTCCCCGAGCCAGAGAGCCCGGTGACGACGACGAGCCGGAGCGCCTGCTTCACACGCCTTCCCGCGCGCGGCGCCGCCCGCGGCGCTCCTCGAGCTCCCGGTCGACGCGCGCCGCGAGCTCGGTCGCCGTGTTCCGCCCGCGACGGCGGAGCAGGTAGTTCCGCGCGGCCGTCTCGACCAGCATCGCGATCGTCCGCCCCGGCCGCACCGGGAGGCGCACGAGGGGCAGCTCCACCTCGAGCAGCTCGTGGCGCTCCTCGACGAGGCCGAGCCGGTCGGGCGCCCCCGGCCACTCGACGAGCTCGACGACGAGGTCGATCTGCCGCTCGTCGAGCGTCGCGAGCGTGCCGAAGAGCGCCTCGATGTCGATGACGCCGACGCCGCGGATCTCCATTTGGTGCTCGAGGAGTCGGGCCGCGTGGCCGCGGACGACTGACGGCGAGAGGCGCCGGACCTGGACGACGTCGTCGGCGACGAGCCGGTGCCCGCGCGACACGAGCTCGAGCGCCGCTTCGCTCTTCCCGATGCCGCTCTTCCCGAGGATGAGGACGCCGACGCCGTGGATCTCGACGAGGTCCCCGTGGAGGAGCGTCTCGGGTGCGAGGCGCGTCTCGAGCCAGGCGGTCGCGACGTCGATGAAGTCCGCGGTGCGGAGCGCCGAGCGCAGGACCGGCACGCCCGCCGCCTCCGCCGACTCGACGAGCACCGGCGGCGGCTCGTTGCCGTTCGTCACCACGAAGCACGAGACGCCCGCCTCGGCGACGGCCCGGGTCGCCGCGCGTGCGGCGGCCTCCTCGAGCGTGGCCAGGTACGAGACCTCGCTGTTGCCGAGCACCTGGACGCGGTCGGGATGGAGCTGCGGCAGGAAGCCCGCGAGCGCGAGCCCCGGGAGCTGCACGCGGGGCTGCGCGATCGGCCGGTCGAGACCGCGAGCGCCGGCGACGAGCCGCAGCTTCAGCCGCTCACCCGAGACGTCGAGCAGCTCGCGGACGGTGACCGTCAATACTTCTCGTCCTCCTCGCGGATGGTCCGGTAGAGCTCCCTCGCGTCCGACGCGCGCAGGAGCTTCGCGCGGAAGCCCTGGTCCTTCAGCAGACGCGAGATGCGCGCGAGCGCCTTCAGGTGGGCGCCCGCGGAGTCCTCGGGGGCGACGAGCAGGAAGAAGAGGTGCGTCGGCTTCCCGTCGAGCGAGCTGAAGTCGACGCCCTGCGAGCTCCGCCCGAAGGCGGCGAGGACGCGCTTCACGCCCGCGAGCTTCCCGTGCGGGATCGCGACGCCCTCGCCGAGGGCCGTGCTGTTGAGCCGCTCCCGGTCCTCCAGCGCCTGCACGAGGCGGTCGCGGTCGATCTCGGGGTGGCGCGCGGCGACGACGTCCGCGAGCTCGGCGATCACGTCGCCCTTCGAGCGGCCTGCCAGGCCCGCGACGACGGAGTCTTCCGTCAGGATGTCGGTGATCTTCATCGGCGCGCCGTCACCGCGTCGCCGGCTCGATGAGGCCGTAGTTGCCGTCGTTGCGGCGGTAGAGGACCGCGAGCGTCTGGCTGGAGGCGTTGGTGAAGACGAGGAACTCGTCGCGCGAGCTCGCGAGCTGCTCGACCGCCTCCTCCACCGACATCGGCTTCGCCGGCACGCGCTGCGTGCGGATCACCTCCGGTGCGCCGCTCGAGTCCCGCCGGTCCGCGGCGAGGACGCTCGACGTGACCTCCGTCTCGCCCGCCGCGCGTCCCGCGCCCTTGTGGTTCTTCCGCTTCGCGTTCAGCTTCTGCGCCTGGTGCTCCAGCTTGTCGAGCGCCAGGTCGATCGCCGCGTAGAGGTCGTGCGTCTCCTCCTGGGCGAAGAGCGTCTGGTGGTCCGCCTTGAGGGTGATCTCCGCGACGTGCCGCTCCTTCGCGACGGAGAGGATCACGTGGGCGTCGATCGGCCGGCGAAGGTACTTCTTCACGCGCTCGAGCTTCTCTTCCGCGTAGGTGCGAAGCGCCGCCGTCGGCTCGACGTGGCGGAACGTCACCGTGATCTGCATGCGAGGCCTCCTGCCTGCGGGCGATCGTGCCGGAAGGCGCGGGCGGCATCAACCTCGAACGCTAGTAGACCTGCTTCCGCTTCGACGACGGCAGGATGCCCATCAGCTCGCGATACTTGGCGACGGTCCGGCGCGCGATGTCGATCCCCTCCCGCCCGAGCAGCTCCGCAATGTACTGGTCGGAGAGCGGCTTGCGCGCGTCCTCCTTGGCGATGATCTCGCGGATCTTCTCCTTCACGCTCTCGGCCGAGACGTCCTCGCCGTGTCCGCCGCGGAGGCTCGAGGTGAAGAAGTACTTGAGCTCGAACGTGCCCTGCGGGGTGTGGACGTACTTGCCCGCCGTCGCACGGCTCACGGTCGACTCGTGCATGCCGATGTCGTTCGCCACGTCCTTCAGCACGAGCGGGCGGAGGTGCGAGACGCCCTTCTCGAGGAACTCCCGCTGGAACTTCACGATGCTCGAGGTGACCATGTAGAGCGTCCGCTGGCGCTGTTGGATCGATTTGATCAGCCACGCGGCCGCGCGCATCTTCTCCTGGATGTAGCCGCGCGCCTCGGGGGACCCGTTCGCGCCCAGCATCCGGCGATAGAAGGAGGAGACGCGGAGACGGGGTAGGCCCTCGTCGTTCAGCGTGACGATGTACTCGTCGCCCACCTTGTGGACGTAGACGTCGGGCGTCACGTACCGGGTGTCGGCGTCGCTGAAGTCGCGCCCGGGCTTCGGCTCGAGGACGGAGATGAGCTTCGAGGCCTCCGCGACCTGCTCGATGGTCACGCCGAGCTCGCGCGCGAGCCGGTCGAAGCGCCGGCTCTCGAGCATCGGGAGGAAGTCGCGGACGATGCGCGAGGCGAGCGAGTCGTCCTCGACGCCGAGCTGCCGGAGCTGGATCAGGAGGCACTCGGAGAGGTTGCGCGCCGCGACGCCGGGCGGGTCGAACTCCTGGAGGCGGCGGAGCACGCGCTCGACGATCTCCGTGTCGGGCCAGGTGTCGGCGAGGAACGCGACCTCTTCGAGCTGGAGCGGGAGGTAGCCGTCCTTGTCGAGGCTCCCGATGATGATCGCGCCGACTTCCTTCTCGCGCTCCGTCATCGACGACAGGCGGAGCTGCCACATCAAGTGGTCGGGCAGGAGCGTGCGCTTGACGAGGACGTTCTCGAGCGCGGCGCGCCGGTCCTCGTCGTCCGCGGCGGAGCCGTGGCCGATCGAGCCGTGGATGTCGTTCGAGTAGTTCTCGGCGTACTCCTTCCAGTCGATCTCGCTGACGCTCGACGCCTGCTCCACCTCGGGCTTCGTCTCGGGCTCCGCCTGGTAGTCCTCGAGCCCGTTCTGCCCGTCGACGGTCGGCACGACGTCGGCCGGCTGCTCCGGCTTGTCCTCGAGGTTCTCCTCGAGGACCGGGTTCTCGGTGAGCTCTTGGTCGATGAGCGATTCGAGCTCCGCGCGCGAGACCTGGAGGATCTTGATCGCCTGCCGCAGCTGCGGCGTCATCACGAGCTGCTGCGTGAGCCGCTGCTGGAGGACGATGCGCGCGTCGGCTGCCATCAGGTGGCCGCGATCCTACAGCCGGAACTTCTCGCCCAGATAGATCTCGCGTGCGCGTTTGCTCGCGGCGATCTCGGCGGGCACGCCCTCTTCGAGGACGGCGCCGTCGTTCAGGATGTACGCCCGGTCGCAGATGCCGAGCGTTTCGCGCACGTTGTGGTCGGTGATCAACACCCCGATGCCCCGCTCTTTTAACTGAGTCACAATGCCCTGAATGTCAACCACAGCGATGGGATCGATGCCGGCGAACGGCTCGTCGAGCAGCATGAACGACGGGGAGATGACGAGCGCGCGCGTGATCTCGAGCCGCCGGCGCTCGCCCCCGGAGAGCGAGTACGCCTTGCTCTTCGCGAGGCGCGCCATGCCGAGCTCGTCGAGCAGCCCCCGGAGCCGTTCCGCGCGCTCCTCGCCGTCGAGGCCGAGCGTCTCGAGGATCGCGAGGATGTTCTGCTCGACGGTGAGCTTGCGGAAGATCGAGGGCTCCTGCGGCAGATAGCTGATGCCGCGGCGCGCGCGCTCGTACATCGGCAGCTGCGTGATGTCCTCGCCGTTGAGCGACACGACGCCGGCGTCCGGCCGCGCGAGGCCGACGATCATGTAGAACGTCGTCGTCTTCCCCGCGCCGTTCGGTCCGAGGAGCCCGACGATCTCGCCCGCGCGCACCTCGACCGACACCTCGTTGACGACGCGCCGTCCGACGTACGTCTTCACGAGCCGTTCCGCGCGAAGGACGGCCGCTCCGGTCCCGTTCACGGCCCCGTCGCTCCCGACGTGGGCCGGCGCGTGTCGCCCTCGGCGACCGGCGCCTCGCCGCCCGACGGCTCGCCGCCGGCCGCCTTCGGCGCGTCGCCCGGCTTCCTGCGCTTGCCCTCGGCGGGGGCGAGCCCGTTCTCCGTCCCGGGGTAGAGGACCGCCTTCACCCGCTGGCGCCCGCCCTCGACGACGCTGCGGTCCTCGTCGAGGTAGACGATCACGCGGTCGCCGCCCACCTCGTTCGAGCCCTCGTGCAGCTTCGGCTGGTCCGTCAGCACGAGCGTCCGGTGCTTCTGATCGAAGACCGCCTTGCCGCCGGTCGCCCATCGCGTGCCGCTGTCGATCCGTACGTGACCTTCGGCAATCACCTCCTTCAGCCTCTGCGCGCCCTTCTCCGAGGGGTCGGGGATCGGGCTCGGGTTCGCCGACGTCGGAGCCGGCGCCGCCGGGTCCTTGTCGTCCTTCGCCTTCCCGCTCGTCTCGAGCGTGATCGTGAGCCGGTCGCTCTTCACCTTCACGTCGCCCTGCACCGCGAGCACGTCGCCGCGGTAGACGACGACGTTGTTCTTGTAGTCGTAGTCGAGCGTGTCCGAGGTGACGGTGATCGGCTCCTTCCGGCTGCCGAACTTCCCCGCGTCGAGGAGGCCGCCCGTCGGGAGGCCGTCCCGCGACGACTCCGCACCCGCCGCGCCGGCGGCCAGCAGGGTGGCGAGGAGCACGATCTCAGGACGTGGCCGCATCGGAGCGGAGCACCGTGTGAACGGCCTCGAGGAGGCGGACCTGCTGGGGCCCGACGCGGAGCTCCATGCCCTGGCCCCGGACGTCGATCGTTCGCCCGTGGATCGTCACGAGCTGCGGCGCGGTGATCAGGTCCGTCGCCCGGTCGTAGGTGGCCTCTTCCGTCTTCAGTTGGAGGTCGTCGAGCTGCACGACGACGCTGCCGCGGAGCGTGAGCGTGCGGAGCTCGCTGCGGCTCTCGCCCTCGAGGAGGAGCCGCCCCTCCGCGCCGCTCACGTGCACCTGGCGGCCGTCGCGCTGGAGGAAGAACGTCATGTGCGGCTCGCGGACCACGATCTCCTTCGACTCCTGGTAGTACTGCGCGTCCCGCGCGGTGATCTCCCAGGTCGTTCGGCCGTTCTCCATCTTCACGCGGTGGAACTGCTGGATGTGCTGCGCGACCTCGGGAAGGAAGTCGGCGCCGAGGTCGAGGACCGTGTGCGCACGCCGCGCGGACACGTTCCGACGGACCAGGAACCCGATGCCCACCAAGGTGACCGCCACCACGACGAGCAGCGCCGCGCGCAGCCGTGTCCTTCGCATGGGAATCGCTGACGGTCCCCGTCTGGATCGCACGCCTACCACGCGACCCTGGGGGTGTAAAGGCGGCGCCGCGGCTCAGGACACCGCGGCGCCGTGCGTCGGCGGCGCGGGCGCGGGCGGCGTCCGGCGCCAGCGCTCGTGCCACCACACCCACTCCGCCGGCGCGCGGCGGATCTGCGCCTCGATCGCCGTCGTGAGCGCGGCCGTGAGCCCGACGACGGCGGCGCGACCGCGCTCGGCGGGAACGGCGACCGGCGCGAAGCGGACGAGGTGGCCGCCGCCCGGACGCCGCTCGATGAACACGGTCACGAGCGGGACCCGCGCGCGCAGCGCGAGCAACGCAGCGCCCGGGGGCGTGTGCGCGAGCCGCCCGAAGAAGGGGACGAAGACGCCCGCGCCGCGCGTGTCCTGGTCGATGAGCATCGCGACGATGCGGTTCCGGGCGAGCGCGTCGCGGACGCCGGCGAGGAACTGCGGGGCGTCGCGGACGAGGACCTCGAGCCCGACGCTTCGGCGGAAGCGGTTGACGAGCGCGTCGAAGCGCCGGTCGTTCACGCGGCGGGCGACCACCGTCACCGGATAGCCGCGCGCCGCCACCGTCGCGGCGAGGAGCTCCCAGTTCCCCGTGTGCCCGGTCACCGCGATCGCGCCCCGGCCGGCGTGGAGCGCGTCGTCGAGGACGGCGAGCTGCTCGACGCGGACGTAGTCCGGCCGCCGCACGAGCTTCGGCCAGAGCGCCAGCTCCGCGAACGACTCGCCCGCGTGCACGAAGGTCGCGCGGACGAGCCGGGCGCGCGCGTCGAGCGGAAGCGTCGGGAACGCGACGCCGAGCTGGACGAGCGCCAGGCGGCGCGCCTCGCCGAGCACGGCGTGGGCCCCCGTGCCGAGCCCGCGCCCCACCGCGAGCGCCGCCGGCACCGGCAGGCGCCCGAGGAGCCGCGCCGCGTGCCAGATCCCGGCGGCGAGGGCGGCGTTGCGCGGGCCGCGCGTCGCGCGACGGAAACGGCGCCACAGCGTGCGACGTCGCGGCGAGGGAGCCACGGTCCGCTCAGACGACGCCGGCGCGCAGGAGGTCGTGCAGGTGGATCACGCCGACCGGCCGGCGGCCGGCGTCGGCGCAGATCACGAGCGACGTGATCGCGTGGCGCTCCATCACGGCGACCGCCTCCGCGGCGAGCGCCGTGCCTGCAATCGTCTTCGGCGCCGACGACATCAGGTCGCGCGCGGTGAGCGTGCGGATGTCCGCCGCACGCTCGAGTCCGCGGCGAAGGTCGCCGTCGGTGATGACGCCGACGAGCGCGCCCGTGCCGTCGACGACGGCCGTCATGCCGAGGCGCTTCGACGTGATCTCGACGAGCGTGTCCTCGAGCGACGCATGCTCGCCGACGATGGGCACCCCGTCCCCGCGGTGCATCAGCTCCTCGACGCGCAGGAGCCGCCGCCCGAGGGCGCCCGCGGGATGGAGCAGGGCGAAGTCCTCGACCGAGAAGCCGCGCTCCTCGAGGAGTGCGATGGCGAGCGCGTCGCCGAGCGCCATCGTGGCCGTCGTGCTCGACGTCGGCGCGAGTCCGAGCGGGCACGCCTCCTCCGGGACGCTCACGTCGAGCACGACGTCGGCGGTGCGCGCGAGCGTCGACGCCGGGTTGCCGGTGACCGCGATGAGCGGCATCCCGAGGCGGCGCGCGACGGGGAGGATGCGAAGCAGCTCTTCCGTCTCGCCGCTGTTCGAGACGGCGAGGAGGACGTCGCCGCGGACGAGCGTGCCGAGGTCGCCGTGGCTGCCCTCGCCCGCGTGCAGGAAGAGCGCCGGCGTGCCGGTCGAGGCGAGCGTCGCGGCGATCTTCCGGCAGACGAGGCCCGACTTCCCGACGCCCGACACCACCACCCGGCCGCGGCACCCGAGGAGGATCCCGATCGCGCGGGCGAAGCGGGCGTCGAGCCGCTCGGCGAGCGCGTCGAGCGCCGCGCGCTCGACCCCGAGGACCCGCCGGGCCGAGGCGAGCCGGGCCGCGAGGCGGTCGCTGCTCACGCGCGCCTCCGCGCGCCGAGCGCACGGTCGATCGCCATGAGGTCGGCGAGGAGCGCCGGCAGCTCGGCGAGCGGGAGGCTCGTCGCGCCGTCGGAGAGCGCGCGGTCGGGATCCTCGTGCACCTCCATGAAGATCGCGTCCGCGCCGGCGGCCACGGCCGCCCGCGCGAGCGCCGCGACGAAGCGGCGGTCGCCGCCGGACGCGCGCCCGAGCCCACCCGGGCGCTGCACGCTGTGCGTGGCATCGAAGACGACGGGACATCCCGTCTCCGCCAGCTCCGGGAGCGCGCGCATGTCCGCCACGAGGTTGTTGTAGCCGAACGCGAAGCCGCGCTCCGTCACGAGGAGGTCGCGGTTCCCCGTCGAGCGCGCCTTCTCGACGACGCGCGCCATCTCCGCCGGCGACAGGAACTGTCCCTTCTTGAGGTTCACGGGCCTTCCCGCCGCGGCGACGGCCACGATGAAGTCCGTCTGCCGGCAGAGGAACGCCGGCGTCTGGAGCACGTCGACCACGGCCGCGGCGGGCGCGATCTGCGCCGTCTCGTGCACGTCGGTGAGGACGGGAAGCGCCGTCGTCCCCCGGACCTCGGCGAGGACGGCGAGCCCCTCCTCCAGCCCGACCCCGCGGAACGACTCGAGCGCCGTCCGGTTCGCCTTGTCGAAGGACGACTTGTAGACGAGGGGGACGCCCGTCTCCGCGGCGATCGCGGCGAGGCGCCGCGCGTGCGCGAGCGCCGAGGCGCGCGACTCGATGACGCACGGCCCGGCGATCACTGCGAGTGGCGCGCCGCCGCCGATCTCGACGGACCCGACGCGAACGCGCGCGCGCACTACCCCTTCACCACTTTGAGCCCGCCGAGGAGCGGTGCCTCGCGGTGACTCTTCCGCTCCTGGAGCGCGGCCTTGATGAAGCCCTTGAAGAGCGGATGGCAGTCCATCGGCCGGGACCTGAACTCGGGATGGAACTGGCTCCCGATGAACCACGGGTGGTCGGGGAGCTCGATCATCTCGACCAGGGCGCCGTCCGGCGACACGCCCGCGAACAGGAGCCCCCCCGCGGCGAGCTTCTCCCGATACGCGTTGTTGAACTCGTAGCGGTGCCGATGGCGCTCGGAGATCCTCTTCGCCTTGTAGAGCTTCCGCGCCATCGACTTCTCCTCGAGCACGCACGGGTACGCGCCGAGCCGCATCGTGCCGCCCTTCTGGGTGAGGCCGCGCTGCGTGGTCATCAGATCGATCACGGGATGGGGCGTGTTCGGGTCCACCTCGGTCGAGTTCGCGCGCTCGAGCCCGCACACGTGCCGCGCGAACTCGATCACCGCCATCTGCATCCCGAAGCAGATGCCGAGGAACGGGATCTTCTCCTCGCGCGCGTAGCGGACGGCCGTGATCTTCCCCTCGGTCCCGCGCGGGCCGAACCCCATCGGGACGAGGATGCCGTCGGCCGTGCGGACGCTCTCGGGGAGCCCCTCCTGCTCGATCTTCTCCGAGTCGACGTACGTCACCTCGACGCGGCAGTCGTTCGCGATCCCGCCGTGCGTGAGCGCCTCGTTCAAGCTCTTGTACGAGTCGGTGAGCTCGACGTACTTCCCGACCATCGCGATCCGGACCTTGCCCTTCGGGTTCTTGATGGTCGACACCATGCGGCGCCAGCGGGCGAGGTTCGGCGAGCCGGTGAAGATGTTGAGCTTCTCGACGATACGCTCGTCGAGACCCTCGGCGTTGAACAGGAGCGGCACCTCGTAGATCGTCTCGACGTCGGGCGCGCTGATGACGCTCGCCTCGTCGACGTTGCAGAAGAGCGCGATCTTCGCCTTCACCTTCTTCTCGAGCGGCTTCGCGGCGCGGCAGAGGAGCACGTCGGGCTGGATGCCGAGCCCCGTCAGCTCCTTCACGCTGTGCTGCGTCGGCTTCGTCTTCAACTCCCCGGCCGTCGGGATGAACGGCACGAGCGTCAGGTGCACGTAGAGCACGTTCTGCCGCCCGACGTCCCAGCCGAACTCGCGGATCGCCTCGACGAAGGGGAGGCTTTCGATGTCGCCGACCGTGCCGCCCACCTCGCCGATGCAGACGTTGAAGCCCTCGGCCGCCTCCTTGATGCGGCGCTTGATCTCGTCGGTGATGTGCGGGATCACCTGCACGGTGCCGCCGAGGTAGTCGCCGCGGCGCTCGCGCGTGATGACCGTGTCGTAGACCTGGCCCGTCGTGAAGTTGTTGCGCCGCCCCATCCGCGTCGAGACGTAGCGCTCGTAGTGCCCGAGATCGAGGTCCGTCTCGGCGCCGTCGTCCGTGACGAACACCTCGCCGTGCTGGAAGGGGCTCATCGTGCCCGGGTCGACGTTGATGTACGGGTCCATCTTGACGAGCGTCACCTTGAGCCCGCGCGTCTCGAGGAGCGCGCCGATCGAGGCCGACGCGACCCCCTTGCCGAGCGACGAGACGACCCCACCCGTCACGAAGATGAACTTCGTCTTGGACGCGCTCTTCACGACGCCCCCCTCATCGCCCGCTCGGCCCGCGCGAGGTCGTCCGCGGTGTCGACCTCGATCACGGGCGGGTCCGCCGTCCACTCGACGATGCCGATTCCGATCCCATGCTCGAGCGCGCGCAGCTGCTCGAGCCGCTCGCGCCGCTCGAGCGGCGTCGGCCGGAGCGCGGCCAGGCGGAGCAGCACGTCCCGCCGGTACGCGTACATCCCGATGTGCCGCCAGCCGCACGGCTCGCCCGCAAGCCGCGCGCCGTCGCGGTCGAACGGCAGCGGGCTCCGCGAGAAGTAGAGCGCCCGCCCGTCGAGCGCGACGACCACCTTGACGACGTGCGGCGAGCGCCACTCCGCCTCGTCGTCGATCGGCGCGGCGAGCGTCGCCATCGGGAGCGACGGCTCGTCGCGCATCCGCGCGGCGAGGCGCTCGATCATCGCGGGGTCGAGGAGCGGGAGGTCGCCCTGCACGTTGACGAGCACGTCGGCGTCGAGCCCGCGCGCGACCTCGGCGAGCCGGTCCGTGCCCGTCGGATGATCCGCCCGCGTCATCACCACCTCGACGCCGGTCGGTGCGACCGCGTCGCGGATGCGCACGTCGTCGGTCGCGACGATCACGCGCGCGAGCCCGCGCGCGCGCCGCGTCCGCTCGGCGACGTGGCAGATCATCGGCCGTCCCGCGATCTCGGCGAGCGGCTTTCCCGGCAGCCGGGTCGAGTGATAGCGCGCGGGAATGACCGCCACGGCGAGCGCGTGCATAAAAAAACCGCAGCCGGGTACCGGCCGCGCACCTCTCGCCACGACGCCCGTCGCCGAAGGGCACCGCCACGCTCGGTCCTCGGTCCGGGACTGGCTACGGGACTCCCTTATAAGAGAGCGAGCTCGGGGCTGTCAATTGATCGGGTCGCGGCCGATGCGCGCCGCGGCGGCGACGGCGATCGTGCTCCTCCTCGGCGGCTGCGCGCTCCGCGCGCGCGATCATCCCTGCTGGCCGTTCCTCGCGCATCTCTACCACGACCGCGTCCCGAAGGACGTCGTGCGCGCGCTCGCCCGCGATCGCGACGCGCGCCGCACGGTGCGCGGCGCGCGCGCGCCGACGGGCGCGTACTGGCGCCGGCGGCGTCCCCCCGGCGACGCGGCCGAGGTGCACACGCTGATCGACGGCTGGGAGCTCGTCCCGTGTCCGGGCGTCCGCGTCGCCGCGCCGCGTCCCTGACACGACGCGCGGGCGACCGCGCGCGCGGCGTGCGGCCCGACGGCCGGCTGGCACGCTCCGTGCTTCATTTATTAACTAGCGCGCGACCCCTCCCGGCGCCCATCCGTCGCCGTCGCCCCCTGCGCCGTGCGCGCGGCGGGGCCGCCGGCCGGGCATTGCCAACGGGGCGCCGATCGCGCACGTTCGCCGGATGGCGGAGGCCGAAGGCGAGATGCGATTCGTCGTCGACGTCGGCGACGCGGACTTCGAGCGCCAGGTGCTCGAGCGGTCGCGCGCGGTGCCGGTCGTCGTCGACTTCTGGGCGCCCTGGTGCGCGCCGTGCCGGGCGCTCGGCCCGATCCTCGAGCGGCTCGGGATCGAGTACGCGGGCAGCTTCGTCCTCGCCAAGGTGAACGTCGACGAGGCGTCCGGCGTCGCGGCGCGATTCGGGATCCGTGGCATCCCGGCCGTGAAGGCGTTCCGGGACGGCCGCGTCGTCGCGGAGTTCACGGGCGCGCAGCCGGAGGCCGGCGTCCGTCGCTTCCTCGACGCGGTCGTGCCGTCCGAGGCCGACCGGCTCGCGACCGAAGGCGAGGCCCGGCTGGCGGCGGGCGAGCCGGCGGTCGCGGAGCTGCGCTTCGAGGAGGCGCTCGCCCGCGATGCCCGCCACGCCGGGGCGCTCCTCGGCCTCGCCCGCGTCCACGCCGCGCGCGGGGACGACGCCGAAGCGCTCCAGCTCCTCGACCGCGTCCCGCCGGGCGCGCCGGGCGCGCGCGAGGCCCGGCGCCTCGCGGCCGAGCTGCGCACGCGCGTGGACGCCGTCGGCGACGAGGCGACGCTCCGCCACCGCGTCGCCATGCACCTCGACGACCTCGACGCGCGGCTCGCCCTCGGCCGCCACCTCGCCGCCCGCGGAAGGTACGCGGAGGCGCTCGCCGAGCTCCTCGAGGTCGTGCGCCGCGACCCGAGGCACGACGACGGCGCGGCGCGGAAGACGATGCTGGACGTCTTCGAGGTCCTCGGCGCCGAGAGCCCCCTCACGGAGCGCTACCGCCGCGAGCTCGCCGCGACGCTCTTCCGCTGAGCCGCGACGGGCGCGCGACTCCTGGCCTGCGCCGCGGCACTCGTGCTAGCGAACGGACCATGGATCTCTCGTACACACCCGAGGAGCGCGCGTTCCAGCAGACCGTCCGCCGCTGGCTCGCGGCGAACGTCCCGAAGAAGAGCCGCGAGGAGCGGCCCATGGAATGGGGCGACCCGCGCCGCATCGCACAGGCGAAGGCGTGGCAGCGGAAGGTGTGGGAGGCCGGCTACCTCGCGATGGGCTGGCCCCGCGAGTACGGCGGCCAGGGCGCGGACCTGATGCGCCAGACGATCGTCAACGAGGAGATGGTGCGGGCGCGCGCGCCGGGTCTCATCGGGATGATGGGCATCCAGATGGTCGGCCCGACGCTCATCCAGTACGGGACGGAGGAGCAGCGGCGCCGCTTCCTGCCGAAGATCCTGACGGCCGAGGAGATCTGGTGTCAGGGCTACTCCGAGCCGGGCGCCGGGTCCGACCTCGCGTCGCTCCGCACGCGCGCGGAGCTCGACGGCGACACGTTCGTCGTGAACGGCCAGAAGGTGTGGACGTCGAACGCCCAGTACGCGGACTGGATGTTCTGCCTCGTCCGCACGGATCCCGCCGCGCCGAAGCACGGCGGCATCTCGTACCTCCTGATCGACATGAGGAGCCCCGGCATCACCGTCCGTCCCCTCGTCCAGATGACGGGCGACGCCGGCTTCAACGAGGTCTTCTTCGAGGACGTCCGCGTGCCACGGGCGAACCTCGTGGGGGGCCTCAACAACGGCTGGCAGGTGGCGAACGCGACGCTCGCGCACGAGCGGAACATGCTCGGCTCGACGACGCGCACCCAGCAGATCTTCCAGGGGCTCCTCCGCCTCGCGCGCACGCACGCGCGCAACGGCCGCCCGGCCGCCGAGGACCCGGTCGTGCGGCAGCGGCTCGCGAGCCTCGCCATCCGCGTCGAGACGATGAAGCTCGAGGCCTACCGGCAGCTGACGGACGCGCTCCGCGGCCGGCGCCCCGGCATCTCGGCCGCCGTCAACAAGCTCGTCGCCACCGAGCTGAACCACGACCTCGCGAAGGCCGCGCTCGACATCCTCGGGTCCTACGGCCCGCTCGCGCGGACCGACCGGCGCGCCCGCGACCGCGGCATCTGGCCGCTCGACTTCATGTTCTCGCTCGGCCTCATCATCGGCGGCGGGACGTCCCAGATCCAGAAGAACATCATCGCCGAGCGGGGGCTCGGCATGCCGAAGGAGCCGCGGCGGGACGCGGCGGCGTGAGCGAGGAGCGACCGTGATCGACTTCGGACTCTCGGAGGACCAGGAGGCGCTCCAGCGCTCCGCGCGCGAGCTCCTCGCGCGCGAGTGCCCGCCCGCGCTCGTGCGCGAGACGGCGAAGACCGCGGACGGCGTGCCGCGCGCGCTCTACGCCCGGCTCGCCGAGCTCGGCTGGACGGGGCTCGCCGTCCCCGAAGCCTGGGGTGGGCTCGGCCTCGGCACGCTCGAGCTGGCGCTCGTGCTCGAAGAGATGGGACGCGCCGTCGCGCCCGGGCCGTTCCTCGGCACGCAGCTCGTGACCGCGGCGCTCGTCCGCGCCGGCTCCGCGGCGCAGCGCACGCGATGGCTGCCGCGGCTCGTCGCCGGCGAGACGCTCGGCGCGCTCGCGTACCTCGAGGAGAGCGACCGCCACGACCCGGCCGGCGTCGGGCTCCGGGCGCGCGCGGCGCGCGGCGGCTGGCGCCTCGCGGGCACGAAGCTCTTCGTGATGGGCGTGCCGGGCGCCGACCTCCTCCTCGTCGCCGCGCGCACGACGCCGGGGACCGACCCGCGCGGCGTGTCGCTCTTCCTCGTCGAGGCGACGGCGCCCGGCGTCCGCGTGCGCCCGTCGGCGACGATCGACCTCACCCGTCGCGTCGGGGAGGTGGAGCTGCGCGACGTCGCGGTCGGTCGGGACGCGCTCGTCGGGCGACCGGGCGAGGGCTGGCCGCTCCTCGCGAGGCTCCTCGACCTCGGCGCCGTCGGCATCGCGGCGGACAGCCTCGGGGGCGCCGCGCGCGCGCTCGAGATGGCGGTCGAGTACTCGAAGACGCGCCAGCAGTTCGGCCGCCCGATCGGCTCCTTCCAGGCGGTGAAGCACATGGCGGCCGAGATGGCGGCCGAGGTGGAGCCCTCGCGCTCGCTCGTCTGGTGGGCGGCCTGGGCATTCGATCACCGGCCGCGCGAGGCGGCGCGGGCCGCCGCGATGGCGAAGGCGCGGCTCGGCGAGGTGTACACGGCGACCGTCGGCCGCGCCGTCCAGATCCACGGCGGGATCGGCTTCACGTGGGAGCACGACATGCATCTCTGGTTCAAGCGCGCCCGCTGGAACGAGGTCGCCTTCGGCGACCCGGCGCTCCATCGCGAGCGCCTGGCGGCGATCGACGCGTACTGAGTGCTCGTCTACCTCCACGGGTTCGCGTCGGGACCGGGCAGCACGAAGGCGCAGTTCTTCCGCGCGGCGCTCGCCGAGCACGGCGTCGCGCTCGAGATCCCGGACCTCGCGCCCGACTTCACGCATCAGACGATCACGGGCATGCTCCGCATCGTCGACGCGCTGCTCGACCGTGCGCCCGCCGTCCTCCTCGGCTCGAGCCTCGGCGGCTACCTCGCGGCGCTCACCGCGGCGCGCCGGCCCGACCGCGTTCCCGCGCTCGTCCTCTTCGCGCCCGCGTTCGGCTTCGCGCAGCGCTGGCCGGGGCGGATCGGGGCCGACGCCTTCGCCCGCTGGCGCGCGACCGGCACCATGCCCGTCTGGCACTACGGCCGCGAGACCTACCTCCCGCTCGCGATCGACCTCCTGGACGACGCCGCCCGCTGGCCCGCGGAGCCCGATCCGACGTGTCCCGCGCTCGTCTTCGCGGGTCGCCGCGACGACACGGTGCCGCTCGCCGACGTCGAGCGCTTCGTCCGCCGCCGCCCGGACGCGCGCGAGCTCGTCCTCCTCGACGCGGGGCACGAGCTGACCGACGTCCTGGAGCCGATGTGGGCGGCGGCGCGTGCGTTCCTCGGTCGCCTCGCTGCCCTCCCCGACTGAGCGCGCCGGCGCACCCTCACGTTCCCCGGGCATATCGCGACCCGGCCGGCGCGATACGGTCCGGAAATGCAGCGCATCGCGCGGGCGATCGAGGACACGCCGCTCGGCGCCGTCTGGGCGGCGGCGACGCGGTTCGAGGCCCTCTCCGGCGTCGTGCCGGCGCTGCGCGAGGTCCGGCCCGTCGGCGAGGATCGGCTGCGGTGGATCGGGGACACCGCCGGCATCGAGCGCGCGGGCGAGGTGGTCGCGACGGCCCGGCGCCGCGAGCGGGCGATCGCGTGGCGCAGCGTGGACGGTCCGTCCGACGAGGGCCGCGTCGTCTTCTCGGCGCCGAACGCCGGCACGACGGGGCGCGGCGAGGGTGCGGCACCCCGCGGCCCCGCGGTCGCCGACGACGGCGGCGTGCCGAGCCGCGACCGCGAGGCGTTCGTCCGGCGCGAGCCCACGCCCGACGCCGAGACCTGACACGGAGGCGACGATGGCCCGGCAACGGAAGCAGGCGAAGAAGCCCGCCGAGAAGACGCGGGCCCGCAAGCGGCCGGCGGTGAAGCCGAGCGCACGGAAGCGCCGCCCCGCCCGCCGGGCCGCGCCCCGCGCCGGCGGGGGTGGGCGCGCGGGCGGCGCCGGGGGCCGCGTCGACGAGACGGGGCACTCGGGCGTCTACCCCGCGTCCGGCCCGCTTCCGAAAGGCGAGGCGCCGATCCGGACCATGGCGGCGTGGGGGCAGGGCGAGCGCGGCGCCGCGGGCTACGAGGACGCGGGGCAGTCGGAGATCGTGCACACGGAGCCGAGCACGCCGGCGCCCGCCCAGATCACGGCCCGCGCGGGCGCCGCCGGCCGCCGGACCGTGCGCGACGTCATGACGCCCGACCCGACGTGCTGCGCGCCGGACGACACCGTGCAGCACGCCGCGCGGATCATGAAGGACGAGGACGTCGGCGCCGTGCCGGTCGTCGACGAGGAGCGGCGCCCCGTCGGCATCGTGACCGACCGGGACCTCGCCCTCGAGGTCGTGGCGCAGAGCGAGGACGCCCGCCGCGTCACGGTCGAGTCGGTCATGACGCCGAGCCCCGTCACCGTCCGTCCCGACGACGAGGTCGACGCGGTCCTCGCCGCGATGGGCGAGCACCAGGTGCGCCGCGTCCCGGTCGTGGACCCCGAGGGTCGCATCGTCGGCATCGTCGCGCAGGCCGACCTCGCGACGCGCCTCGACGCGTCGACCGAGACCGCGGAGGCCGTCCGGGCGATCTCGGAGCCTCCGGGACGCTAGCCGCGCGTCAGTTCCGCTGCGCCGTCGGCCGGACGAGGAGGTCGTGCACCTCGACGTACGGCGGGCGTCGGAGGACCCACAGGATCGCCTCGGCGACGTCGTCCGCCTCGAGCACCTTGAAGCGGCCGTCGAGCGCGCGCGCGGCGCCCGGCGTCCCGGTGAAGACGTCGGCGAACTCCGTGAGCACGTGGCCGGGCGAGATCGCGGTCACGCGGATCGGGCTCTGCCGCGCGCGCAGCTCCTGGCGGAGCGCTTCGGTGAGCGCGCGAACCGCGAACTTCGTCGCCGCGTAGACCCCGCTCTCGGGCCCCGGGATGCGATGGCCCGCCATCGACGACACGTGGACGACGTGCCCCGCGCTCCCGCGGCGCTCCATGTCCTGGATCGCCTCGCGCGTCGCGATGCAGAGGCCGAGCACGTTCACCTCGAGCATCTCGCGCCACAGCTCGGTCGGCGCGGAGGAGAGCGGCGCGGCCCGCCCGAGGCCGGCGTTGTTGACGAGCACGTCGACGCCGCCCAGGCGCTCGCGCGCGACGGCGAACAGGCGCAGGACGTCCTCCTCCCGGCGCATGTCCGTCGGCTGCACGACGACCTCGGCGCCGCGCGCGGCGAGATCGGTCGCGAGCGCCTCGAGCCGCTCGCGCCGTCGCGCCGCCGCCACGACGGACGCGCCGGCCGCCGCGAGCGCGCGGACGGTGGCCGCGCCGATCCCGCTCGACGCGCCCGTCACCACGGCGCGCCGCCCGACGAGCGATTCCATGGCCCCGCGCGTTGTAGGACCCCTTGACGTAGGGCGTCAATCGGTGTGATCTCCCCCGCCATGCCGATCGACCTCTCCGCCGTCGGGAAGAAGCTCGGCGCCGTCACCCACACGTACACCGAGCGCGACGTCATCCTCTACGCGCTCGGGGTCGGCGCGGGCCCCGACGAGCTCCAGTTCACGTACGAGCGCGATCTGAAGGTCCTCCCGACGTTCGCCGTCATCCCCGCGTTCCCGGCGATGATGAACCTCGGCGGCGCGATGGACGTG